>JAMWZA010000031.1 GCA_024305105.1 Marinoscillum sp.
CCGGGTATCGATAACAGTCTTTGGGTTTTGACGAGCAGCTATAATGAATTGAGAAAGTACAACCTACAAACCAAGCAACTTTTGTTTGCAAACCCACTTGATATTGATGTGGAAAATGTCACACACATCAGAGCTTACAGAAATCTGGTTCTTATCAGTGATCGCCAAGATGGGCTGTACATCTTTGACCAGTTTGGAAATCTACTGACAGAGTTACCTTATACCAACATTGATCACTTTCAAATCAAATCAGGGCGACTTCTATTTAAATGTGCAGAGGGAGTCGTTTCCTTAGATCCCTTTAACCCTAGAGATACAAAAACAACAAAAGCCCCCGAAGGAGCTTTCACTGGCATGTTGGTTGGTGATTCTTTGTATTTCTTTATGCAGAAAGATCGGGTATTAGTTTTTCGCCAACTCTGAACTGCTATACAGTTCGAGGATTTTCTGTCTGAAAACGATGCTGTATTTGGCATTAACCAGTTCAAGTTCTGCCCTGTTCTTATTATTTAAACTTTCCAAATACGTATAAAAGTCCGTGTTTCCTGTCTCAAAGCGCTTTTTCATAAACTCAAAGGTTTGAGAAGTAGCTTCAAGGTTTTCCTTTGCAGACTTGTAGGTCTGTTGCGCCGAAACCAAATCCAAATAAACGCTCTGGACAAGATTGGTCATAGTGTTTATGGCACTGGCTACATCTAGTTCTGCATTGGCCATTGTCACCTTAGAGGTCTGTATGTTATTACTTGTCTGGAACCTGGTAAAAATCGGGATCGAAAGGGAAAAATTCACATATTGAAATTCGTTGTATTCAATCTGTTCAGAAAACGTAGCATTTGGCTCATACTCTCCAGTAGAGGGATTCCGCGCTCCATTTGATGAATAGTTAGATCCCACACGACCAAAAGCGGATACGGTGGGTAATCTTTGCGCTCTGGCAGACTTCAATTGATATCTAGATGCCTCAAATGAGGATTCTGCAGCTTTTAAGGCAGGTGCTTTCGTTAATATTTCCTCAAGCAAAATTTCATACGGCTGCTCTTCTAAAAGAAGTTCTGATTCATCTACAGCATATGGTTTTACCACATAATCCTTTCCTGCCAAATCTAAATTCATCGCTTGGAAAAGGGTTAACAAATCACGCTTCAAGGTATTTTCAAGATTTACCAAAGTCAACTTCTGATTGGCTAATTGCCCTTGAAAATTGTAAACTGACTCCAAGCTACCAACACCTACAGATTCTCTCTTTTTTTCACGATCAAGTTGTGCTTGTAACAACTCTACCCGCTCTTTAGCAATTTTAATGTTCTCCTTATCAAGAATAACCGTCAGGTACGAGCTCAAAATAAGGCTCTCGATATTCTGTCTGGTGCTTTTGGTATTTTCAGTGGCTGCCACTAACTCCTGCTTTCGCTGACGCAACTGATGGTGATTGGAAAACCCATTAAACAGAACCACACTCGATGACAGATTAGGGTTAGAACTATTTGTGGTTTCACTTACTTGCCTGGCTGCATTGGTGTCAAAAAAGTTGCCAAAGAAATAATCGTAATTAATCCCTGCAGACAATGTGGGGAAAAAATTCATAATTGATTGCAAGCGATTGGACTCTGCAATAATCTCATTGTTTCTAGCTTGCTTTAATGAGATGTTTCTATCCAGTGCCGTATTAATGCATTCTTCCAATCCTAGTTCCACTACGTTATTTTCCTGTGCGAGCAGAGATGTGCCAGCAAGAAAGCAAACAGCAAATATTAATGTCCTCATCTTGAGTTTTTGATTTGTAATGTGAAAAAAGGGCCTCCCGGGAGCGGTCGGCCCTAGCATACAACAGTATTAAACTAATGCGTTGTCTTTGGCGTTCATGTTTTCTGATACGATCTGACCATCAAACAAATGAATCACTCTGTGAGAATATTCGGCATCAATAGGTGAGTGTGTCACCATGACTACCGTGGTACCATTTTCATTCAATTCAGTCAGTAGGTTCATCACTTCCTGTCCGTTAGCCGAATCGAGGTTACCCGTAGGCTCATCGGCAAGAATTAACTTTGGCTTAGCCACCACTGCTCTGGAAATAGCCACACGCTGCTGCTGACCACCTGAGAGCTGCTGCGGGAAGTGATTTCTTCTATGCATGATTTTCATCTGCTCCATTACTTCTTCCACTCTTTTCTTACGCTCTGATGAAGAGTACTTCAAGTAGATCAATGGCAACTCGATGTTTTCATACACTGTCAGTTCGTCGATCAGGTTAAAGCTCTGAAATACAAACCCAATGTTGGCTTTTCTTAACTCCGCTCTCTTACGCTCTGAGTAAGTAGAGATTTCCTGGTCTGTGAAATGAAACTCTCCTTCTGAAGGGTTGTCCAATAAACCTACGATGTTAAGTAACGTAGATTTACCACAACCAGATGGTCCCATGATAGCTACAAACTCGCCAGTTTTCACTTCAAGGTTGACTCCTGCCAGTGCGGTGGTTTCTATTTCATCGGTGTAGTAGAACTTCTTGAGTCCCACTGTTTTGATTAGTGCTTTTGCGTTTTCCATTAGTTTAAAGTTTAGTTGTTGTATATGATCCTTTATTACTGAGTTTTATTTGAATACCAGTTTGTCCTTATCTTCATACCCTTCGTATGAAGAGACTACCACTTTTTCCCCAGGTTGCAAACCTTCAATTACTTCATAGAATCGAGGATTTTGTCTTCCTAATCGGATTTCTCTTCTTACAGCCTCATCTTCACCTTCATTGAGTATGAAAATCCAGTTACCACCAGTCGTTTGATAGAAACTACCTCTAGGAATCTGTATCGCCGTAATGTTCTCACTTAGTTGCAATCTGATCTGCAAGGTTTGCCCTCTTCTGATTCCTTGCGGAATGGTATCGGTAAATGTCATATCTACCGCAAACAATCCATTCGCCACTTCCGGATACACTTTGGTGATCTCCAGCGCATAGTCACTTCCCGCAAATGGGAACGTACCGCGCAGGCCTTCATAAATCCTCGCGATGTAATGCTCATCAATAGAAGCGCGAACTTTAAAACCGTTTAGATCATCTATTTGACCTATGTTTTGTCCCGGAGATATTGACTCACCTACTTCAGCATTCACGGTACTCAAACGACCAGCGATTGGCGCTTTGATGTACAGGTTATCAAGATTTTTCTTGATCATCTCCAGGTTGTTGCGAGTTCTCGTAAGCGTTGCTTCAGCCTGCGCAATCTGTAGTTTTGCATTGAGAGAGTCGAACTTAGCGGATTCTATCTGGATCTCTTTACTGTCTCGAAGACGTTCATATGACCTCTTTAGTGTCAAAAACTCTTGCTCTGAGATTATCTTTTCGTTGTAAAGCTCCTTACCACGCTTGTAAGCATCGTAAGCTTCATCAATCTGATAGTCCAATTCCACTAAAGTTCTTTTTAAGTCGAATTGATTTTGTTTGAGACTTAGTTTTGTATTCTCGAGGTTGTTCATCAAGATAAACGCCTGTGTCTCTTCACGAACAAAGTTTTGCAATAAGTCGTTATTTGACAGCTTAAGAATGGTATCGCCTTCATCTACCAGGATACCGCCTTCATAGTATTTCTTTTCTACCACTCCACCTTCGATGGCATCTAGTCGGATAGTTTTGATTGGAAGGACGCTACCGTCCACAGGGATAAACTCTCTGAATTCACCTTCCACGACAGTGGCTATGTTCACTTTTTCCTTCTCCACGTTAAGACGGGAGCCGCCTTCTGCGAAAATGAAACTGTATAAAACAAATGCAACAAATAAACCTGCACCACCCCAGGTCGCGATACGCTTAAGCGTCCATTTTTTCTTTTGAATCTTTCGGTCCATAATTTTTGTAAAGTCTGCTCACCTTATGCCAATTAGGGTGCCAATAAATGTATTTAACTGATTTTCAATCAGTTAATCTTTGTAACAACTATGTAGGATGGTTGATCTTGTACAAAATAGAACAGGGTATGTTCGCTATCGGACACAAAAAAAGGTCCAACCCGCTCCCGGATTGAACCTAAAGATCAAAAACTCAAAATAAAAGGACTAATAGGATATCAAAATTAACCTTTTTTGTGAAAAATAAAAGTAATCGAACACTCTTTGATGAAATTAGTTGATAGCTTTACTATCACACACGGAAGTAATCGTATCATGTCAAGTATTCAAATACAGTTGAGTAGTAATTTATACTGCAAAGACCCCCAGTCAACTGACCTTGGTAAAAGGATTGTTTTAGATAGTATACAGCTGATAAGTGAGATTGGTTTTGAGGCTTTTACTTTCAAAAAACTCTCAACGCGAATTGAATCCACCGAAGCATCGATCTATCGCTATTTTGGAAACAAACACAAATTGCTGGTCTATCTAATCGCCTGGTACTGGGCATGGATGGAGTATAAAATTGAATATGAGACGCATCATCTTCAAGATTCCAGAGAGAAGCTGGATAAGATTATTCACCTCATCACAGAGAGGAAAGTGCCCGATGAAACGTTTCCTGATATAGATGAAGAGGCATTGAATAAAATCGTGATCGCTGAGTCTGATAAAACGTACTTAACCAAACAGGTAGATAAAGACAATGAAAAAGGTTTATTTAAAGGATATAAGACATTATGCCATCGCATCGCGCTTCTGATTGAAACAATTAATCCTAATTTTACTTTTTCACATGCATTGGCTTCAACTGCTCTTGAAGCATCCAATCAGCAAGTATTCTTTGCTGAACATCTAAGATCACTAACAGAGCTTAGTCAGCTGGAGGACCCCTACTCCGCTAATTATCATTTCATCAAAAACATGATTTTCAAAACGATTGAAGCATGAATAATCTACAAATTCTGAGAACCATTCAAGAATGCTCTGCTACGTTGAATATTGACGCAGACAGTGCCATACTTACTGGTACTGATTCTCTTGATCGAATTTATGATAATGAAGATCTGGTGGAGTTCATTCGTGACCTGGTAGAAGCTGGAAGCGAGTCTGGGATGATCATGCTTGAAAAGCATTTAGAAGAGAGACCCTTCAAAGAGTTTATGAAAGAGCACGTTGCTCCGATCATTGTTTTTGCAAAAGATGATGAACTATGTCCGGTTCTCATCCAAAAGATCAATAAAAAGTATAAAATCAAAAAAATTCGGAGTAAAGAGGTAGAGGAATGGACAGCAAGTGATCTTGAAGAGTTAGATCTTGCCTGTACTGATGATCTGAAAGTCATCTTTCTCTCTGTTTTTGATTACCAATCTCTGGTAAGTGATCAGGATTCAACCAGCGAGCATGCCAAGTATATCACTCCACTCAAACGACTCTACAGACTACTATCTGCGGAGAAAAAGGATATTTTTTACGTATATGTCTATGCCGCTCTAATTGGTTTACTCAGTTTGAGTCTACCTCTAGGAATTCAGGCTGCTGTGGAACTGATCAGTGGAGGTGTTGTTTTTAGCTCAGTTTATGTTCTAATCGGTTTTGTGATCATTGCCGTATTGGGTACTGGCGTTTTACAAGTCTTTCAGATTACGATTGTAGAGTACTTACAGAGGCGTGTATTCACAAAAGCTGCTTTTGAATTTGCTTTTCGTGTACCACGGATCAAAATGGAATCTGTATTGAACTTGCATGTCCCTGAGCTGATGAACCGGTTCTTTGATGTACTCACCCTTCAAAAGGGCTTGCCTAAACTCCTGATTGACTTATCAACTGGGGCTATTCAAATCATCTTTGGCCTACTCTTACTGTCATTTTATCACCCATTTTTTGTCTTTTTTGGGATCGTCCTGTTATCAATTCTATTTGGAATATTTTATTTAACTGGTCCAAAAGGGTTGAAATCATCCATTATCGAGTCCAAATACAAATACAAAGTCGTTTATTGGCTGGAAGAGATGGCGCGAACGCTGTACTCATTTAAGCTCTCAGGAAATACCACCTTACCAATTAAAAAAACAGACTATAACGTCAACAATTACCTCAAAAACAGAAGTCAACATTTCAAAGTGCTGATTATGCAATACAGCTATGTCCTTCTTTTTAAGGCAGTTGTGACCGGAGGTTTATTAATAATTGGTACCATATTGGTAGTTAACAGAGAGATTACTCTTGGTCAGTTTGTTGCTGCTGAGGTGATCATTATCCTGATACTGAACTCCGTGGAGAAAATCATCATGTACATGGATGTCGTTTACGATATGCTCACGGCAGTTGATAAAATCGCCCATGTTACCGATCTGCCATTGGAGCAATCCGGGGGTATAGACATTCCAAAATCGCAAATTAAAGAATCGGGCATCTCGGTGAACATCAAAAACCTGAGCTACAAATACCCTGGAAAATCAACCCCTTCGCTAAAGGACATTAACATTAGCATCGAAGCTGGTGAACGAATCTGTATTGCCGGAGGAATCGGATCAGGAAAAACAACCTTAACGAATACAATAGCTGGAATTCATACAGACTATAGTGGTATTTTAACATATAACCGATACAATCTACGGGATTTAGACATGACCTATTTAAGAGACCGTATTGGTAAAAACGTATCTCAGGAAGATATTTTTGAAGGGTCGGTAATTGATAATATCCTGGTGGGTAAGCCATTTGCCAGTATGGATCATGCGATCACGGCGATAGAAAAAGTGGGGTTAACAGATCAAATTTATGAATTACCGAATGGCTTTAACACTGAGATATTGAGTGCAGGAAAAGGATTTAGCAGCTCCTTCATCAACAAAATGATCCTGGCAAGATGCTTAGCGAAAAATCCTTCCCTTCTAATTTTGAATGATTTTTTTGGGAACTTTCAAAAATTCGATCGCTTAAACCTAATTAAAATGTTGACCGACCCAGATAACCAATGGACGCTCATTGTGGTTTCTAATGATCCTTTAGTCATGTCAGCGGTAGACCGTGTCATGTACATGGAAGATGGGAAAATAGTTGCCGACGATAGTTTCGAAAATGTGATTAAAAACGAGTCTATCGTTCAAAAAATCTATTGATATGTTAGATATTTCAAATAACAAAGACGCTGATTCTCTGAACGAAAGAGATTTTTATTCTTTGCGTACTTTAAAAACCCCGGGAATGGGCCGACTTCTGGCGCGAGTCATTTTGGTCTTAGGCGGCATTACATTTCTAGCCATGTTTCTTCCTTGGCAGCAAAACATACGGGGTACTGGTGAACTCACGGCTTTTCATCCAGAAAATAGACCTCAAACCATCGAAACTGCGATTGCCGGAAGAATCACTCACTGGAATGTCCGTGAAGGCCAATACATCGGTAAGGGTGATACCATTCTTACACTTGCTGAAGTAAAGGAGAAGTATTTTGATCCAAAACTTCTTGAAAGAATCCGTCAGCAAATAGCGGCGAAGGAAAATGGGCTAGAGGCCAAACGCGCCAAACAAAGAGCACTGGAAAATCAAGTGGCCGCATTGCGACAAGGCAGACAAATGAAGCTCAAGCAAGGAGAAAACAAACTTAAGCAAGCAGCTTTTAAGTTACAGAGCGATAGCATTGGGTATGAGGCTGAGAAAATCACTTATGACAATGCCTTGAACATTTTTAACCGAAACAAAAAACGATACGAAGCTGGCAACATTTCATTGACCAAATTCCAGGAGATGGAATCGAAGTTTCAGGCAAGCATGGCAAAAGTAATCTCCGCTGAAAACAAATGGCTTGAAAGTCAGGCTGAGCTCATTAATACACGGGTCAATCTTGCGGGGATAGAGGCTGAGTATCAGGATAAGATCAGTAAGTCTCAATCGGACTTGTCATCTACTATTGCAGATATCTACGATACAGAAGCCACATTGAGTAAAATGCGAAATGAGTATAGCAATATGGAGATTCGCAATGAACAGTATCAGATTATCGCACCCCAATCCGGGTATTTGGTCAAGGCGCTAAAAGCGGGAATAGGCGAGACCATTAAAGAAGGCGAAGCTGTGGCGACAATTATGCCTGAAAACAACGATAAGGCCGCAGAGATGTATGTGAAAGCAATGGATCTGCCCTTTATCAGTACCGGACGACCTGTACGAATTCAGTTTGACGGTTGGCCTGCATTACAGTTTTCAGGATGGCCCAATGTGTCTGTTGGTACTTTTGGAGGCGTAGTGAGCGTTATCGACCGTGTGGAAAGCAAACCTGGATACTTCAGAATGTTGGTAACTCCTGACCCGGAGCAAGATGAATGGCCCGAGCAACTGCGAATGGGCTCTGGCATCAAGGGTTGGGTTATGCTCAATGATGTGCCCATCTGGTACGAACTCTGGAGACAACTTAACGGCTTCCCGCCTAGTATCTATGAGAATGGCGAAGTGAAAATGCAATCAGATAAAAAATGAGATTAGCACTGATCATACTTTTTGGGACTCTGGCTCATCCCATTCTTTGGGCCCAGGATTCTCTGAGCATTTCCTTAGATGATATCCTTGAGCTATCCAGAACTAATCATCCGATCATTAAGCAAGCTGGTTTGCAAGATCAATTTGCAGAAGCTGAAATACTTGCAGCAAAAGGCACTTTGGATCCTAAACTTATTTCCACTTACAACTTGAAAGACTATAAGGATACGGAGTACTGGAATAAATTCTACAGCGCATTAAAAATCCCCGTCTGGTTTCCTATAGATCCGAAGATTGAAGCCACCCGAAACTCAGGAGAATACCTCAATCGAGAGGATTACGTATCTCCGGGAGAAGACTATTGGCAGTTTACTGCAGGGGTTAGTGTTCCGCTGGGAAAAGGACTTTTCATTGATGAACGTAGAACCCTTATTAAGCAGGCGAGAATCTATGGTGACATTGCGAAAGCTGAACGCGTTAAACTGACCAATAAAGCGCTTTATACAATTGTTAAAGCCTATTGGAACTGGTATTTCAGTTACAAGCAGTTTGAGCTAATGGAACAGAGCATGAGCATAGCGGAGGAAATCTTCCGGCGAGTGAAGCTGGACTTTGAGTATGGAGAAGCCGCTGTAGTGGATACTGTTCAGGCAAAAATCACTTATCAGAATAGGCAAGCGGATTACATTACTGCCAGGGTGGACCTCAATAATGCACGTCTTTTGATGTCCATTCACCTCTGGTCAGATAACAATATCCCGCTCGAACTACCCGAGGGTGCTATCCCATTGGCAACCAGCTCGAACTGGATCGTCCCTGTAGACAGCACGATGAATAAAATCATCTCCTGGGCCAATACCAACCATCCGGAAATACAAAAAGTAAAAGGTAAGCAAGGTCAGTATGAAGTAGAGCAGCAGTGGTATCGTGAAAGCCTCAAGCCGCAGTTAGACCTTAACTATAATTTCATTGACGCACCCTTTAGCATCAATGGCTCTGAACCGATCGATATTGGTGAAAACTACAAGCTAGGTGTTGATTTCTCATTTCCAATATTGCTCAGAAAAGAACGTGGTAAGCTTCAAAAATCAAAACTACAAATCGAAAGTCTGGGGTATGACCTACTACAAACACAGCAACAGGTAGCTGCTCAAATCAGATCTACTTTTATGGAACTAACTGCCAACCGGCAACTTACCGAGCAGTATTTGCAACTGGCCAACAATTACCAAAGACTACTCGATGCTGAAATATTCAATATCGAAAATGGTGAAAGTGACTTGTTTAAACTCAATATCCAACAGGATAAGTACATCGAATCACAAATCAAGTACCTGAAGGTGCTTACCACTTTTGAGAAGCTGAAGGCAGAGCTCCCATATGTATCTGGTCTTCCAAACCTCTCCTATTTAAAGATGTACGAATAAGGACACATTTCTTGTAGGTAGTGTACATTTATGAACACTTTCTTTCCTTCAATCATTGATATTGGAAAAATAAGGCCTATTTTCCCCTTTGGCATTATTATGGACACTTATAAACCAAACATTGAATAACGTGGATAAAGAACTCGGGAAAATACTCATAATAGATGATGATGAAGATGTGTTGCTAGCAGCTAAAATGCTACTAAAGAAACATGCTAAGGAGGTACTCATTGAAAAGAACCCTAAGAAGATACCTTTCCTGCTGAACAATGACACGTATGATCTAATCCTTCTGGACATGAACTTCAGCAAGGACATTACTTCGGGTAAGGAAGGTTTCTACTGGCTGGAACAAATTCTGGATAAAGACCCGCAAGCTGTCGTTATTCTTATCACTGCCTTTGGTGATGTGGAAATGGCGGTAAAAGCGTTGAAAGCAGGTGCTACTGATTTTGTGCTGAAGCCATGGCAAAATGAAAAACTCATCGCCACGCTAAATAGTGCGGCCAAGCTGAAAGAGTCCTACAAAGAAGTAACGCAGCTAAAACAAACCAGCAAGCAGTTACAGGAAGACAGCAACCTCGCATTCAAAAATATTATTGGCACCAGTAATGAGATTAAGGAAGTTTTCAAGATCATTGATAAAGTAGCTGGAACGGATGCGAATGTTTTGATCCTCGGTGAAAACGGAACCGGTAAGGAGCTAATTGCCAGAGCAATTCATCAGAAATCCCTGCGAAAGGACAACGTGTTTATCGGCGTGGATATGGGAGCGATTACCGAATCGCTGTTTGAAAGCGAGTTGTTTGGTCATAAAAAAGGATCATTTACAGATGCTAAAGAAGACCGTCCGGGACGATTTGAAGTAGCGAATAACGGAACCCTTTTTCTGGATGAAATTGGCAACCTCAGTATGCCTTTGCAGTCGAAGCTATTGACAGCATTACAGAAACGCGAGGTGACCAGAATCGGGTCCAACCAATCAATGGCCATTGATATTCGATTAATCTGTGCTACGAATATGCCGATTTATGAAATGGTCAATGACAATACTTTTCGTCAGGACTTATTGTACCGAATCAACACTGTAGAGATACAACTTCCGCCTTTGAGAGACCGGATAGACGACATTCCACTTTTGGCCGATCATTTTGTGAAAATGTACAACCAGAAGTATCGAAAAAACATAGACGGATTCTCCGCCAATACCATTAAAAAACTGCAAAAGTATACCTGGCCTGGTAACATACGGGAGCTTCAGCATGCTATTGAGCGCGCCATCATCATGAGCGACTCCTCGTCATTACAACCAGATGACTTCTTCTTTCTTTCACAAAAACCAGAGGGTAATGTGTCCAATGACTCCAATAATTTCAATCTGGATGAGGTGGAACGCAGTGTAATCGAACGCGCCATCAATAAACACAATGGCAACATCTCTCAAGCCGCTAAGGAACTGGGGCTGACACGAGCTTCCCTCTACCGACGACTGGAGAAATATGGTTTATAAGAAGTTTAAATATCAGCTCGCTGGTAGGGTAATTTTACTTGGACTTACGATTTTCCTATTGGCGAGTCTCTACTATACGGAGAGCTATACGTTCACCAAACTCCTGATTTTTACCTTAGTGGTGATACAAGGGTATTACCTTTATTACTTCCTGGAAAAATCGAATCGTGAGATTATCAGTTTCCTCCAAAGTATACAGTGGGATGATTTTTCGCATACCTATCCGGAAAAAAAATCCGGATCGAGTATGGATAACCTTTATGTAGAGTTTAATGCTGTCATGCGGAAGTTCAGAGATATTCGTGCAGAGAAAGAAGCACATTATCAATACCTCAAAACGATCGTTCAGCATGTAGCCATTGGGATCATCACCTTCGATAAAGAAGGAGAAGTTCAGATCATCAACTCCGCGGCAAAAACCCTTTTGGGCGTCAAGCACCTTAAGAATGTCCGCCAACTAAAGGTTGTGAATGACGATCTGATTAGCACCCTTAAAAACCTGAGAACCGGAGGTAGAGATCTGGTCAAAATTTCTAGAAATGATGATGAAGGCGAGATTCAGTTGGCAATTTACGCCATTGAGTTATCACTACGTGGCAAAGAGTTTAAACTCATTTCTCTTCAAAACATCCAAAGTGAGCTGGAAGAAAAAGAAATGGAGGCATGGCAGAACCTTATCCGTGTCTTGACTCATGAGATCATGAACAGTGTTACGCCTATATCTTCTTTGGCAAGAACGTTGGAGTCTGAAATGGAAGATTGGCTGGATAATGGTCAGGACGTTAATCAGATAGGTAATGACCAGGTAGAAGACTTCCATCTAGCGCTTCATACCATTCATCGCAGAAGTGAAAGCTTAATCAAGTTTGTGAGTGACTTCCGCAACATGACACGCATTACGCTTCCTAACTTCTCCGATGTAAATGTCAAAGATCTGCTAGAGCACGTTAAAGCACTGCTGAAAAACGATATTCAGGAAGCAGATATCACCATAGAAGATGACGTACCTTCGGACCTGTGCATCCGCATTGACGAGCACCAGATAGAACAAGTCATCATCAATATTGTGAAAAATGCTATCCAGGCCTTAGCGGAAAACGATGAGCATGAAGGAGAGAAAAAGCTTTGGCTCAAGGCACAAAAAAAATCAGAAGGCGGCGCTTACATTTCCATACGGGACAATGGACCTGGGATAGAAGAAGAAGCCCTGAAGAAAATTTTTATCCCATTTTTCACCACGAAAAAAAGTGGCTCCGGAATCGGACTAAGTCTTTCCAAGCAGATTATGAGAAATCATCGGGGAAACATTGCTGTGAGGTCCGTGATCAATGATGGCACAGAGTTTACCCTGCGTTTTGCAGATTGACATTCCTGTCATTTAGTCTAACATAGGGCCTGCTGAAAAACGCTTCTGGTAATGTAACTGCTTGACTTTCATTGTCATGATGTATTTAAAAGTGTAATTTTTTTCAGCAAGTGCAAGGGTTTTAGCAAGCATTCCCATTTTTCCATGCGCCTGAAAATATCGGTGAACGATATTTTCAAACTAGCCTGGAGCATACCATCTACTTCGTTAGCTTCAGATCGCAATATTAATATATAGCTTCTCTTTGCCGCCTCGTAGCTGGTACACTCCAGACTTTTTCAGCAGGCCCTAACATACCACCCTGTAGCATTGAGGTGCTCGACTAGAGGTGCTCGACTAGAGGTGCTCGACTAGAGGTGCTCGACCAGTGGGATCTTCCTTATCAAGGAAAGTGTCTTATTATTAAGAGGAAGATTTCTCCTGTGTCGTAATGACAGTTATTGATCACTTAACTAAACTACATTGGATTAACATTCTGTAAAACCTTCTGCGATATTGGTTTACTCCTCTTGATATGAAGTAAATTGTCTCATACAAACTGCGGAGAATTGAAATACCTATTTATTATACAGGGAGAAGGTCGTGGACACATGACCCAGGCGCTTTCACTGGCCAAAATACTTCGAACCGAAGGGCATGAAGTCATGCGCGTAATCGTAGGGAAAAGTAAACGAAGAAACATTCCTCAATTCTTTCTCGACAAAATAGGGGCTCCGGTAGAGCATCTGGACAGTCCTAATTTTGTCACTGACAAAAACCAAAAATCGGTTAAGCCCTTTAGAACAGTGGTTTACTCATTGCTGAAAAGCAAAACGTATCTAAAATCCATTCAGCGTATTGATGCACTTGTGAAGCAAGACGAGCCTGATGTCATTATCAATTTTTATGACTTCCTCGGAGGGCTGTACAATTTCTCTAAGCGACCAAAGGCAAAGTTTATCTGCATCGCACATCAGTTTCTCATTGCTCATCCAGAATTTGACTTCCCTCCTAACAGACCTCTGGATAAAGCTTCTCTGAAAATGGGCAATAAAGTGGCGAGTCTCGGAGCTGATAAGGTATTGGCTCTTAGCTTTCAACCCTTCAGTTATGACACGAAAAAGAAATTAGTAGTAGTTCCGCCTCTGTTGCGAGAGGAAGTCACCAATAGGTCTGCTACTGCCGGCAAGCACTATCTGGTATACATGGTCAATTCAGGCTATTCTACGGAAGTAGATCGGTTTCACCAGTCCAGTCCTGCTCAGGAAATTCATTGCTTTTGGGACAAACAAGACATGCCCAAAACCCACAAGGTGGACGATACACTTACTTACCATCAACTTGATGACCAAAAGTTCATTGAAAAAATGGCCAGTTGTAATGGTTATGTGACTACTGCTGGTTTCGAATCAGTGTGTGAGGCCATGTATCTTGGGAAACCGGTGCTGATGGTTCCAGTAGAAGGCCATTATGAACAAGCCTGCAATGCCATAGACGCTAAAAAATCCGGTGCCGGTATTTACAGTGATCGCTTTGATATTTCACTACTCAACGACTATGTACCAAAACATCAGCCAGTGGGAGAAGTATTTAGGTCATGGGCCGATCAGGCGAAAGAGTTGTTTTTAAAAGAATTGACTTAGGATGGCAATTATCAGCAAAAAGAAAATTCCGATAAAAATCAGCGATCAGTTGCGGTCGTATCTGATCAAGTATGACCGGGAAAGCAATCTGCCCATTGACTATCCCAGCTTGCTCAGGTATGACAACTCCATACCGCTATATGATGGCAGTGGCAAGGACACACTGTGGGAAACCGTCTTTTTCCCGCAGGAGGAAATGAACAACATCTACCTTTCGTTGAAGAAAATCTACGCGTTAATGAAAGCAGATGGTGATATGTCTGTGATGGATCACTTGTTTATAGATCGAGTGGACCTATGTGTGTATGGAAATACGCAACCGTTTAGAATAAGAGTGGTCAATCGCATCAACGACAACTTTGATTACTTCTACATCAAACATGCAGATGCCTCCCGAATTTATGGGTTGGAACTGGAACACCTCTTATCACCCAATAAACTGCAGTATCTTGTCTTTAGGGATACGCTGATCGAGGAACACATCGTAGGAATTCCTGGTGATCAGTTCATTAAAACACATTTGGACAATCCCAACCTGAATGAGATTCGACTAGCTAAGGAATTTGTAAAATTTAATGAACGATGCTTTGTTCGGTTATTAGGAGATATGCACTCCAACAACTTCGTTATTGATATCACTCCAGATTTTGAAGAGGTTGATTACCGCATCCGCGCAATCGATTTTGATCAGCAATCCTATGAAGGAAGACGTGCTATTTACCTACCTCAATATTTCAAACAAAACAACCCGATCATTCAGATAGGCTTAAAAAACATGACTCCTGAGTCGGTTCATCAGTACCAGCGCGAGGAACGTTCGCTCATCGCTAACCGAATGAAGATGGATCGTGTAAGAGTGGAGGACCTACTCAACACTATGTGCATAGATCGGTTATCGTCTACAGAAAATGTAAAACAACTTGGAGAGGAATTAGCTGATTTTTATGAAGATCGGGAGTTTCTGGCATGTGCATCCATGGGAGAATTGGTCATGCTCAGTCTGGAAATGCTGATTAGAAAACCAGACTTGTATAAAGATTACATCACAGGCGATCGAAACTAATAAAGGTAAACACCCTTTTGTTCTCCCAAAATCACTTCTACGTGTTCATCTATCGTGGTGGAAAGTTCATAGCCCATGTAATTGGCCAGAACAGGAAAACGCTTATGACTTCTATTAACAAGTACTGCGGCTTGAAGCTTTTTCACTTCTACATCCAGAATAGCCTTGAAACTATAGGCCATTGTTTTGCCAGAGTTCAGCACATCATCGACCAGTACAATCGACTTACCCTTCAATTCCTTGCTATCTACATCCAATGCTACCTCAGAAGCTGCAGGCTTGTCCTTATTGATGGTTAACTTAACCAAGCTGGTTTTGACTTCCGGAGCAATTTCTGAAAGTTGATTCACAATCATTTCTCCGATTGAATAGCCCTTGTCATAAATTCCAACGATGGTGATGTTCTTTTCATCAAAGTTGTTCTCATAAATTTCAAAAGCTATCCGACGGATAATCTGCTGGACCTGATGTCCAGTAAGAATCAAATTTTGCTCTTTTATCATGATGTAGGGACGGGCATTACTTTACTATCCTTAAAGGTAGAAAGTATCACCATAGATTGTAGGCTATCCACCACATCTATTTCACTGACCTTTTCCAGCATCAATCGCTGATAGGAAGTAATGTCTTTAGAGATAACCTTGAGAATAAAATCTCCAGAACCTGTGATGTGATGGCATTCGATTACCTCCGGGATTTGGTTAATCTCGGCTAAAAATAGATCGATATTCTTCTTATTGTGTCCTTTCAGTGTCACCTGAACAAACGTATGAACGCCTAAACCAATCTTTTCTGTATCCAACTTTGCATGATAACTCTTGATAATTCCAGAGTTTTCAAGCTTCTTCACACGCTCAAGAGTTGGGGCAGGAGATAGACCAATATCTTTTGATAATTGGGCATTTGTTATTTTAGCATTTGATTGAAGAATCTCTAAAATCTTCCTGTCTATCTCATCTAGTTTCAAGTGTAGTGAATTTAACTTCATTCCAAATTTTATTTGCTGCAAATGTAATAATAATTGTAAATATTTGGATTCTTATTAATAATTCTAATTCAATTTACAAACCATTTGCCAGATGAGCGGGGATTATTGTTTGACGATGCGGGTTTTAAGCGTACCTGTCTGTGTTTGGATAATGAGACTGTAAACCCCAGCTTCGATGCCTACCAAGTCTAGTTCATATTGATTTAAGCCAGTGACAGCATTGTCACGAAATATTTTCTGCACCCTCCCGACCAGGTCGACTAAGGTAACTGTGATCTCTCCTGATGAAGGGCTTACCACTTTGAAGGTATAGTATCGATCTGTTGGATTCGGATAAGCCTCGATTAGCTGCGCATTTTCACGAAAGGAAAGACAAAACTCATTGTTACGCAAGTCCTCTTCGTCAAAATCTGTAGACACCAGGCTAAAGCATATATAATCGATATTCATCAGGGTTGATAAATTGAAGTCCAGGTCTTCTCTAATGGTGGAACCATCATTTATTCGTCTATTGATATCCTGATAAATTGGAAACTGATCTTCAAACTGAACCTTAAGTCTGAAATTATCCAACGGCAAATTACTCCTGTTCTGTATGATCGCTGAAAATCGAATATCTTCTTCGATCTCTTCCACAAGAATACTCCGAAGATCCAGGTCTATCTCTGGTATGATCGAACGAATGGTGGTGGAAGCAGAATCCCTACAACCCTGATCAGTACGAACGACTAAATCGAGTTGGTAAGCACCAGGGGCATCGAAGGTATAATTTAAAGAGGCCGTGGTATCCACTAATTCACCATCTAAATACCATGCGATTTCATTGCTTAAATCTCCAGGGTAAATGGAATTTAATGTAAAGGGGTGAATCCCAAAATCTTCGTTTAACGTGAATTCAGCCTCAGGAACAGGTTGTACTCTTATTATTCGGGTAGCTTCGTAAGTGCACCCTTTGGCTGACATCATCTGAACATTCACTTCATAACTTCCCTCATCATAGTTTTCCATTACGGCTTGGGGACCGTTTCCAATTCGCTCTCCATCGACAAACCAGGTCCTGCTGACAATGGCGTCATTGATATTGACCAGCGAGTCAGTCAAAACAATATCATCACCGGCGCACCCATCAGATGATTGGATGCGCACATCCGGTAGCCCTAGCACTTCCACTTCACGAATTACGGTAGTTGGGCAAAAATTCACTCCGGTTACCTCCAGAGCTACCGTGTAAGTCCCGGGGGAATCAAATAGGTGAATAAATTCTTTTGAAGTATTTTCCTGTACTATTCCATTGATATACCATGCCCGATCAATGAGCCTGGATGGGTTGGGAGACTCATCTGTAAACGTCCAGATTTCCCCATTGCATGTGTTCGCAATGTCCAAAGCTGCTTCAGGGCTTTCATCAACATGAATGCTGCGGCTGCCCTCTGAACTACAACCATTTGTAGCGAGGACTGACAAAGTGACCTCATAAGTTCCTTGCTCTGGAGTAAACGATGCGCTGATCCCACTATCAAATGGATTCATGGCATCATCCAGGTACCAATAGCGCTGGACAATGTCTGCTCTATCTACAACCGACTCATCTGTCAACTCTAAAAGGTTGCCTGCACATCCGGTAGTATTTTGAAAGTTAATGGTTGGGATGTCCAGCACTTCTACCTGTTCGGTTTCTGTACGAACACAACCATTATTCGCTATTACCTGTTGAGTAACCTGATATAGGCCTGAACTGGCATACGTGTAATTTGGCGCAAACTCTGTACTCTGAAAACCATCTCCAAAATCCCACAAATAAGATTGAGTACCCGTATCTTCTACCAGGTTTTCAAAGATTACCGGATTGCCTTCACAGTCCGTCTCATAAGCAAATGCGGCTGCCGTAGAGGACTCAATGGTAAAGGTGGTATCTATAGGTTCTGACTCACAACCAGGAATATTCACAATAAGGGAAGCATTGTATGTACCCGGCGTATCAAATGTAATAAGCGGCTCTCTGTCAGTGTAGCTCTCATCTCCGATCTGCCACAAGTAATCGATCAACTCACCATCATAACCGGATTCATCCGAAAGGTTGACCATGGTCACCTGGCTCCCGGTACAAAACTGCTCCGTTTCTACCCGAAAATCTGGATTGACTGGAGTAGCAAAAATATTGATTTCACGTAATTCAGTATTCGAACAAGCTCCGGTATTCGATCCAGTTACGGACACATCAAAAAAACCTGCTGCACCAAACTGATGGCTGACTTCATATCCGGTGGCGGTGGCCCCATCTCCAAAGTCCCACTGTAAGGATTCAAAATCACCAAGTGTGGTATCGGCCTGAAAAGTAGCGGTGCTCGTCGCACAGTCAATGTTGGTGGTGAGGAAGGAGATTGGTGGGGCGGTTTCGGAGGTGACGGTCACTGACTTTCTGGTGGATCTGCTCCTACCTTCAGCATCTGTGACCTTTAGGCCTACTTGATAGGTGCCTGACTGAGTGTAGGATACCCCCAGAGGAAGGGCTTCTCTGCTAAGAGACTGACTCGCACTACATGATGATGAAAAATCTAACCGATATAAATTATTGGAACTGGAACGTATCGCAAACCCATACCATTTACTACTATCTCCGACTATCGTGAAACCTGTCATCGTGGATTCTAGAATTCCTAGCTTACCTATACCAGATACAGTCCCTACATTAGAAATACTATTCCCAAAATTTATCCGTATCAAGTCGCCTCCTCTTTGCTGAAGGAACCCATAATAGGCCCCTCCCTCTGCTAACAATTTCAAACCAAAAGGATCCGAAAATCCATATCCAGCAATTTCATCCATCGATAGTACTCCTGAAGATAAATCCTCTCCAAACGATAGCTTATAAAGCTTGTTGTCACCCAATGAACTTATCAAACCATACCACGACCCGCACTCCTCTATCATCGAAAAGCCTCGGGAATTACTAACAGATACAGGTAAAGACTGGACCACAACTTTAGGAGTATTGGTAATACTTGCGCCAAAGTCTAATACGTAATACTCCGAGGAAGTCCCACTTGTAACTATACCAACAATACTATCTGCTACCTGATGAAGCTCAATATTAAATGGTAAACGTGTCTTAGATCCATCATGAATCTCTGAGACTGCAGGTGTAGAAGATAATGATGAGCCAAAGTCTAAACGATAAAGCTTATTATCCACAGCATTTCCAACTATCCCATACCAATTATCCTCTTCCTGATACAATTCCAACTCCTCGGGGCCCTTTAATAGTCCCGTAGAATTTGGAATTACAGAAACCTGTGGTGTTGACGATAATGATTTACCATAAGCAATACGTGTGATATCACCGCTCGATATGTCTGTGCCAAACCCAAAGTACTCACCCCCAGACTTATAGACATTAAAATGCAAATCACCGTTAAATACACTATTGCTTAATAATACTGACGCCGTAGGGTTACCCTCAAAATCTCCACTACAAAAATCCCAAGAGTAAGCTACAGGGCCATTTACTGAAGTGTTGGTGAATACAACATTCTCTCCAATACACATCGATGATTTGTTTGTCTCAAAATCGGGGTAGGGGCATTGGGCTTGAACTACCGACACCTCTTGATCGACAGTATAATCACATCCCTGTCTTGTAGTTACCTCTAATGATACCTGATAATCATCTGGTGTGTCAAATACTATTGAAGCATCCTGATCACTGGAAAAAACTTCACCTCCATAATTCCACTGCCAACTTACAACCTCATCATTCAAACCTGTCAAGTCTTCTCCTTGCAAGTTCACAGGAACATTCACTTCGGCAAGATTATAACTGATACCTGCCAGCGGATCAAAACTCACACTGACTGTATCAGCTACACTGATCTGACAGCCTAATGTGGTTTCTATAGTCAAATTAACTACGTAATCCCCCTCTGAGGTATAAGTATAAACCGGATCAGATTCAGTGGAAATACCTCCATCGCCAAAAGTCCATTGATAACCAACCACGTTAGCAGTTGATGTTTCATTAATAAAAACAACTCCTTCTCCCAGACAATTATGAGTGTAATTAAAAGATGGTTCTACACCATCAAAAAGTTCTAGCTGTTGAGTCACAACTGATGTACTACATCCAGGCACATAAGCCACCAAACTAATGTCTTTCATCCCTGAAGTAAGAAAAATAAACTCTGGATTCCGTTCACTACTCGTTCCTTCCCCATTGAAATCCCAATGGTACTGCAAACCATCCCTACCAAAGCCGGCAGTATCTGTTGTGTTCTCAAAAAGAATCGAGGCTAAACTACATTGACTCCCTGACGGCAAATCAAAACCAGCGCTTCCTGGAGCAGGGTAAATGGTGAGTTCCTTAGTATAAGTATTCTCACAAACACCATTTGAAACCTTTAAGGACGCTTTGTAAGTACCAGATGAGCTATACTGATAACTGGGATTAGGGTCAGAACTATCCTCAACATCATCCCCATCAAAATCCCAAGAATAGGAAGTCAAGTCTCCACTGTTATTGGCCGATGTGAACTCATTGACATTCGATGTACAACGACTTGCATCTACATTAAAGCTAATATCCGGAGCCACATCAGTCCCTACAGTAATATCCTTCGCTGTATACCTACTGTGTCCATTAGCATCTACAGCTTTGAGTCCGATCTTGTAAGTACCCGAAGACGAATAGGATACCCCCAGAGGAAGGGCTTCTGTGCTAAGAGACTGACTCGCACTACATGATGATGAAAAATCTAACCGATATAAATTATTGGAACTGGAACGTATCGCAAACCCATACCATTTGCTACTATCTCCGACTATCGTGAAACCTGTCATCGTGGATTCTAGAATTCCTAGCTTACCTATACCAGATACAGTCCCTACATTAGAAATACTATTCCCAAAATTTATCCGTATCAAGTCGCCTCCTCTTTGCTGAAGGAACCCATAATAGGCCCCTCCCTCTGCTAACAATTTCAAACCAAAAGGATCCGAAAATCCATATCCAGCAATTTCATCCATCGATAGTACTCCTGAAGATAAATCCTCTCCAAACGATAGCTTATAAAGCTTGTTGTCACCCAATGAACTTATCAAACCATACCACGACCCGCACTCCTCTATCATCGAAAAGCCTCGGGAATTACTAACAGATACAGGTAAAGACTGGACCACAACTTTAGGAGTATTGGTAATACTTGCGCCAAAGTCTAATACGTAATACTCCGAGGAAGTCCCACTTGTAACTATACCAACAATACTATCTGCTACCTGATGAAGCTCAATATTAAATGGTAAACGTGTCTTAGATCCATCATGAATCTCTGAGACTGCAGGTGTAGAAGATAATGATGAGCCAAAGTCTAAACGATAAAGCTTATTATCCACAGCATTTCCAACTATCCCATACCAATTATCCTCTTCCTGATACAATTCCAACTCCTCGGGGCCCTTTAATAGTCCCGTAGAATTTGGAATTACAGAAACCTGTGGTGTTGACGATAATGATTTACCATAAGCAACACGTGTGATATCACCGCTCGATATGTCTGTGCCAAACCCAAAGTACTCACCCCCAGACTTATAGACATTAAAATGCAAATCACCGTTAAATACACCATTGCTTAATAATACTGACGCCGTAGGGTTACCCTCAAAATCTCCACTACAAAAATCCCAAGAGTAGGCTTCAGAGCCATTTACTGAAGTGTTTTTCAAAACAACTGATTCTTCCATGCAAACTTGATCTTGTACCGTAAACTCCAGCATGGAACACTGACCAAACATTTTGGCTTGATAAATCAGCATAAGACTAAATAGGAAAATAAGTCGATTCATCTATTATCACTTCAAAGAAACTACATTGTAACCTAAATTAGCACAATGATAGTTAGTCATACACATAAATTCATTTTCATAAAGACTAGAAAAACAGCTGGAACAAGTTTAGAAATAGCCTTAAGCAAGTCAATCAACTTATCTTCCACTGACATTTTAACCCCTCTTTCACTCAAGAACGAAACTTTAAGAAAAGAATTAACCAGAAACTCTTACCAAAACGATAGAGTTCCACTGAATTATTATAAGCGATCTGATTTTTTCAGTCTTTGCACTAAAGGCAAAGTTAAATATTATGAAGAGCATATGTCTGCCGCTAATATTCGCAATTATTTACCCAGGAAAATATGGAATGAATACTACAAATTTTGTTTCGAAAGAAATCCATTGGATTTTGCAGTTTCGTTATTTAATTATCATCAACAACTCGGATCACTTAATACCAAGAACTTTGATGAATTTGTCGATACTCAACTCCATTTGTATAGCAATTTCGATTTGTATTCTGATAAAAATAAAATCATTGTAGATCAGGTATTTAGATATGAAGAAATGGAAAATTCCTTCCAGTTTCTACAAGAAAAATTAAATCTGAACGATAAACTAGACATTGGGAAGATCACAGCTAATAAATTCAAAAAGAACCTTGAGATATCTTTATCACAAGATACAATTGATAAAATTAAAAAAATATTATCCAGAGAATACGCCTACTTTTATTAGAAGGATCTTTCAATGTACCAGCAATTAAAAAGCCAAGAATTCCCAATTAAGTTATGGACGTAATTACACGATTAGGAGCTGTTCTGTTTAATAAGTTACGTGGTTTTAGCGAAAAAGAAATACTACATGCTTTATACAATAGCTATAAAATACCAAACTCCACTGTGATTGACATTGATGGAACTATTAGTGGAAAGAATGTTTCTATTGGTCATCATAGTTATATCAACAATGGTTATAGAATTGTCTCTGGGCCCAACACCAAAGTGGTAATTGGGAACTATTGTGCAATTGGAAGATTTTTTTCAATAGCATCAATTACACACGACAAGCAACGTCCGACTCGTTCTGATGATTTTGATAACCACCTAAGGCTCGAGAGAGATACGCTTCTTGGAAACGGAGTTTGGGTCGGAGATAAAGTAACAATCATACCCGGCGTTTCAATTGGAAACTATTCAATAATTGGCGCAAACTCGGTTGTCACCAAAGATGTCCTACCTTTTGAAATTGTTGGCGGAGTTCCTGCAAAAAAAATTGGAATTAATTTTTCACACCATAAACATCCCAATAACAATCAACCGGCAAAGTAAAGATGCGGCTTTACAGGCTGCACAGCACTTGATAATAAGCTACCCCTACTGTTGAAGCATTAAACACTTCAGAGTACCGGTTACCAATCTTTCTTCTATCATACTTCTCTAGTTCATATGACAATACTGCATTTTCAAAGGCTTCCACTGAAACCTCATCACAAACAATAGAATTAGAATCATTCAAATATTCCTTCAACCCATCCAGTAGCGGAACAATTACAGGTGTTCCACAACAAAGCGATTCTGCAGTAATAACAGAAAATGTTTCATATGCTGATGTTAGCACCATGGCACTTGAAGTCCTCAAGTGATCTGCAACTTCAAGTGGATTAAGATCTCCTAAAAACCTAATTGACTTTTCTAATTTATGAGTCTTAACATACTTCTTCATTTTGTTAAAATCGTCACCTTCGCCTCCTATATTTAAAGTGATCTCCGAATCCTCCGTTATGGCTCGCTCAAATGCTTCTAGCAGTAATATAGGTTGCTTGACAGGCCGCCAATTAGCAATCGCAATGAATTGTTTCGCAACTGGCTTTACATCATTATGAAAGTAAAATTGGTTTGTGTCAACAACATTATTAACAACATTAAAATTCTGTTTAATTCCTGCAAACGCCTCAATATCCCTCCCAAGACTCTGAGAAACAACAATAAGTGGAATTTGATGATGAAAGATATTCTGGATCCGTTTTACGTCTTTAGGGGGCAACTTCAAATAGCTTCTGCGATAGGTACTGAAATGCTCGGTTATTACAAATTTCATATTTAGTGCGTCCTTCAACCATGACACATGAACCAGATTTGGATAAGCTAAATGAAAATTTGCGATATCAAAACGTTTAGCCAGTCGGTACCACAAAACAAAAGTTAAAATAATGAAGCTGTTTAACCACAAAACAACTCTATGTGGAAGCCACCCTGCTTTGATCACAGATAAGAAAACGCCATTTACCATCTTCATGCTCCACCCAGGATGCTTAGAACCCAAAAGCTGACAAACCAAGACTTTCTGCTCTACTTTTTCTTTTAGAGAATCTATATGCCTTTTAATGAATAACCCTTCATAAGAATCCTGGGAAAAAGGATAGATACTTGTTATGTGTAGAACCTTCATTGTTAAAGAGTAGAGATTGATATAAAGCCAATAGTGCATCCTGCAATCAATGCAATCAACATAACCATAACAAGATGAAAAAACTTCCTCTTAGGCAAAAGACTGTTAAATAAATCAGTGAAACTTAGGATGATAAAAAAGGTATTTGATAAAGCAAATATTAGAACAAAACGAAAGAACGAAACATCCCAAAAAAGAACAAGTAAAGGCGCTAGTCTAAAAACAAGACTTAAAATGGTAAGTTGAAATATTCGCTTTTCCAAACGGAGAATCCTTCTTACCCCACCAAATGATTCCGCAATCGTACTAAAAAAAAATTGAACAGCTATTACACTAACTACCTTTCCTGCATGACTCCATTGCTCTCCAAAGACAAAATTAAAAACCTCAGGAGCATAAATCGACACAAGCAGTACTGGTATGAATGTAATCGAAAAAGTGAGCAAAACAACACGGTACAGAAGACTGCCCATTTCACGTTTATCCTTCAGATAAACCTCGTTCAACTTCTGCAAAAAAACCGGCCGTATTGCATTAGAAATAATATTTCTTGGAAGGTTCAAAATGGTTATAGCAAATGTGTAATATCCCAGCGTCTCTTTACTGTAGTATCCTCCAATAATCAAAATAGGCAAATCACCCGTCCATTTATTGATTATTTGTGAAGGAAAAATGTACTTAGGCACATTGATATTATTTATCAATACACTCCAAGAATATCTCCAGTTACTTATTGAAAATAAAAACCGAAGAATAGCTAAACGGACGCTCAAACTTGTTTGAGTAAAAAAAGCAACAATTGACTTTACCCAATCACCCAACAACAAACCTAACCCTGTAGGAACAAAAAGATACCCAATTCCTAATGTAGATAATTTGGCAGAAAAATTACCAATTACATTGGTGTAGGTGTTTTTTCCAAACCTTTTCGAACGTGCGTTCCATGCACCCCCAACACTGTTAAAGCATGCGATTAGAACAAGTGAAATAATCAGAGGGATTGTTAAGGTCGTGCCTTTATAGCTAAAGAATACACCCTCAAAACACATAAAAAATGTAAGAGCCAAAGCAATTAGAAGTAAGCTTCCGAAAAAGACCATTTTTCCTAATGCTAAAAATTCAACTCTTGTTTTAGGTAAGATGAAAATTGAAGGCAGAGACATAGATGCAAAAAACACAATGTTACTCACCACCAAATTATAATAGGCATATTCACCATAAGCTTCCGGTCCATATACCCTACTAATGATGGGCGCTAAACCCAATTGAATAATCAAATTCAGCACATTTCCAGAGAAGACTATAGAAACGTTTTGAGCAAATGACCCACGTTCCTTCACTTGAAGGAATTGACTTATTAAATCACTAATTACCTTTTTCATTAATTGCTTGTAAAGTTAATCGAGACCAAATGCTAAACACTTGACTTTTAGATGATTTGCCAAGCAGCTTCGGTGAGAGGGTGTAAATGAATAGTAAGCGATCCTTTTACTGTCCACAATTAAATAAAAAACATCAGATAGGCCATGATACTCCTCAAGTATCTTACTGAAGTGTACAACTAAAAAACCCCACCTCTCACGAAAGAAATGGGGCTTGAAATCAAATAAATAATCGGTAGGCTATGCAGCTTCTTGTTGTGTATCCACCAACTCATCATCATCGCTTGATACGCCCGTTTGTGGCATGGCATACATGGTCCGCTTTTCGGGCTGCGAGCCATAGACAATCTCTGCAGCATCGCTAAACTCCATGATGAGACTATACAGTGCATTTAACTTTTTGATCCGTTTGGAGGTATCCACCTTCTGGGAGCTCAGAAATGCATCTTGTTCGTCATTGGCATTTTTGAGCGCTGTTCCCGCTGGAGCAATGCGATCAAGCAAAGGTTCGTTTATTCCAGCATTCACCAGTTGTTCCCGCTGGCTGGAGACTTGCTTGGCCAAAGTGCTGAAAAATACAATTAATTCATCCTGTTTCCGACGCACCTTATTGAATCTGGAGAGTCCAAACTGCTGAAGGAAAGCCGGTTGGTTTTTGAAATACTTTTTCAGGAAATACCTCAGCTC
This sequence comes from Marinoscillum sp., assembly GCA_024305105.1. Lineage (GTDB taxonomy): Bacteria > Bacteroidota > Bacteroidia > Cytophagales > Cyclobacteriaceae > Marinoscillum. The sequence goes on from JAMWZA010000031.1 coordinate 26,678, forward strand.
ACTAAAAACGGTCTGACACTCCTGCATTGCAGCAGTGACCTTTTCGGTGTGTTGCCTGGAGGCAGCAAGGTATTCTTCATGAGTGCCTACCTCCAGAGCCTCTGTGGCAGCATTTTTCAGTTCCTGAGCCTTGGCCTCATTGAGGTCCGAATCAAAACTAGTAAAATCGACCAAATCATTTTTCAAATTTTCGCTCACTACTCCTGAGTGTGCAATTAAAACTGCATCGCTGACATTAAATTTTCGCATCATAATCATAGACGGTTTAGTTGTACAATAAATTAATACTTGTTTACAACGTTATTTAATAATATTTCGCCAAAAATCAAATCTTTTTACCCTACTATACAGTTATTCTGGATAGAATGATGATAAACACCGTTTCTATTGGGCAATTCAAAGTTGTTTTACTTGATTTAGTCAGTCTCCGACTAGTCTACTAAGGTCAATGGACCAGTACTGATAATCTCCGACAACAGTTAAAGAAGCTATGACACGAAGGCGTAGAGCGCCGACTGTTCTTCGAAATCAATCGATACACCTTCGGGAAGTCGTGACAAACCTTAGAAGGTTAGCGACCAGTTTTCACTAAACTACCGACCAACAACCGGCAGATCCAGACACCGTATAGATGATCGCTGACAGTCCCTAGTTAAGCGCCGACAATATCGGCATTGCATTGGAATGAGGCATTATGGATCAAGTACATTCAGGTCAGATTAATCCTTCTTTGTCTTCTTCGCCTTACACCCTGTAAGGCCTAAAGGGAGTGGCGGAAAATCAGTTTGGCATCCTTTAAAACGGAGTATATCAAACTGATTTTTCAAACTTGGCAAAGTAGGATTAATATCGAATTTTTTAAACGCACAATTGTTGCCTAATGGTCAACCACGTCTTCAGCGCTCTATTGGTTTAAAACCATCAACTTCTTATAAATGGAATAGAGAATCTCATCAATTCGTTCCTTGGACCGGTATTCCAACCCTACCTCTCGACATCTCGTTCTGATCAGTTCTTTGTCTTCCGTAAGCAACCCGTGCAGTTGATTAATGAAGTTAGTTGGTAGCTGATCCCGGCCGAAATGATCAATAACCACTCCCACCTCATTGGCTAAGGCAACTTCATCATCTTCTGAAACACCTGTAGTGGTTATGTATGGTAGTCCACATAACAAGTACTCTGCAACTTTTGTCGGTGATCGATATTTCTGAGAAGGTGAGGGCGGCACACCACTTATTCCTACATCAGCAGCGCTAATGTATTCCTTAACCTCCATGTAGGTCAGATTTCCGGTTACATAAAAGTCAGACTCATTTAGCACCTGCGCATACATCTCATTAACTTCTTTGATGGCATTAGAGGTTACGACGAGAAAAAATGCATTTGGTATTTCCTTAATTATCTGAACACATATGGCCGGTATCTCATGGGTGTAATACAGCCCACCAAATTTGCCTAAATAAAGAAAAACCTGTTTATCATCAACATTTAACTTCTCCCTTAGACTTATTCTCCCATCCAGATTAAACTGGAAATCATCCGCATCTACTGCAGTAGGTGCTCGAAACAGCCTGGCATTAGATGCTGAAGCCTTTAGCTTATCCACCATATGGCTGGTGCCGGTCATAACGAAATCAGCATCTTTTCCAGCCAAAGTCTCCAGATAATGGAGCACTCTAAATTTTAACCCATTTCGATCCCAATAACCCAGGTCTGCCATGAATTCGCTGTGAGGCTCATAGGAATAAATGATCATTTTCATTCTTAACAATTTCTTAAGAATGATGGCAATAGCTGATGCCACATTGGCAAAAGAGAATATCACTTGGGTCCGATATTTGAATCTGAGCTTCAATACCAGGAAAAAAGCCTGCATGAAATCCCAAGCCTTCTTAACTAGTAAAAACCTGCCTGTATGAAAGCTCAATGGATGCCAATAGATATGATTCATCGCCAGTTCCTTATTTACCCTTTTCCTTTCCTCACTGGTCATGGCGTATGCTGGTTGTTCAAACGTAATAATGTGATAGTCTCCATGAATACGTGTGCTCAATGTCTTGATATAGCTCAAGACCAGATTCTGAAACAACGGATCATTGAAGCTATTGTAAATAAAGACCAGTGTATTAAGCTTCTTTTTCATATCCATGGAAATGTTAAAAGCACTCTTATGGCCGATAACGGGTCTCTTCCATCCACTAGATGAGACAGCAACATGATCCGTATCACTCTGAATTTCAAGTGCCAAAATTGCTTTTTGGTATGTGTAATGTTGGACTTTATTTCTTTCAAAAGTGTAGAATAACCATTTTCCAGGCCTCGCAAATTCTTCATAGACGAGGTATCATGCTGTCGGTATTTAAGTATGGGTGTATTGGTGAAAGAATAGTTCGTCGCGTACTGATTGCAAATCGTTAAATAAAAATAAAGATCTTCTGCATGCGTCAATGATTCATTGAATTGATACTTGATCCCATCTCGTTTGCGAATCATCCAGGTATTCCCAAACAGACAAGAACGGTCCAAACGCAAAAGCTTTGGCAAAGGGTTGCCTGTAAATTCAGGAACATAATGTCTTTCGAGTGGAACAAGATTTTTATCAACATATTCGACCATGCCATCCACAAAATCGATGTATGGATTGTTATCGAACACATCAACGCGCGACTTGATGGCTTCAGAAGGCATCACATCATCTGCATCCAAAAAGCAAAATAAATCGCCTTTCATGATTTTTAAAGCAGCATTACGTGCAGAACTAACGCCTCCGTTTGATTTAGAAAGTACGTGCAAACGCTGATCCTTAAACTTTTTCACTTCTTCTAAAGTAGCATCTGTGCTTCCGTCATCAACTATCAGAATTTCTATATTTTCATAGGACTGTTCTAAGACCGAAGAAATAGCCTCTTGAATAAAATTCTGAGCGTTATAGGCTGCGATTATTATGGAGACCAATTGGGTTTTCATTCGAACAATGATACATAAAAGTGGCTTCTATTTCTTATCAAAAAGATGCCAAACTAGTTGTGAAACTTATAAATAGCCTACTAATACTATACCCATTCGCGTTAACGTAAAGCGTACGATTAAGAAAAATATCAGAGACTGAACTGTATTGAAAAGCATCGAATATTATTAACCAGCCAACATTATTCTTTCAATCCTTTCAATTTGCCTGTTGTAAGTATTGGCTTTTGCAAAATCTACTCTAAGTAATCTCATAGAATTATTCATGTATTCTACATAATGCTCTTGCATATACTTCAGGTTATAAAGCCAGTCATCTCCATTAACAGACATTAAAACTAAATCATTTATGGCTTCATAATCTTGCAAATGTGAAGTAACAATGGGCTTTCCACTGCTGAGATACTCCATCATTTTATGTGGAGAAGCATACTTCTGAAAGTACGATTTTTTATAGAACAACAACAATGCATCAGCCGCACTCATGTAGCATGGCAATTCTTCCGAGCGTACCTTACCAAAGGTGAAAACATTAGAGTTAGTGCCCAGTTTGCTTTTAACGATTTGTTGCTGAGGACCTATAAATATAAAATCTATCTCTGGGTTTTCAACGGTGGCCTTGCTCATCAATCCCCAATCCAAATCGGGCATGCCCATATTACCAATATACAATGCTTTAAAATGATTTTCTCCAGGCAGCTCCACCGCTTCTTTACAGTCCAAAAGCTTTACGCCATGCCTGATCAGGTGGGTGTTCGGATTATAGTGTTTAAGCCTCTCCACTATCTGCGGAATCACGCCCAGGCATAAATCGGCCGATTTCGCTGCACGTTCCGTTAAAAAATCCTGGCCCAGGTCTACAATATGAGAAACTTTATAAGGCTTAGGCCCGAAAGCATCAAAATCATAGAAAACAGAATTATCAAAAGACCAAACCACATCAAATTGAACACTTGTCATTTTCTCAATTCTACACAAAACAGACTTTTGATTCCAGATTCTGATAGCTCTTGGCATTCTATACAGCCCTGGTAAAAACCCGGAATAATTCACCTCCGTAACATTTTTGTACTCAGTATCTGAAATATTATATTCAGAACCCGGTGGGTTGAGGAAAAACACCTGGTTACCCCTCTGTGCTAACTCTATTGCATAATGATGCTTAGACACATGGATATGTGCCCATGATTCAGGAGAAATAATGAGTATTTTAATTCCAGCTAACCTCACTTACTTTTCAACAATAAACTCAAGTGAATCATCCTTTAACTGAAAAAAGTAATCTTGAAACCTATCCCGATTGTAAAGAATGAAATAGGAAATTGCATCTCTATAGTCATAAACTGACTGGTGTTTTCGGTAATATGCAAGATCATTAGTCAGCATTAACCCAGAGTTTTGGCGATCAAGGAAGCAATTGATTTTTCTAATCACCTTCACTAATCGGGATGTTTTCAATTGACTACTGAGGAGATCTCTAAATAAAAAAGTGGCCGTTTCACCACCTTTCAGTTCATCGATTACTTCCTTGATTTTCAGTGGAACAAATTGTGCAGGCACATTATTCAAATCAACTTTATGCAATTCCTCCGATTCAGCAAATGCTTCAGGTAAATTGCGATTAGGCTTGAACACTCCCCAATTTCCGTGATTTCGCTCTATTGATCCATTGCCCTCTTTGTATTTGACCAGAAATTCCTGCCACCTTCCTGGAAGTTTGAAATTTCTCCTGCCGGAAGTAGGATGCCATTGATGATAAAGTGTACAATCCTCAAAATCAACCCATTCGGTAGTTATTCCTGATGCTGTGAGTCTTTCACTTAAGTCTTCATCCTCTACCCCCCAAATGCAATAAAATTCATCGAAGCCTCCAATAGCCTCGAACTTAGATCGATGTACTCCTTGAACCAGTCCCAGTGCCGTATTGGGCCTCATTTCCCCAAACTTTTTGCCTCGATTTAACTGTGCCCATTGACTAAACCCACTAGGCAGGTCTCTTGCAGAAAAGTGTATTTCCTTTTCTGGGCTTAAAATCCCCAACATTCTCTCAATGAAATTATGAGGGAAAATAAGGTCAACGTCTGTGGTTAAAACATATTCAGATGGTGTACTTGCCCTCACCCCTATGTTGAGTGCATGTGAACGATTCCAAAAATTCCCCTGTGTAGGGACATAAACGTACTTACAGAAAGAGTAGCTCTGCACCAAGGGTTTAATTTCTTCCTGCACCTCTTCATCACTCCCATAATCCACAAAACACACCTTGAAGTTCGACTGGGTTTGATCAGATAGTGAATCCAGACATCTTTTTACGCGCAGTGCATCCCTATTTCTAAAACCAAAAACAATTGATAGTTTCAATCTTTCACCTCCCATAGCTCATCAATATGGTCTTTTGCTCAAAAACTTGCGCCACCTATACTCCAATTTTCGTCTAAGCGGAATAGGTGCACCTTCCCATGGAGCCTTATTACCTTTCAACTGATACGTTTCGTGAGGATTCTTTTCAAGGCTGGCGTTTAATAATCGTTTAGCTAGAAATGGAAACAATTGATACTGCCCCAGTATTTTTTGCCTTGCTTCACCTATCGCTTCAATTCTTTCTGAATAATCAGAATAATCAAGGCTTTTAATCACAGCTTTCAATGCGTCAACATCTGGAGCCGCGCTGATCACAGCTTTCTCTGGAAAAAACTGCTGAATATTCGATGCACCTATGTAAATCGGTACTGTCCAGCTCAGTAAACAATCCGCAATCTTTTCTGTCCAATAATTTGGATAAAAACTATTCTCGATCACAATGCTATATGGATAAGGGTACAGCGCATCAAATTTATCTTCAATTGGATTATACCCTCGCCCAAAAAGGTCAAAGTTCAGGAATCCTTTTTGTTGCATCTTCACAATTTGATGCCTTAACTCATGGCCAGTCATCCAGTTGGCATTACTGGTAATCATTGAAACTCTTTCTTGCTGATCAGGATTAGGTTCTAATGATTTCAAAAAATCATACCCTTTATTGAGGTGCCAGGGTAAAGCGCCGTGTGTTTTATGATACACTGCTCTTGATTTGGCTTTTGCCGGTCCCATCACAAGATCCACTTGACTGTCCGATTTTCTGTACCATGCATGAGCTGGTGTTGGTGGCTCCATTTGTAGCAACCATCTACCGCCACGTCTGCAAGTTACTGTTACATCCTCTTTTATACGATTCAAAAAAACAATGACATCACATTTATCCACAGGATCAAGTGTAAACTCAATGCCATCCCACTTACCTGAGTAAGCGGGTGTTTGCTGAAGCAAATCATCTTCTTTGTCCCAATCTTTGACGAGTCTGACAACCATCAACTACCTGTTTGAATTAAAATAGTCATATCACTTTTCTTAAAATCTTTTTTAACAACTCTGGCATTATTGAGTATACTTTTCTCAGAATTAGCTGATACCTGGGTATAGACCAGCCAAAGCATTTTCTCAATGAAGCGACCCAAACCCTTTGCCGTGTGCTCTTATTGACTCGTTCAGCAATGATTTTGAGTTCCTCTTCAGTAGCTCTACCATGAATTATTCTAACTTTTTCGTTTTCCAGGAATCCCACATTGAACAAAAACCTAAAATTGAAACTAGAATGCAGCACATACATTTTAATCGGATTATAGAGCAGGGCTTCCATAAAAGCCGGCTGATCACTCCAGTACTCCTCCCTCCCATTCTGATAATAAGTTTGCCAGTCCTTTAGAAATTGATCGGTTACCGGATTCGATCGGAAGACAAGCATTCCGGTATTATATGGTGTGAAAACTGGTACTACTTTACCACCAGCATACACCTTACTTTGATCATAATAATCGAGGCAAGCTAAAATGTCAAAGTAATCCAAAGTCTGAAAAACCTCCTCAAACGAATGCACGATATACATGTCTGTATCCAGAAACACCGTCCGCTCATAAGGGGAATTTTGGATACCAATAATTTTATAAACCAGATTGGATTTCCAGGAGCCATCATCTGCCACGTCAAACCCAACAACCTTCACTCGATCGAAAACTGTATGACTAAATTCATGATCAGTAATCAAACAAATATTAGCTTCTTCTGCTGCAGCCTTGAGTGTGGTTGCTGAAGTAATAGCTTCTTTGATATATTTTTCGCCAGTTGCGACATACAGGTAGCCGAAAGTAGGGTTCATTGGATATCAGTATTTTTCAAGTAATATTTTTTGATAGAGCTGTATATACTTTTCGATTTGAGCCTCTGAACTGAAATACTTTTCAGCGCGCTCCTTTCCCTTACGCCCAAACTCGATTCTTAATTTCTCATCTTTCATTAATGAAGTCAGTTGTTCTCTAAACCCGTCCAAATCACCCAATTCAGCCAAAAAACCAGTTTCCCCGTGAATCACAGTATCCAATATGCCTCCTACTCCAATTGCTACTACAGGTTTAGCACAAAGCATGGCTTCAATCACAGTCTGTCCGAAAGCTTCTTCATTTGCAGCCGAAATATAAATATCGGCCCTATGGTAAATTTTGACCATCTCTTCCTCAGATGAGAGTGTCCCCAAATATTTAATAGGTATGCTTGTAGAGATCTCAGGAGCAAGACCACTACCTACGACTACAAGTTCCCAACCCTCCATTTCAATACCCTTAAGAATTTCCAGAAATTGATTAAAACCCTTCGTTTTATTGGACAGATTGGCAGCTATAAAAAGTAATTGCTTATACGTCCCCCTCGCTTTTTCCTTTGTAATGTTTTCGAACTTTTTTGGATCCAAGGCATTATGGATCAACTGAATTGAGTTCACCTTAGTAAACACACCGGATTGAAGTGCCTCTTGCTTAGTCCAATTTGATGTCGCAACAACATAAATGTTTTTGTGATGCGACAGGGATTTCGTTTTTAGTTCAACTGCACTCTTCTCTAACAACTTATTTTCTTTTTTAATGTCTCCATCATAATGTGCAATTCCTCGCATGGGAAATAAATCTGGAGTTCTCCACACGATTGGTTTTTTCAACACATTCGGATGATTAAAAAAAGTAGGATAATTGACAAAACTCGCTATCCAGTGGAGGTTAATTACATCAGCCCATTCAACCAAATCAGATGTCTCTGGTCTAAAAATCGAAAGCGGTGAACTGTATTCGTGAAATGGGTCTGTCCATTTCTGAGATCGGTATTTGACAGATCTAATGATTGTTTTGATTAATCCACTTTCAAGGTCCAAAATAGAAAACCAATTCGGAATTGATTCATTCTCAGGGAGTCTGTATAAAGATAAAACTCTAGAATCCACACCGTGACTCAACAACCCCCTATGAATGCGTTTCAAAGCCATAGCAGCTCCACCTTCGGACAGGGTATTGAGATGTAGAATCTTCATTTTGTAGTGTTAGAATATATTGTAGTATTCCCCTGACAGTAAATACCCTGACGTATTATCAACTACCATTCTTCGTTTACCTAAGGACTGCCAATCTTTTAGCAATCTATATTCGGCTTTCCTATCCACATCATCTATCAATATCATGCTTTTATCAGCCATTTTAGATTCAAAATAATTCTTTGCTTGCGCTCTAATATCCTTATTGGTTTTGGCATTAGGCCCATCGACTATCAGTAGGTCAACATCACTTTCATTTAACCCTTGATTAAGAACCTGGTCAGTATACCAGCCATTATCGACATGAGCATGGTAAACCTTGGCATAGTTTGTAAGTTTCTCATCGCCAAGTATTTTATTCACCATGTAATGCCAATCATTATTCTCTTCAAAAGACAGCATCTTACATTCCAGTTTATTCATCTCGATAAATCTAGCAATGAGAATTGTGGAATACCCAGCACCTAATTCTACCACTGTTTTACGTCCATTGATCAAGATATCATTACAAATGATCTGTATTGCTCTATGATCCAGAGCAGAGTTAGTATGAGGTACAAATACCGATATTTGATCAAGTACTCTTTTCATCATAAATGCGGAGTGAACATTTCTAACCATGATGTTATTCTTCCTGATCAATTTCAGGTATGTCCGAATGAGATTAATGATTTTCACTTGAAAAGACTGTTTAATTTGAATATGGAAGTTTTAAATCTATGTCTAAGGGATTTTAGTGTATAAAAGTAATTGGCCTTGGGCCATATATATGTTTGTCTATGAGTATTCTCAAAGTTCAAATCTACAATTGGTTCCATCCTTTCAATTTCATTAATCAATACTTCCTTTGGAGGTAATGCCTTTTCTAAATTGATATTTCTAGTTGCTCCCAGAACATTACCAATATTTTCAACGAGGCAAAATTTCGGCGTTATACAAAGACCATTGTTAAAAAAACAGGTGAATTTCCACTGATAGTCCCATGTATCAACATTTCCCTTAGCCGTCTCCTTGAAGGTCATTTTTTGAAAGTACATTTCCTCTTTTGTAAGATCCAACTTAGAAAGCTCACTTTCAACCTTGCGCTCAGAAATCTCTGATAAGCTATAATGATACATATTCCATCGATCATTCCAGGTAGCCCACCCCCATATGTTAGGATATCTCATAAAAAAGTAGTCGTCATTGGACTCGTTATCCGTAACCCAGCTAAAACCAGAAATATGATAAACCCGTGAATCTTGTTTATGGTATATCAGCATTAAGGTCATGAAATCAAAAAAACTCTGATTTGGTAAACAATCGTCCTCCAGAATAATTCCTTCTTCCACATTTTCAAAAAACCAGGTAATAGCTTCACTCACTGCTCTACCACAACCTAGATTATCTTTTCGGAACAATGTCTTGACCTCACACTCCCAATCCACTCTTTCGACAATTTCTCGTGTTTCGGCACATTTAACTTCATCATCTTCGTTTCCTGATCTTGGTCCATCCGCAGCAATAAACAATTGTTTCGGCTTTGCATCACGGATAGCATTAAAAACTCTCTGTGTTGTATCAGGCCTTTTGAATATTAAGAATAAAACTGGGGCACAGCTTTCCATACTTATCAAATGTTTTGTTCAAATCTATTTTTCAAAAGATCTGAAAATTTCTTTACTTGATTTTCCCTTGAAAACTGTCGAATTAATACAGGGTCAATTGCTGATCGAGTCACGCCATCTTTTTTCCAGTCCTGGTAAATAGCTTCAAGGGAAGATGAAAGACTTTCTTTTGAATCAAGCACAAAACCAGCTTTTGTAGACCGAACTAGTGTTGCTATTGCTTCTCCATCATCTGGGTAGGTCAAAATAGGGATTTCTGTGGCTAAGTATTCCAAAGTTTTACCGCTTACAAACCCGGCTTTACCTTGCATGGTTGGTAAAAGCAACACACTAGTCAAACTAAACAAGTTGATTACTTCTTCTTTAGGTACCCTGGGCCTTACAAAAAGTTCAAATTTATTAGAAGTAACTGACATTCTCCATTCGTCCAATCTTTCGGAAAATAATTGATCAACACCAACAAACTGAAGAATAACTTTTTCTTGGTTAGCTTCAAGGCTTTGAATAAAAGTTTTCAGTACATCAAAGTAACTATTCCAGTCTTGGTGTTGGTGAACTGTACCTATATAAGATATTGTAAATTGCTTTGTTGATTTTCTAATGTAGTTTTTGAAAGCGTCATATTCATAGCCATTCATAATGGTGAATCCGTCTACTTTCCCTAGATCAATTAGAAATTGTACCAATTCATCACTTACTGAAACAATGAATTCTGCCTCATTCATCACTTTTTTGAAAAACATCTTTTTGAAATAGTTTTGCAATCTTATTCCGAATTTTGGACGGTAACCAACATTAGCAACTTGATTATCATATAAATCCCTGAAATCCAACACATAAGGAATGCCAAATTCCTTTTTAATTTCGTAGGCTAGGCGTAGGTGGTGGTAAGGTGAAAAAATTGCTAGTAAACAGTCATAATCATTGCCTTTTAAGTGATTTCTCAGAAAGTTTCTGTACAAGAAATAGATATCGAAAGCACTATTATTTCCATCTAAATACCCAAGCCATAAAAACAAGTAATGAATCAATGTACGAACACCTCGAATTCTATTAAATAATTGTAACCATTTGCCCAACCAGCATTTATTCCTTGGCAGTCTAATCTCTGTTAGTTTACCCTTTTGAACAAATTCTACCTCTTTTTCAACATCTTTCCATGGATGTGTAACCACAGTCACATCATAGCCATATTTCGGTAAGTAGTCTGCATAAGCTTTAGCTCTGTAGCTTGCAACAACATTGAAAGGTGGGTAATGGTACGAGATTACTAATATCTTCATTAAAACGAACCTTTTTTAAGGTAGTTCACACTTACAATGATTGCCATAGAATAAAAGGGTATCATCGGTATCTTATACCTCATTAACGTACCGAAATTAAAGGTACTTACCCCCACTGCAAATGCAAACAATAAGGAAAAGATCAGACAATAAACTAAAAATGGATCTTGAATTAAACGCTTAATTCCTCCTTTTATAATCATAAACCAAATAGTGAAAATCAAGAATGCCATACTTTCCAGAGAGCTTAATAGCATCAGCGGATTTCTTACTTCCCAAATATACGGCCGAAACAAACTTACGTTCACCGCAGCTGGCATTAACCGAACCATGCTCCCGATTGTCCCATCCGGGAGACCAATGTCGTAACCGCCATCACCGCCGGTTCTAGCACCCCATCCATAGCGGATGTCATACGCTGTAACTGCCGCCTGCTGAGCGAAAGAATCCAACGAATACTTATCGCTTTGAGAAGAAATCTGTTCCAATGAAAAATACCCTAATGCGCCAAAAACAACCAATAAGAAAGGTGCCACACTAACTTTAACGAAAGTATTTCGGATGTTCCTGACCTGTTTGAGATACACCCAAACGAAGACCAAAGGCACATAACAGATGACGATATAACTTTTGATGGAAAAGATCATCCATGCCATGCATAGCGCTATGAGCCAATACTTTGGTGACCATTTTCTAAATTCCACCATATTTATTGTTGCCCAGGTCAGCCACCCAAGCGCTCCAAGTGTAATGGTGTCCTTAAGAATGCCTGAGCCCCAAAAAACGACAGAAGGCACAAAAAGAATAGCGTACGCCAATAATTTTGGCTGATGATACATGGTGTTGATCGCGGCATACATCGCCCACAAGCCACTGAAACTAAAAGCTGCGTAAAAGAGCGCAGTGGCACTGTAGGTGTGAAGGGTAAAGAGATCAAAAAAAGCGGTAATGCGCACCACAAAAAAAGATTTTTCATCCCGGTAATACCAAATGTGCTGGCTCCATTCAAATGTCTCACCAACACGTTCACCTCCTGATTCGGTGAGTAGCTTTATGCCCATCAAAGGATCGGATTTAAAAGCTTCCCATATCCAACGACTTCCATGGGTGAAGTAATTGAATGTATCTCCACCTGCGTAATAGAACTGGTAGATCAAACCAAGGGCAATTGCTCCTGCAAAACGAACATACAACGCAGGAAAAAAATACTTGCGCGTTTCACGAGTAGTTACCAAAGGCCTGATTAAATACGCCGCAAACCCGAAAAGGATGAGGTAGACTGGGGTAATGAATAAATCAGTTAGTGTCATAAACAGCTTGTCTATCAGCTCTTCCCTCAAAGTTAAGCCTAATCCCTTAACCTCCGGCTATATTTAAATGGACGGCCACTTGATAGTGCCTTAAAGAACGATGATTCAGACAAATGTGGTAATTTCCACAAAATGATTCCATAAATTTTTTGGGTAACCTGCTACCTTCTATTTTTAACCCATGATACAACAGAGAAATCTGGTCTGCTTAATAATTTACCTACTGCTAGTCGGCTGTTCCTCCAGAAACGAATCTCAGGAACAGGTTCTGCTGGATAGCCTTGCAGTCATGCAACAGAAACTTGATCAACAGCCTGTCATTCGAGAAGTTGTTCACGATACCGTGATTATTGAACGAACAGTACCATTAGAAGCTCCTGCAACGCAAGTAACCAAACCATCAACTGATCCTGAGCTATCGAACCAGCTGGATAAGTATAAAACAGAGATTAAAAAGTTAAAGGACTCAATAGGTGAACTGCAAGCCGAATACGACCAGACTCGGGATAGCCAAAACGAGTTGAAGGCCGCATATGAATCGAAAAGCCAACTTACTTCAAGTGAATTAAGTGCCCTTCAGTTAAAATTTGACTCATTAGTTCAAGTACCGCAAACACAAAATACCGAAGCTTACAAGCCCACGACAATTGATACCACGTTTTTTCAAGATCGTCTCACAAAACAGCAAATTGCTATTCAAACACTAAAAAAAAGCCTTGATTCCCTGCAGAAAGAGGCGAAGCAGCGTCCTGTTGAAACCATCAAGTCCTCAAATCCGGCCCTATCAGAGGCCTTCCGGGTCAGGCTAATAGCTGATTCTATTAAAAGCAAGAATCCAACAGTGTCAGCACGACTAATGAACTATGCGTACAAATTGAGTGCTGATTCGCTAATCACGACTTATCGTCAGAAGCTGATCAATAATCATTTTTTCTACGAGCCTGTTGGTGAAATACCTTCGAACTTGACAAAAGTGATACAACACAGCAATCAACTGTTTGCCTTGTCATCCACAGATACACTCTTCCAGTACGATCTAACAAATGATCCATTAATACCGCAAAAAAGCTATCCAAATGTGCTGGCGTTTGACAGTCAGGATAAGTACCTGGCTTACGGAGATGCGTCAGGTTTCATGACGCTTATCAGTCTGAGTACCGATAACATCATTAAGAAAAAGAAAGCAGTAAATGATCCTGTAGCTGCCATTCATATCCTACCCAGATTTAAACAATTGCTTGTTGGGAGCACTGGCAAAGTACTGAAGCGGTATAGCTTTAAAGGTGATGAAGAAGCCAGGATGGTCGGGATGAGGGGCCCCGTCAGGCAGCTGGATGTATTCAGAGACAAGGTTGCCATAGCGGCCTATGACCTAAATCCAAGACTTTATGCCATGGATGGCAAGCTCTTGCTCCGTTTAGAAAACCAATCGGACACGACAACAGCTATTCGTTTTAATACGTATGGAGATCAATTCATCACGGCCCATGAGGATGGTAGTCAGCGAATATGGTCTGCCAATGGAAAGCTGATGCAACGCATAGATCATCAGCAAGGGTATACAACCCATATCGTTTGGTCTGCTCCCTACACCTATTTCTTTGGCACGAGCTCTGGTACCATCGTTTTCCATCAAAATGATCAGGTAAAACTGCTTAAAGGGCATCAATCACCAATTGTTGGGCTCTACTACGAAAATGAGGTATTGACCAGCTTCGACAGCTCAGGCAAAATTTTTCAGTGGAAAACAGATGGATCAATTAATGGCTCATCATTAATGCCTTCTGAGGAGGATCGGATCAGCTTTCAACTAAAGTATTAAGCAGTGAAAAAGCACCTGCTCATCATTGCTCCTTATCCCATTAACGAAGCTCCTTCGCAGCGCTTCCGGTTTGAGCATTTTCTAAAATTTATTGAGGACGAGGGGTTAACGTACGATTTTCGTCCTTTCCTTTCGACTAATACATGGAAAATCCTCTACCAATCAGGTTTCTCCGTTCAGAAATCATTCGGAATCATCAGCGCCTATTTTAGTCGCTTATGGCTACTCTTTTCTATTCAAAAGTATGATGCCGTTCTAATCCATCGGGAAGCAACTCCACTGGGCCCACCACTAATTGAATTTGTCATTGCCCGGATTTGGAAGAAAAGGATCATCTATGATTTTGATGATGCCATTTGGCTCAACGATCCAAATGGTGAGTCCCCAGTTTTCAAATGGCTCAAATGGCGCTCCAAAATAAAACGCATTTGTTCCTGGAGCTGGAAAGTCACGACCGGAAATGACTACCTGGCCGCTTATGCACGTGAATATTGCAGACAAGTGGAAATTCTTCCTACCGTAGTTGATACAACTGCACATCGTCCCTCTCCTGCTAATGCTTCGAATGAACTCACCATTGGCTGGACAGGATCTCATAGCACACTTCATTATTTAAAGCCACTGCTGTCAGTCTTAAAAGATCTGGAAAGTGATTACGAATTTACCTTTCTGGTTATAGCCAATAAAGACCCGCAATTATCACTTAAGCATTATCGGTTCATCCCGTGGAGCAAAACAAGTGAAGTCACGGATCTTCAGCAGATCGATATCGGGGTGATGCCGCTTGAAGACAATCTGTGGTCTCAGGGAAAATGTGGTTTTAAACTGATTCAGTATTTATCTCTTGGAATACCTGCTGTTGCTAGCCCCGTGGGCGTTAATACTGAAATTGTACTACACGAACAAACAGGGTTACTTGCTAAAACGCAGGAAGAATGGAAGCAAGCCTTAATCCGACTAATTGAGTCCCCACAATTAAGAAAATCCTATGGTATGGCTGGACGAAAATTGATTGAAAATCGATTTTCCGTGGAGAGTCAAAAGGAAACCTTCATGAGGCTATTTCAGGAATAACAAAATCCTATAAATCCTTGAGTCGTTCGCGGGCTTCTTTATTGGCCCCATGACTTCTTTTGGTGAGTTTTTTTACTTGCTTGAAGTACCCTTTTGCAGCCTCATTGTCTTCCTCACGCATAGCAATTCTACCCAGATGTAGCACAGAGTAAATATAATACCCCATGTCAGTTGCCTCGGCAGCTTCACCAAATTCCATGGCCAGTTGAAAGTATTTTTTAGACTTATCTAGGTCCCCACGCATTTCATAAATGTGACCTGTAAAGAAAGCTGCATATCTTCCCGAATTGTATTCGTATCCGGCATACGCACTGTCTATACGATTAATAATACTCGCTGACTCTTTGATCGCTTCATTGTACTTTCCTGATTGATAAAGGAGTCTGGTATAAAACCGATGAAAGTATGCATTGTACGGAAATGTCTCGTGCAAATAGTCCGCTAATTGCATGGATCCGATGATATCATGTTCCTCAAAGTACGAAATGCGCATCAGGTAATACTGTGCTTCAGTACGTGTATAAAATGCATTTCGCGCGACGATTTTTAACTGCTCGATTCCTTTCTCTTTATCTCCATCCGGAAATATGGCCATAACCGGCTTTAATAATGGGTAATTCTCAGGAACCCATTCCGAATAATAGTTGAACAACGCATCTCCAAAAAGTAACTCGGGACTCAGATCCCCATTACCCCGACTTTCTTCCAAATAATTCAAGGCATTTTTACCTGCTGCCGCTGCCCGACCCCAATCATGCCGTTCACTATGCAACCTTCCTTTAAAAGCATGAGTGGCGGCTAAAAAGAATGCACCTTCTACTTTGTTATAATCATCGTAAAGACGCTGGGCGAGAACCATGGACGTATCCATGTAGGCATAAAATTTCTCATCATATTCCTCATTATTGAAGTTGGGTAATATGCGCCACCAATAGTTCAACCCCATTAAAAAATAGGGTAAAGGATGCCATCCGTATTCTTTTTGGAGGTACCGAAAATGCGACATGGATCGCTCAAAACGAAAGTTGTACATGTCGTTGATTGCTTGTGTCGCTTCCATTTGAATAAATGGATTGGAAAGCAAGCTGTAATTGCTATCAATCGGAACTTTGGCCACCGCGGGCTGTGCTTGAGCTGCGAAGAAAGTAATAAGGATTATGGCAAATAGTGAATACTTTTTCATTCGTTATGACTTAGCAATAAGCTATTCAGGCAACTATTGTTCCAAACAAACGTGGTTTTATAGAAATCGTTTAATACAAGAGTAATCTCAACACCTCAATAATCAATAAAATTAGCCAAATTAGCCGCAATGAATTGGATCACTAAAGGACGAGATCATTTTATTAATGATTGGTACAGCATCGATGGAAAGGCATTTTTTATTGTATTGTGCCTACTCTATTTTGCCGCATTCTTTATCAAAGGCACATTCATCATCGATGGAATAGCAGCCTTTGAAATTTTACAGGAACGGGGTGAAATGTGGATCATGAATCTGTTTTTTGGACTTCAATATTTCTCCGTACCGCTCTTTCTCGCCTGGAAATTCACACTAACAGCCTTTATTCTTTGGGTGGGATGTTTCCTGTTTGGCTATCGAGTTACTTATGCAGAGCTATGGAAAATGGTCATGATTATGGAACTGACCTTTGTGGTCCCAGAGCTTTTAAAGGTCCTATGGTTTACAGCTTTTGAAACCGACCCCAACTATCACGACTATGTGGCCTTCTATCCCGCTAGTTTGATGAATTTCTTCGACTATGAAACATTGGACTCAAAATTCCACTACCCTTTCAAGGCGCTTAACCTCTTTGAGCTGATCTACTGGGGACTGCTGGTCTGTGGAGTGTATTGGTTGAGCAATAAAAAATTATCCATCTCCGCCATCATTGTAGGCTGTTCTTATATTCTATTTTTCCTGATTTGGATTAGCTACTTCATTATCGTGTATAAATGATTCTATTTAGGGCCTGCTGAAAAAGTCTGGTGTGTGCCAGCTACGAGGCGGCAAAGAGAAGCTATATAATGTCGTTTAGTTAAGCCTTTAAATATTGTCTGCGCGACCCGGTCATTTCGACACAGGAGAAATCTTCCTCTCAATAATAAGAAGGTTGCTCTGATAAGGAAGATCCCTCTTGTCGAGCACCTCTAGTCGAGCACCTCAATGCTACGGGATGATATCCTTAAATAAACGACATTGGAAGCTATATATTAATATTGCGATCTGAAGCTAACGAAGTAGATGGTATGCTCCA
>JAMWZA010000032.1 GCA_024305105.1 Marinoscillum sp.
GCAGGCATCAATACAGGTTTGGTGAACTGATTGAGGTTTTGATCTCCAACGAATTGCGCATAGAGATTAATAACTGCGACTATGAGGTAAACGGCAGTGGCAAGTCTCATCTTTTTTGGGTCTTGTGTTGTTTGAGTCGAATGTTGATGATGTAAATAAAAGCAAATAAGGAAAAAAGACCAGCGATTCCAAATATGAGCGGGAACCGTTCATTGCTGCCTTGATAGGCTGTTCCTGACAAGAGCGCTCCCACCCCAATGCCTATTTCAAGGAAAATAAAAAGTGTGGCAACTCCTTTGCCTCTTATTTTTTCCGGACTGAGGTCAATTGTCCAGGCAAATAGTGTGGGTGAGTTCAAACCATAACCGATTCCAAAAAGAAAGGCACCAGTAAAAAACTGCATTTTAGTGGTAGCAAACCCAATGACTAGCATACTAATAAACAGAATAAGTGTACTGGCAGTGAGCACAGGTTGCCTACCAAATCGATCTGATAATTGACCACCAATAATTCTTACCAGCAAAGATGAACAGGTGAAAACGATAAAGAACAATCCTCTATTTTTTATTTCCAAATAGTCACTAAAGTCTGGCGCCAGTGTGACTACCGTACCAAATGCTAGCGTAGTTAAGATCATTACAATGGAGGGTGTGAAAACCCGCTTTTCAAAAACATCAGACGCGCCTATTTTGAGCATAGAGACATGAAATTTACTCCGATCACTGAGCGTTTCTTTCATGCCAAAAAGAATTCCGACAGAAGCAAAGGCAAAGAATGAACTGACATAAAACAAGCTCTCAATGCCGTAATCTAAATAAATCCATGAACCAATGGCCGGTCCACTGGCCATTCCTATGGAGCCAAAAAAACTGCTGATACCAAGAGCTTCACCCCGTTTGTTGGCAGGGACCAGGTCGGCGATATAAGCAGATGTGCCAGTTGGCTTAAAACCGGTAGAAAACCCATGAAATAACCGTAACAAGAGAAATCCTGAAACAGAAGTAAGTACAGGGTAAAAAAGCGCTGCAATTCCTGAAACGGAAGCACCGACTACCATCACTGGAATTCTTCCCCATCGATCTGTGAGTTTGCCGCTAAATGGTCTTGAAATTCCTGCTGTAAGTGTAAACAGTGAAATAATCAAGCCAATGTATTCTTCTCCTCCAAGAGTGCTTAAATAGGCCGGAAGTTCCGGTATCAGCATGGTAAAGGAGGAAAAGAATAAATAGGAACTGAACGATAATAGCCAAAATTGACTGGAGTATCGCTTCAGCATTTAAGAACTCGACTCCTCTCCGTGCAACAGAAAAGTCTTAATGTAGTCATTAATATCTCCGTCCAGTACATTCTGTACATCGGTACGTTCATGACCAGTACGAGCATCTTTTATTAGCTTGTAAGGATGGAGTACGTAATTACGTATTTGAGAGCCAAAATCAATTTTCATCTTTCCAGCCTCCACTTTATCACGTTCGGCATTTTTCTTTTCGATTTCGAGCTGATAAAGCTGAGATTTAAGCATCTGCATGGCTCTTTCCCGGTTAGCGAGCTGTGATCGTTCCTCCTGGCACACCACTACGATACCCGATGGTTTGTGTGTTAGCTGTACTTTGGTTTCTACTTTGTTGACATTCTGCCCACCTGCACCTCCGGACCTTGACGTATGTAATTCTATGTCATTGGGATGAATATCTATCTCGATAGAATCATCTACTACAGGATAGACATACACGGAAGCAAAAGAAGTGTGTCTTCTGCCACCACTGTCAAACGGAGAAATACGCACTAAGCGATGAACTCCATTTTCAGATTTAAGAAATCCATAAGCTAATTGACCGACGAATTCTAAAGTAACAGACTTAACTCCGGCTACATCTCCAGCCTGATAGTCTACTTCTTTTACCTTGTAACCATTGGACTCGCCCCACATGATGTACATCCGCATGAGAATTCCGGCCCAGTCATTGCTTTCAGTACCGCCAGCTCCTGGAGTAATTTGCAGCATCGCAGAAAGCTGGTCTTCTTCACCGGAGAGCATTTTTTTGAATTCAAGCTCTTCCACTTCGGTGAGAGCCTTACTGTAGGCTTCATTCACTTCGGCTTCTGTACCCTCACCTTCGTCTAGAAACTCCTGTAAGGTCTCGGCTTCCTCTACTGCCAGAGCTACACGGTCATAATGATCTGTCCATGTTTTTTTGGCACGAATGGCTTTCATGGTCAGTTCAGCCTGCTCCGGATCATTCCAAAAATCCGGTTGCACGGTGACCAACTCTTCTTCTTCTATTTCTTTCTTTTTGGTATCATAGTCAAAGATACCTCCTCAAGGCCGTAATACGCGCCTTCAAGTCTTTCAACTGATCTGATGTCATGTTATATCAAGAACTTTGGTTTGTGAAAAATATCCACGAAGTTAATTAGAATAGTGATCTCTACTCGTTTTTTTTTAGCCGCTTTTACTAGTGTTAGCACTTTGTGTTATTTGAGTGTTTTAATCTTGGTAAGTAAAGCACAGAACTAGCTATGTAAGTGGCATTAGAATAGATAGTTAGTTGTTTAGAAGGTCATCATTCTATTTTTGATCAATCCTTATTGAAGTTGTCACTAATCATGGAGGTAGTTATTGGTATACTCTCATTCTTGTTCTTAGAATAGATTTCATGGAAGTGTGAATGATCAAGAGGGTCTATACCCATGAAATGATTGCTGTCAAAATAGTGTGCCGCACCATCTTTAATTCTGTGGTGAAAACTGCGAAGTATTGTGTTTTGTGGTCTCATCGTATGTGGGGCTTGTTTGTACCAGAAAGCTCGCAAATTATTGTGAGCTTTTTTGTGATAAGAATCAACGATTGAAATGATTTTACCGCAGATCATGTGGCTAAGTGACTTGAGTCATTTGTACTGTAAAAATTCGAAATTAACTTAACTCCTCAAGTAAATTGAAAGACTATGAGAGCTATTTTGGATCTTCACGATTTACTGGTAGAGCAGCTCCGGGAGTTGTATGATGCCGAACTATATTTGAAGGAGGCACTACCAGACTTAAAAGAGAACGCATGGCACCCGGGACTTAGACGGGTGATTGATGAATATGAACTTCTTGCCGCTGATAGTAGCATGATTCTTTTGCAGGTATTCAATGATTTATTTACTCTGGAGTTTGGAGAGAGAAGCTACTCCATTCGCTCAATGATGAAGTACAATGAGTCGATCATAGAAGCCTGTAAGACCCCAGAAGTGACGGATGCTGCTATTGTACTTGCTTTACAGCAGGTAATTCATTTCAAAATAGCATCTTATGGAGCCGTATGTACTTATGCCAAAATTCTCGGAGTGTACAACGATGGCGAACTTCTCCATCAGCTGCTGGATCAGCAAAAGAAACTTGATCGTAAGTTGGTAGCACTTGCTGATCTGGATATAGATCGCAAGGCCTTCAACTACGATAGGGGATAGTTACCATGTCTGGCTTTGCATGTTGTGCACAGCACGCATGATGTCTTTTTGAGATATCTGACCAACGAGTTTCCCCTTGTTTACCACTGGAAAACGTCGAATTCGTTTGTCCAAAAACATTTTAGCAGCATCAAAAATATTGGTCTCTGGAGGGATGCTGATGACATTGGAGGTCATGTGCTCAGCTACCATTCCGTTGAGATTGGGCATGTTGTTGTATTTGCCCCGCACGACTTCTTTCATGCAGTCTCCTTCAGAGATAACCCCAACGAGTTCATTGTCATCATTGACCACAGGGCCACCAGAGATTTTGTACTTTAGTAGCGTTTGAATCACCTCGTCCATATGTTGCTCTGGTTTAAAGGTGATTAATTTGGATGTCATGTAATCTTGAACCGTAACTTTCTGAGCGGAGGCTGCTGGTTTAGCCACAGGCACTCCTCGATAACTTTTTACCATACTTGTTCATTTTAAGGTTTAGAGTGTCTTATAAATTACTAAAAATCGATGACTTTTCCTAGCAGGAGATTATGAAAAGGTGTTGAAGTGTGGGTTTGAAGGTGTACTATAATAGTCTTGCCAGTAACAAAAAAGGCGATCAATTGACCGCCTTTTTACTTTTTATATCTTGTGGATCCAGTTATGTGGATCATCGATTTCGCCTGTTTTGATTTTATTTAGCGTATCTAGGAACTCTGTCGAATACTTCCAGTCTGCTACAGGAGGCAGGTTGTAGTCCGTACCTTCATGATGGATCATTTTGATCTGAGCCACAGTAGCCGCCGTTCCGGCACCAAAAGCTTCTTGCATGCTACCATCTTTTATGGAATCAATTACCTCTGTTACTTTAATAGGACGCTCTTCTACTGTCATGCCTTTGTCTTTGGCAAGCTGGATGATGCTGTCTCTGGTAATACCTCTTAAGATGGTGTCACCTGTAGGTGCAGTCACCAACGTGTCGTTTTTAATGAACATCAGGTTCATGGTACCACTCTCCTCTACGTATTCGTGAGTCTTGGCATCTGTCCAGATGAGCTGGTTAAAACCTTCTTTTTGAGCATCTACAGCTGGCTTCAATGCTGCTGCATAATTACCCCCCGTTTTGGCAAAACCGGTTCCACCTTTTGCGGCACGTGTATAATTTGTTTCTATTTTCACTTTGACAGGCTCGGCATAATAAGCCCCAACCGGTCCAGTGATGATCAAAAACTGATACGTATCAGATGGCCTGATGCCGATGTAAGGGTCCATGGCGAGCTGGAAAGGACGAATGTATAAGGCAGTGCCCGGAGCAGACGGTACCCATTGGTTATCCAAACGAAGTAACTCATCCAGTGCTCCCATAAATAATTCTTCAGGGACAGGAGGCATGCACATCCTAACAGCACTTTCCTGCATCCTTTTGGCATTGGCTTCAGGTCTGAAAACCAGAATATCACCATTTTCATTTCTGTTGGCTTTAAGTCCCTCAAAAATGGTGGATGCGTAGTGCAATGTCGTATTGGCTGGAGAAATACTAAGGTTGCCGTAAGGGACAATTCTAAGGTCTTTCCATTCGCCATCAGCATAGTCTGCGATGAACATGTGATCGGAATATGTTTTCCCGAATTGTGGGTTGGCCAAATCAACCTGACTGATTTTAGATTCAGCGGATTTGGTGATGCTGATGTCCATTGTCTCTGTCATACTTTTTCAAAAGTCTAGTTTTTTCAATCATGGTCCGGACTCCAGGGAGTCTCAGGAACTTCCAGCATGTCTGCAAGCTTGCGTGCCATTACGAAAAAGTAATCTGAGAGCCTATTCATAAACTGAATAATGTGGGCGTCTACAGGTTCGGCATTGGACAGTGCGATGATACTACGTTCAGTTCGGCGGCAAACAGTCCTGCATACATGGCACAAAGATACAACTTGGTGTCCTCCCGGAAGTATAAAAGTCTTTAATTCTGGGAGCTCAGCGGAGTATTTGTCAATCCATACCTCTATTTGCTTCACCTCTACCTCGGTGATTTGTGGTAACTCAAACCCCTTGAACCCAGCTTCTGTTGCTAATATGGATCCGATGGAGAAAAGATTTTCCTGAATCCAGTAAAATTGGCTGGTGATTCTATTAGGGGCTTCTTTTTGATCTTTTAGAAGACCGATGAACGAGTTGAGTTCATCCACATTACCATAGGCATCGATTCTGAGGTCAGACTTGGATACTTTTTTTCCTCCAAGAAGTGAGGTTTCCCCTTTATCGCCAGTTTTGGTGTACAGTTTTGCACTCATACCGCCGGAGCTGTTGATCGGATATTTTCGTTCACAACATCTGACTCAATCAAACCGTCTCTTAGTCTAACGATCCGGTGTGCATATTCGGCAATATCTTCCTCGTGCGTTACCATAATGATGGTATTGCCCTTTTGGTGAAGATCAGCAAATAAGTCCATGATCTGGTAAGAGGTTTTCGAATCAAGGTTTCCCGTTGGCTCATCGGCCAGAATAATACTTGGATCATTTACCAGCGCTCTGGCAATGGCAACACGTTGACGCTGACCACCAGATAGCTCATTGGGTTTGTGATAAGCCCGGTCGCCAAGACCAACACCATCAAGTGCTTTCAGAGCAAGTTCATCCCGGTCATCCTTGCCATATCCGGCATAGACCAGTGGTAATGATACGTTTTCCAGGGAGGAGGCTCTAGGTAAAAGGTTAAACGTTTGAAATACAAAACCAATTTCTTTGTTTCGAATCTCGGCCAGTTCGTTTTCAGTTAGATCACTCACGTCGTTGTTGTTTAACACGTAAGTGCCATCAGTAGGCGTATCCAAACACCCTATTATGTTCATCAAGGTAGATTTACCTGAACCAGATGGGCCCATAAATGCTACATATTCACCCTTATTTATTTGGATGGAAACGTCTTTAAGCGCATTAATGGTTTCGCTTCCCATTACATACTGCTTCTTTATGTTTTTAGTGTCAATGATTAATCCCATATTGGCTTAAAACTAACGAAATCTTTAAAATTGAGTTAACTATCCTACTAACGCGATATTGCACAGTTTTGGTTGGAATTATTTAATTTATTATGCCAAAGGCTCTAATAATTTTTTCCTGGTGGTTTTTTGGGACATTTAACGGTTGGGATACACTTCAAAAGTTGGAAGTAGTGCCTACTTATGATGACCTGTTGGGCGAGACTTTTGATGTTCCTGTCTTTTCTGATGAACTCAAAGCCTTTGACCAAAAACAGGTGACTATTGAAGGTTATACCATTCCCCTTCAACAATCTGTAGAACAGGACTATTTTGTTTTATCTAGATTTCCTTACAACAACTGTTTTTTCTGCGGCAATGCTGGTCCGGAAACCGTAGCGGAGGTTTACACTTCTGAACCGATCGCGACACAAGATGCGCGAGTTAGAGTCACGGGAATACTTCAGCTGAACGATCAGGATCCGCTTCACCTGTTCTTTATACTAAAGGATGCCACAGTAGAGGTCTTGGATTAAGAATTGTTGTAAACCTTAAGCACCGCATCTCTGAGTACGCTGGACTTTTCTGATAGCAGGAAATCAATGTTCTCTGCAATTTCGGTTGGCTTCACCCAATCGTCAAAATTCGCATCTGGCATGGATTCTCTGTTAGGAGGGGTATCGATCACACTTGGCACAATCACAGAAGCCCGAATATTTTTCAACTGGTCATCTGCATTGATTAGCTCAGCCAGCTCTATGACGGAGCTTTTTGATAGCGCATAAGGTAGAAGAGCAGCACCACCACCTTCCAAAGCAGGCTTTGCGCCGGTAAAGACAATCTGTCCACCGCCAGATTCATTCATCCATTTGACGCATGCTCTACTGGTCAGGTAAGCTGTCATAAAATTGAGGTGATACATTTTGAGGAGGTCCTCTTTGCCAGAATCCAGGATTCCGCCCATTCCGAATCCTCCAGCCAGGAGCACAGCCCCGTGCAATTGAGGATATTTTGATTGAATTCGTTCAAAACAATTGGCCACTGAGTCCTCATCAGTGAGGTCACACTCAAACAAATCAACATTTTCTGATTTGGTGGATTTACCAGGTCTGGTCGTTCCAATGAGTTGATAGCCTCTTTCAGAAAGTAACCCGGTAACTGCTGATCCAAGGTTGCCTGTTGCTCCGGTGATGAAGATATTTTTAGCCATATTGTAGTCGTTTACATTTACAACTGATAGTAGAGCGCTAAGTTATGGAAGATTCTAAATCTGGGTTTTTTCAGGATGTTTATGAAGTGGTACGATTGATTCCCGAAGGCCGAGCGACCTCTTATGGAGCTATTGCCAATTACCTCGGTTTAAAAAGTGGAGCTCGAATGGTGGGATGGGCCATGAACGCTGCACACACTGATCCCAGTATTCCTGCTCATCGGGTGGTTAATCGAATAGGTGTTCTTTCGGGAAAAAATCATTTTACCGGTGGGCCGAATGCGATGCAGGAGAGATTAGAGGCTGAGAAGATAACTGTCAGAGAAGATCAGATACAGAATTTTAAAGAGGTCTTTTGGGATCCGATGAAGGAGTTAAGCTTTTAGTGATTTTATTTGATTAAGGTAATCTTCCATGCCCTCTTCTGCAATATTCATTACCTCTGTATCTTTTCACGCTTTCTTGAAAGACCGGATATAGGCTCGTTTAATGAAATAGTTGGAAATCATGTTTTTTATTTCGCTAACCAGTTTGACAACCTGATCAGGAAAGATTGATTTATTCATATTCTTCCTAGTGAGTTTTATAATAAATTTAATCCTCCTGTTTTCCTCGGTGATTTCACAAAAGTGCGTTTATTTACTCTGAGGCTATTTTTTCGTTAAAATTGGGTGTCCCAGAGGTCATATTTTCCTACTTTGGCACATGTTTGTGCGCAAAAAGAAAAACCCAAGTGGAGTAGTAAGTGTCCAAATTATCGACAAGAGTAGCGGAAAGTATGTGGTCAGGAAAACAATAGGGTCCAGTAATGACGTTGATCAGATTGAGAAGTTGGCTTCTCTAGCTCATCAATGGATACAGGATCAAACCGGCCAAGAAATTCTGGATTTCACCAATTATGAAGAGCTGACCCGCACCGTACTTGACGGGGTTGCCGGGGTTACCATTTCGGGTGTAGAATTACTGTTAGGTCGTATATTCGATCAAATAGGATTTGGTGAGATTGACTCGGACTTGTTTAAGCCCTTGGTATTGTCCCGTCTTGAAAGCCCTTCCAGTAAGTTGAAGACAACAGACTACCTTTTCAAGTACTATTCGCTAAGTATCGATGTAGAGTCCATTTATCGCTATATGGACAAGCTCTACAACACCCAGAAGGAGAAAGTTCAGGAGATAAGCTACCATCATACCAGAGGGGTTTTAGCAGACGATATCAGGATGGTATTCTATGACGTGACCACCCTGTATTTTGAAATAGAGAAGGAGGACAACTTACGTAAGACTGGTTTTTCCAAGGACGGCAAGCATCAACACCCACAGATCGTGCTGGGCCTGTTAGTAAGTGTGGGTGGTTATCCACTGGCATACGACATCTTTGAGGGCAACAAGTATGAAGGAGACACCATGCTGCCCATCATTGATGCATTCAAAGAGCGGTATCAATTTGAGCATTTAACTATTGTGGCTGACTCAGGCCTGATCAGTAACAACAACATAACAGAGCTGGAAGAAAGGGGTTACAGGTATATTCTGGGAGCCCGGATCAAAAACCAACCCAGCCAGGTCACCAAACAGATATGTGCACTCGACCTGAAAAACGGGGAGAGTAAGGCCATCTGGAAAAGTGAAAATACTGTCCTTATCATCAACTACTCTGAGAAAAGGGCCAAAAAGGATCTCTTCAACAGGGAAAGGGGGCTTAAAAGGCTGAAAAAGCAGGTTGCATCCGGCAAGCTCACCAAGTCAAACATCAATAAAAGGGGATACAACAAATATTTAAAAATAGAGGGCGAGATGAACGTGGCTATTGACAGGGAAAAGTTCGAGGAAGATGCCAAATGGGATGGTCTGAAAGGATATCAGACCAATCACATATCCCTATCAATGGAGGATGTCATCGAAAACTACCGGCAGCTTTGGAAGATCGAGAAGGCATTCAGGATATCAAAATACGACTTAAAGATCAGGCCCATATACCACAGGAAACAAAGGAGGATTGAAGCGCATATATGTCTGTCTTTCGCCGCTTACAAGGTATACAAAGAGCTTGAACGCCTGCTGCATGAAAAGAAAGCCACAATAAGTGCCGAAAAGGCCATCGATATTGCTAAAACCATATACAATATAAAGGTCAGGGTAATGGGGTCAGACCAAACAATCGTGAAAACCATCATCACCAATGACGAACAAAGATATCTGGCCAATCTTTTTAACCTAATTTAGCCTTGGGTGTCCCAGCGAGGAAAACAGGAAATAGTTGGAAATCATGTTTTTTATTTCGCTAACCAGTTTGACAACCTGATAAGGAAAGATTGAATTATTCATATTCTTCCTAGTGAGTTTTATAATAAATTTAATCCTTCTTCCTGATGAAAAGTAACCCCATAAACGTTAGTGCACCATTCAAAATCAAGATTTCAAAACCAAATTTATAACCTCCCAGCCATGCTTCTGAATTGAGATTAATGATATAAGAAGCTGCCGGAGAAAGCAAGGTGATTAGTGGCACATATTGATCTTTGACGTTGATTTTAGTGAAAATACCGAGCGCGAACATTCCTAAAAGTGGTCCATAAGTATATCCCGCTGCAACGAACACTGCTGTAATCACACTCTGATCGTTAATGGCCTGGAAAACAAGAATAACGACAAACAGCACCAAGGAAAACGCGAGGTGAACTACTTTTCTGAGGGTCTTTTTTTTGTGATAATTGGCGGGAGTAAATCCTAAAAAGTCCACACAAAATGAAGTGGTGAGTGCTGTAAGTGCCGAGTCTGCACTGGAGTAGGCGGCCGCCGTGATTCCCAATAAAAACACAACCGCTCCAACCGTAGGGAAGTGATTGATCGCGAGCTCAGGAAACAAGTAATCGGTTCGAGCTGGGATGCTCATTCCGATTGATTCAGCAAATTGAAATTGGAGTAACCCAAGGCTCAGGAAGAGAAAATTGGCAATCACCAGGATTATGCAAAACCAAAAAACATTCTTCTGTGCATCTGACAGGGTTCTGCAGGTAAGGTTTTTTTGCATCATGTCCTGATCCAACCCTGTCATGACGATGGCGATGAATGCACCTGAAGCAAATTGTTTGAAGAAGTTTTTTCCACTTTGCCAGTCCCAGTTGAAGATTTTCATTCGTGGATCAGTACTCATGTTTTGTGTGAGTTCAGCCCAGGACCAATCCAGTTGATCCTTGATGAACACAATACTAAAAACAACTGCTGCGAGCATGAACGTCGTCTGAAGTGTATCTGTCCAAACGATGGTTTTTATACCTCCCCTAAAGGTATAGATCCAAATCAATACAATGGTGACAAGCACAGAAACCCAAAATGGCAGATCAAAAGAATCGAAAAAGGATATCTGCAGTACACCTGCTACCAGAAATAGTCTGAATGATGAGCCAATAATTCTGCTCAGGAGAAAAAAGAAGGCTCCAGACTTGTAAGTCCAGAAGCCAAATCGTTCTTCCAGATAAGAATAGATGGAAACCAGGTTCAATTTGTAATACAGCGGAAGCAAAATTTTGGCGATGACCCAATAGCCTACTAAATACCCAAGAACTACCTGAAAATAATGGAAGTTGCTATTGCCCACTTCACCAGGAACAGAAATGAACGTAACGCCAGATAATGAAGCGCCAATCATCCCAAAAGCTACCAGATACCATGGGGATTGCCTGTTGGCATTGTAAAAGTCACCTTCAGTGGAATTTCTGGAAGTAAACCACGATATGGCAATCAATACAAAGAAATATCCGAGGACAATACTCCCAACAATTAGAGGACTCATCTGATTATCTAGTAGTTAGCGTGTAAGAAAACGCTCAAAATTGTGCCAAATAAATCACATACACTAATTTTGCGCTATTATGCTAAAGATGGAGTTCGCACCAGAAATAGAAGAGCTAGTAGAGGTTGAAGAAGATCAGGGACAAGAGGATGTTAAAAACCTTGTAGTTCACAACGATGAATTCAACACGTTTGATCATGTGATCAACACACTGATAAAGGTGTGCAAGCATGATGCGCATCAGGCAGAGCAGTGCACGTACATAATCCATTATAAGGGGAAGTGCTCTGTAAAGAACGGATCGTTTAATGAACTGAAGCCGATGAAGGATGGTGTGACTGATGCAGGTATTTCTGCCACCATCGAATGATGGAGTACCCTTCCAAATTAGTGGAGCAAGCGGTAGAGGAAATATCGAAGCTCCCGGGTATTGGTCGTAAAAGTGCACTGAGGCTGGTGTTGCACCTATTAAAACAACCGGACTCACAGACCTTTTCTTTGGCAGAATCACTTCAGGAACTCCGTACCAGGATTAAGTATTGCGCTACCTGTCACATCATAGCAGACACAGAAGATTGTACATGTAAAACACCTTCGCGGGATGTAACCACGATTTGTGTGGTGGAAGATACTCCGGATGTATTGGCCATCAGAAATACCGGACAGTACAATGGCATGTTTCATGTCCTTGGCGGCCGAATTTCACCAATGGATGGCATTGGACCCGAAAACATTAAAATCGACTCGCTCATTTCACGAGTTGATGCACCGGATAGTGAAGTCAAAGAAGTGATTCTTGCGCTCAGTTCTACTATGGAGGGGGATACCACGTCTTTCTACATTACCAAAATGCTGAAGAAAACCGGCATAAAGATCTCTACCATTGCTCGCGGAATACCAGTAGGAGGAGAGTTGGAGTTTGCGGATGAAGTAACCTTGGGTAGAAGCATTGCTACCAGAACGTTGTTTTCAACAGACTAAATGGATTGCCTTATTTGGTAATCAATATATCCAAAGCTGGTTTTTGCCCCGTAATAACATTATTTTAGAATAGTCACCAACTCAGTATCGCCTGAATGCTTAATCTTTTACTTATCATCAATCTTCTATCAGGCGTGAACCGACTTGATTCCATAGCCACACTGCCGGATAGCTTGCCTGATGTGAAGATACATGCCTATGAATCTTTTATTAACAGTGGAGCTAATGATTTAGAAATAGCTTCAGCGCGACTTGGCTTGGGAGATCAGTTTCAAAACTTAAGGTTCCAGGACCGGGCACTTGAGCAGTATGATCAAGCTCTGGAGGTTTTTCAATCGCTGAGTGATTCTTTAGGGATTTATGAGACATTGATTAAAATATCTCAAGCATATTCTACCGTTCAGGAGTTTGAGAACTCTTTAAAGTATGCTCAGGAGGCCGTCTTGTATAATTCCGATATCAACCAACTTAAAGTCACTAATCACCGGCTTGGGTACATTTATTTTAACCTCAATAAAACAGATTCAGCAGAAAAGTATCTGAGATTAGCCGTAGAGCAGTATAATGCAACCAACAGTGTTCCGGTAGCTTCCCTTTTGATGCTGGCAGGGTTGAATATCAATATGGGCAAATATCAGACAGCATTGCGAGCTATGCTTCAATTAGAGCAATTGGGTATCTCTTCCGGTTCTCTCACATCCCAGTATTACACCTACAATTTTATTAGCGCATTGTATAAAAAGCTTGGGAATGAAGCGCAGAGCGCGGTTTATCGTTCAAAAAGAGATTCTCTAAACGTTTCGCTGGATCAGGTTTCGAGTCCTCTGGATTTTCTGGAAACGAATGTGATTGCAGATACCCTTTCCAATGATTTTATAAATGCCATTGCCAATCAAAGGCTCTATATCGACCAGTTAAAAAAGATTTATAAAAATGACCTTTCCACACAATTAGCCAATTTTCAGAAAGTTTATGAACTAAGGGAGAAGGAAGGAAAAATAGACCTTTTACAGAAAGAGAATGAGCTGTATGAATTGCGGCAAAAAGAAAGCAGGTCTTATGTAGTCATTCTGTTTTTGAGTGTTATCATTCTGTCGTTGATCTTATTTATTGGATATAGGGTTCTGATCTCCAGAAACAAAACCAATCAAGAGTTGAAATCCTTGAACGAACGGATTTCTGTTCAGAGTAAGGACCTGAAAGAAAAGAATGAGTTGCTGGAGCAAACTATTGGAGATCTAAAAGGAACCCAATCCCAATTGATCCAATCGGAGAAAATGGCTTCTATTGGTTCTTTCGTTTCTGGTGTTGCACATGAGCTTAACAATCCGATTAACATTCTAAATGGAGGCCTTCAGGTCATTGAGAGGAATCTGAAAGAGATGAGTTTTGAGCACGGTAAGGACTCGGACCTTATAGACGACATCAATGTGATGCTCAAAGAATCGTCATTCAGTATCACTAAGATCAATCGAATAATACAAGCTTTGATTATTGCTACCTATACTGATAGAACGCCGGTGGAAGTAGACTTTACAGAAATCGTGGACAACGTCAAGATTTCCCTTCGGGAAGAAACGGTGAAGGGCAATGTGAAATTTATTCAGGAAGTAGAGTCTGTCAAATTCAAATGTTTTCCCAATCGCATCCATCACGCAATCAAGTCTATATTGGAAAATGCTTTTTATTACGCAAAAAAATCCAACACAAACGAGCAGTTTGTCCGCATAGAAATCAGGGAGAAGTCCAAAGGATTGGTTGTTAAAATAGAGAACAGTGGGCCGACAATTCCTGAAGACGATCTATTGAAAATATTCGACCCATTCTATACTACAAAGGATGACGGAGAGTCACCGGGACTTGGGTTGTATTTTGCTTTTAGTGCTGTGGAAGAACACCGAGGAAGTATTTCTGCGAGCAACAAATCTGGCAACGTCGTATTCACCATGCGTTTGCCTAAATAGTTATCTTTTTTTCGTAAGTAAATTATAGGATAGTAGTAGTGCTATGGAAATGGCCATAATGAAGAAGTACCATCTAGGCTCACCTTGTTTCCAGGTGGTATAAAAGTAGGCTGCGCTGAATGCCATTACCGCTGTAACCAGCGTGTAGCTGAGATATTTTAATGCTCTTGGATCCATTTTAGTGCAATTTGCCTTTTAAATTTTAGAAAATAAACGAAAAACCAGACTTTGAGTGCCTTACTTAACTCTTTAAAAATCAGGTAGGGTACAGAATAGACTGCTTCATACTTGTAACATGAGTTCGTTAAAGCAATTGATGAAATGAATTGTCTTTTCGACCACAGGAGAAATCTTACTCTTAGTCAAAAGCAGATTGAATAATCAACAATTTCTTATCGATTTAGGCAGATATCTTCGTTTTATTGCACAATATGACCGGGTCACGCTGACAGTTTTTGGGCTGTATTTAAATCGAACTCAAGTTTTGTAGTTATATTTTTTAGAACAAGATTTTCAAGGGACATCCTGTTTTTTTGAAAGAGGAACTTAATCTGTTAAGAATTAAGTGCTTGTGATCAATTTAAATAGAAGAAATACACAGCGATATCTCTATAAGTAAAGTATGAATTGATTGATTATAATTGCTAAATGCGCTGGACAGTAATTATAGTCTTTTGTTTTTCCTTTTTTATAGCAAAGTCTAACGAGCTAGATTCATTAATGTCATTGTTGGATGATGAGATAAAAAATAAATCAAGATACGAGCAGATGAAGAAAAATAGGATTGAAGCAATCCTATCATTTCTCAAAAAGCCTGCTTTAGATTCGCTAGAGAGGTTCAGGTATAATAAACTTTTGATAGGTGAATATGAAAAATACAATTTTGATTCGACTGTATTGTATATTCAAGCCAATCTCAAAATCGCTCAGGATATCGGAGATAAAAAACTGGTTAATGAAACCTGGATAACCTTAGGGGCCAATTTAAGTAATGTCGGCAGAAGCAAAGAAGCTGAAGATGTATTGTCTAAAGTCGATCAATCCTTCTTAGATCGTCAGAATAAAATTAGGTTTTACAACGTTCAGCGAAGACTATATGAAAACCTTTCTTATTATGCCTCTACTGAGAGTTTCTTGAAATATTATCAATCGAGGTATAATCATTATAAGTCCGAATTAATGAAGATTCTTCCGGAGGATCATGAGGTGTATCTCGATATCATGGAGAAAGACCTTTTGGATCAATCGCATCCTGAAAAATGTCTGAGTATCAATCAACAGCGGCTCGAAAGGACAAGAATTGGTGAGCCAAGATATTCATTGGTGACCTTTCAGAGATTTCTTATTTATCAAGCTACTAGAGAGTATGACCTGCAAAAAAAGTATTTAATCCTCTCAGCCATTTCTGACATTCGGGCAGTGGTAAAGGACAATGCTTCATTGACAATTCTTGCATCTATTCTTTATGAAGCAGGAAACACGGAGAAGGCATATTATTATATCAAAAGCGCCTATGAGGATGCCATCAAGTTCAACTCCATTCTCAGGTTCGAAGAAATTTCAAAAACGCTATCGCCAATTACCAGGTCCTATCAGCAGCTTTCAGATCAACAGAAAGACAGACTAGAATCGAACATCATAATCATCAGTCTGCTGAGTCTGGTTCTGGCAATTACGATATTTTTCATCTACAGGCAGGTGGCCAGACTTTCTGTAGCCAGGAATGATTTAAAAAAGTCTTTAGAGGATTTGAATACAACAAATGATCAATTAAAGGAAGCCAACCAAAAGCAAGAGTTACTTTACAATGATTTGTCAGAATCAAATCTTGTGAAAGAGCATTACATTGGCAATTTTCTCAATATTCATTCTGAATACATCGATAAAATAGATGATTATCAAAAATTGGTGAAGCGTATGCTGATGGGTCGTAAGTACACTGAGCTGCTGGATCAAATCAATTCTGGACGATTTGTGGATAGAGAAATAAAGGCATTCTACACCACTTTTGATCAGGCATTTTTGTCTATCTATCCTGGGTTCATTGAACAATTTAATGACTTACTTAAAGAAGGGGAAGGGATACAATTATCCGAGGGAGAACTATTGAATACAGAACTTCGAGTATTTGCGCTTATTAGGTTAGGAGTGGATGATAGTTCATCTATCGCCAAGGTCCTGAGATACTCTGTAAATACCATATATAATTACAGAGTAAAAATCAAAAACAAAGCAAGAGGAGATAGGGGTGAATTTGAGAAAATGGTACAGGAAATCGATGCCTTTTAAAATAATTGCAATACTTTGGTCTTTTAATACGTCCACTTTTCCAAAATCCTAATTTTCGCATAAGTTCTTGGTAATCAGTAAATAGGAGTTTTAACCACCTGTTTGAAATCCACTTTTTAGCTACCAGCACTCTTTTCAGACTATTCATAAATATAGCTTGCTCGAATAATCACAAGCATAGCTTCAAAGTTTATGAACAAACACATACGCAAATTTCTAACAGGCACACGGTTCTGCTTATTAATGATCTTTTCCGTTTTGGCCATAGCAAATCTAGATGCTCAATCCAGTTCCATTACTGGAACAGTTTTGGACTCAGAAACTTCAGAACCACTACCTGGAGTGACTGTTCTTTTAAAGGGCACGAATACAGGAACGACCACAGACATAGATGGTAAGTACAAAATCAATCTTTCCGATGATGTGAAGACTCCGGTACTGGTGTATTCCTTCGTTGGGTTTACCAAACAAGAGGTAAGTGTAGGAGGCAGGTCTATTGTAGATGTTGATCTTAAGGTTGACATGCAGTCTCTGGATGAGGTGATAGTCGTCGGTTATGGGAGTCAAAAAAAGAGTCTCTTAACTGGTTCTATTTCCAAAATAGACGAAAAAACACTTGATAATATCAAAACGGTGAGAGTAGAGCAGGCGCTTCAGGGAGCTGCTCCCGGGGTTATGGTCATGAGCAACTCAGGTCAACCGGGAGATGGCTGGACTGTCAATATTCGTGGTTTCGGAACACCCGGTGGTGCAGAGCCTCTCTACATTATTGATGGCCTCCCATTAAGTGGTGCAGCTTTGGATATCCTTAACCCTAATGACATTAAGTCAATGGAAGTTTTGAAAGACGCTGCTGCTGCTGCTATATATGGAGCCCGAGGTGCAAACGGGGTGGTTATTATCACTACCAAAACGGGGAAATCAAATACTAAGCCATCCATTACTTATCAAGGTTTCTATGGCGTGCAAAACCCATGGCAAAGACAAGATGTCTTGAATAGTCAGCAATATGTGCGAGTCCTCAATGAAGCATATGTGAACGATGGAAAATCGCCATTTTTTAGCGCTGAAGATATCTCAAACATAACTGCTGATACAGATTGGCAGGATGCTATGTATTATGAAAATGCTCCTAAGCAAAGTCACCATGTGGGCCTAACAGGGGGTAATGAGTTTGGTAATTTTTCTTCCTCATTATCATACTTTCAGCAGGATGGAATTATCGCAAAAGGCAAATCAAACTTTGAAAGAATCAATTTTCGTATCAATGGAACCAGAAAGGTCAATCGATTAGAGCTTGGAGCCAATATCAATGTAGCTCAAATCAACACAAAAGGAATTTCTACGAACTCTCAATACGGTGGGGGTATTAATCAGGCGATAAATTTGCCTCCGATCATCCCAATCACCAACTCCGATGGATCATGGGGAATTCCAGAAGACTTTGGTCTGTCCATGCAGGAGGTAGTGAATCCTATAGCATTGCTTTCTTATGTCAATAGTGAGTCAGGCACGTTCAAGGGAATTGGAGGCGTCAATGCTTCGTTCGAAATTCTAGAGGGACTTGTGTTCAAAACGGCTTATTCGGGAGAGGTGGCTTACGTCAAATCGAGATCTTTCAGTCCTATTTATAGAATTAATGCTACCAATAAGAACGAAATCTCTTCGGTATCACAAAGTTCGAACTTGTACGTAAAAGGCAACTGGGACAACACCCTGACCTATAAGAAATCTATAGGATCACACAATCTGACTTTTTTATTAGGGACAACAAGGTTTCGTGAATATTCAGAAGGTTTAGGCGGGTCAAAAGACAGCTTGATATTCGATACATTTGATAAGGCTTATATCGATAATTCCTTACAAGTTCAAGGTAGAGTTGGAGGCAGCTTTAATAATGAACACACCTTGCAATCGTACTTTGGTAGAATCTATTACAACTTTAGTGAAAAATACCTTGTTGAGGTTGTACTAAGAGCAGATGGCTCCTCTAGATTTGGTAAAAACAACAGGTATGGTTTCTTTCCTGCGTTCTCAGCAGGATGGGCGTTTACAGAAGAAGACTTCATGCCTAATCTTTCGTTTCTAGATTTTGGTAAAATCAGAGCTAGCTGGGGACAAAACGGAAACGAAAATATTGGAGATTTCAATTTCACCTCTCTAATATCACAGGGTCACTACTACAATTTTGGATTGAATCAGACACTGTACAATGGAATCCAACCTGCATTTCTCCCCAATGCTGATTTGCGATGGGAAGCTTCAGAGCAGTTAGACTTTGGCCTGGATCTCATGCTATTGGATGGCAAAATCGGCATTACCTTCGATTACTATGAGAAAACTAATAAGGATTGGTTGCTGGATGGAACGGGGAACTATCCTAGAGTGCTCGGAAATCTCGTTGGTACCATAAATGCTGGGGAAGTAAAAAATACCGGTTATGAGCTTGAAATCAACTATAAAGAAATTTTCTCTAACGGCATTCAGGTTAATGTAGGACTATCAGGCTCTACCAATAAAAATGAAGTCACGGAAATCATAGAAGGAACTGACCATTTATTGGGAGCAGGTGGAGGTCATGGTCAAGGAACCATATTGAGGGGTACAGTTGGTATGCCACTGGGATACTTTTGGGGCTATAAGACCGATGGCATCTTCAATCACCCTGCGGAGCTTGCAAAAGCACCTCATCAACCATTTGCAGAAGTAGGAGATCTCATCTTTGTAGATACAAACGAGGATGGGACACTGGACGAAACAGATAAACAGGAATTAGGTACTCCTTATCCTAAACTAATGATGGGACTAAACCTATCAGTGGAGTATAAAAATTTCGACCTATCCACGTTCTGGTATTCTGCTCTGGGCCACCAGATCTGGAATGCCACGAGAAGAGCTGACCTGATCGTTTCAAATTACTCTACCACTATCCTTGATCGTTGGACAGAATCAAATACGGATACGAGTATTCCAAGAGTAACGAGCTCTGACCTCAATAGATCTTGGAGAAACCCTTCTGACTTCTATCTAGAAGACGCTGATTATTTAAGACTTAAGAATATCACTCTTGGATACACCCTACCTCGTCAGATGACGGAGCGTCTAAGAATATCTGATGTTAGGTTTTATGTCACCTCCGAGAACCTACTAACCTTCACTAAGTACTCAGGAATGGAAGTGGAAGTTGGTGGAGGAGCTTTGGGTATGGGTATCGATTATGGAGTCTATCCCCAGGCAAAGACGTTTGTCGGTGGAGTTAATGTAACATTTTGATTTTAAAGGATTCAATTATGAGAAATATCATATACAAAGCTTTAAGTGTAGTTATCCTGCTAGGAGCTGTAGGTTGCTCAGACGATTTTCTGGAGCTGGAACCAAAGTTAAATAAGCTGGAAGCCAATGCTTATCAAAACGAAAACGATGCTTTGCAGGCGATGGTGGCAGTTTACCATGTCTTTGCCGTACAGCCTTGGATTCATGTACCCATGCAATCGGACATGTTCAGTGATGATGCTTTTACAGCTGGAGAGCCTGGTGGGGGAATGCAGCAGTTTCAGGAACAAGAAAATTCAACTGTAACTCCAGAAAACACTGCTGCAGCAGACTTATGGAATAAATGTTATTCTGGTATTTACCGGGCGAATGTTTATTTGGAGAAAGAAAGTGGAATAGAGTGGACGACAGATGGTCTTCAAGCAAGAATGAAAGCTGAAGTGAGAGTATTACGAGCACATTTTTATTGGGATCTAGTGAGACATTTCGGATGGGTCCCTCTGGTCACTTCTCAGTTTGAAGATTTTCAAGCTTCTAAGGAAGTCACTCAGGTAACGCCTGAAGAGGTTTTGACTTTTATTGCTACCGAGCTTTTAGAATCTGTAGATGACCTGCCTCAGATAGCCACAGATGAAGAAAAAGGAAGAGTCACAGCAGATATGGTAACTACCTTGATGGCAAGAATCTATTTGCTACATGAGGGCTTCTTCCAGCCTGTATTAGGTGTGTCTGATAGTTGGCAGGATGCCAATGGTACCGTAATAGATGAAGCTTATGTTAAAGGTCGTGTAGATGAACTCTTAGCGAGTGGTAGGTATTCATTGCTAGCTGATTACAACGATGTTTTTGATTGGGCCAATGAAAATTCTGAAGAATCTATTTTCGAATGGCAATATTCGGAAAATGCACTTTCCAATGATTGGAGTGGTTGGGGTATCCGAGGCAATTTTGCCGTGGTGTATTTTGGGCCAAGAACTCCTGAAGGCGATCCGGAAATTGCTGAGGGTTGGAGCTTCAATACCCTTTCATGGTCGCTGTATGATGAATTTGAAACTGGAGACCCAAGATTGGATGCTACGATTTATGATGCTGATGCCAACCTTACGAGTTATGCTCCAGGATATCAGAACACCGGTTATTTCAATGCGAAATACATGCCAAGGACTGCCTACAGATCTACTGAAGGAGGTAATCCAGACCACAACTGGAGAGTCAATTATAAGGACATGAGATTATCGGAACTCTATTTGATTGGAGCAGAGCTCCATTTAAATAGCAATCCTTCTTTAGCTACTGAATATCTAAATACAGTGAGGGTGAGAGCTATGGGTGAGTCAGCCAGACTGAACAGCATAACCCTTGATGATATCTATCATGAACGAAGAGTGGAGTTGGCGTGTGAGGGCCATAGAAAATGGGATCTGCTTCGCAGGGGACTTGATTATGCGAAAACCAGGATCGACCAATCCTTTGATGCTCCAGCGGGGATAGAAAATGCCAACGAGTTTAATAATGGGGTGTTCATTCAGGATACATGGGGTATGCTGCCCATTCCAGCATCTGAAATCCGACTCACCAATGAAGGACAATTAAAGCAATATGTACCTGCCTATGGCGGAGGGTAATGCTATTGACAATAAATACAAGATTAGTAACTCTAAACAACTAAAAAATGAAAACGAATTCTTACATTAAATCAGTGATCTTATTCAGCCTTGGGCTGTTAGTTTTTGGAATATCCTCTTGTGAAGAGGAAGAACCTATCGATCCCCCACTTGCTTTCTTTACAGCGGAAGTAGATGCGTCGGATAATCTTACATGGAGTTTTACAAATGATTCTCAAGGAGCAGATACCTACAGCTGGGATTTTGGTGATGAAACTGGTACTTCTACAGAAGCAAGTCCATCATATACCTATGCAGCTGCTGGAACATATACGGTAGTGCTGACTACAACCAACGATGGCGGAGAGGACACTCACACTGAATCGATTGTAGTTCAAGATAATGCCGCTGTTAATGAGTTGTCAAACGGCGAATTTACTGATGAGTCAGAATGGACTGTTCAGCAATTCAATACGTTCAGCAATGCCACAGTATCAATTGCTGATGGAGTGTTGGCTGTAACTGAAGTAGACCCAGATGCTGGCTGGGGTGGAGAAGCACATGGAGGAGTGTGGCAGTCGGTGACTGTCGAAGCAGGCACTTACGCTTTCGATCTAGATGTGACTACATCTGGTGCTGATGAATTGTGGGCTGAAGTTTGGGTTGGAAGTGCTGAGCCAGAGGCTGATGATGATTACAATGGCGATGATGGTGCAACGGCGGTTTTGATACTAAACACATGGGATTGCGCAGATCATGCCAATCATACCGGCTCTTTAGCTGCAGACAATTGTCGAGCAGAAGGTAACACCTTAGAGTTGGAAGACGGGACCTATTATGTGGTGATACGCACAGGAGGCATTACTTTCCCTGCAGATGGCGTTATCATTGATAATGCTTCAATGTTCAAACAATAATAAGAGACTTCTTCATAGTTCATAGGTTAGGGAGCTATTCATTTTGCTCCCTAACCGATAACTTAGATTTCACACTTGAGTGATCAATTGGTTTGTACGTCTTTGTCATTAGTAGAAATGAGCATTCCAAAAAGAAAAAGATACTCATACAAAACATGTAATGATTTCTAGTCAAATTCCTTTATTGAAGTATCATATGAGCAGAGTAACTGTCCTATTATTTCTGTTATTCACTCTAATTGTCAGATGCACCAACGGTCAAATGATTGATCACACCAGACAAGCTGAATATTTCGAAGAAGGCAATATCTCTTTGTTTCCTTCAAAAAGTTCTAAGGTAGCCATTACGCTCACGCTTGCAGACGGGTCGCAAAAATTTGTCAGTCAAGAACCTGCTATTTTGGGTTACAACGATTCCAGTCTGGTGATTCATGTCTCCGAGCAGGAGGCTTTTCAATCCATGGATGGTTTCGGGTTTGCGCTGACTGGCGGTAGTGCGATTCATCTAAACTCTATGAGTTCCTCAGCAAGAAAGGAGTTGCTTCAAGAGTTGTTTGGTCAGTCACCTGGCGAACTCAATTTCAGCTTTATCCGAGTTAGTATCGGAGCATCAGATCTAGATCAGACACCTTTCAGTTACGTTGATGCGCAGGACTATGATCTTGATTCATTTTCGCTAACACGAGATAAGCAGAATATGATTCCGATAATAAAGGAAATATTGGAAATCAATCCTGATTTAAAAATAATGGCCTCACCATGGTCGCCACCAATATGGATGAAATCAAATAATAGCAGTATTGGAGGGTCCTTGTTGCCCATTTACTATAGTTCCTATGCCAGCTATTTTGTGCGCTATATCAAGGCCATGAAACAAGAAGGTATCAATATTGAGTTCATTAGTATTCAGAATGAGCCACTACATGATGGTAACAACCCAAGTTTATACATGCCAGCTGATGAGCAGGCCGCCTTTATTAAGAAAGGTCTTGGCCCTAGATTTGAGCAGGAAGGTATTGAAACCAAAGTATTGATATATGATCACAATGTGGATCGCATAGATTATCCCATCTCAATATTGGATGATGATGAAGCGAATAAATATGTCTACGGAAGTGCGTTTCATTTGTATGCAGGAGATATTTCCGATATCTCTGAAGTGCATTCTTTACATCCCGATAAGCACATTTACTTTACAGAACAGTGGTACGGTGCACATGGTAATTTTTCTGAAGATTTAAAGTGGCACATTCGAGAGGTCATCATCGGTTCAGTCAGAAATTGGAGTAAAGGAGTAATCGAGTGGAATTTAACTTCAAGTAGTTCATTGGAACCACATACAGATGGTGGATGCAATCAGTGCCTCGGAGCGATTACCGTAGATGGTGATGAAGTAATACGCAACGCTGGCTATTACGTTATGGGGCATGTATCAAGCTTCGTGCCTCCGGGAAGTAAGCGTATCAATTCTACATATTATCAAAGTTTGCCAAATGTGGCATTCCGAACACCTGAAAATGATATTGTGCTACTAGTTCTTAATGACACCGAGGATGTACAACAAATTGGCGTAAATCAGCAGGAAACAAAATTTTCTGTTAATCTGAAATCAGGTTCAGTAGCCACATTTA
Organism: Marinoscillum sp.; assembly: GCA_024305105.1. GTDB lineage: Bacteria > Bacteroidota > Bacteroidia > Cytophagales > Cyclobacteriaceae > Marinoscillum. Next base: position 24,077 of record JAMWZA010000032.1, read on the forward strand.
AATGGAAAAATGAATGATGAATTTGGTCTGAATTTAAGGGTGTTACTTGAATGTGGCGAGATGAAGCTTACTTGGTCCAGATAGTGATCAGTCTCTTTCTGTAAATAATGGTGTGAATCAAGATCGATCCAAAAAGCCAACTGCAAATAATTTCACCTTAGACAGTGAACTAACATTAATAAAAAACACAATGAGTCGATTAGCCATTTTACTTACTTTATCAATCGTCACAGTTAGTTGTTACAACGCTCAAAAGAAGAGGGATAACAATTCACTGTCAAGCCAAATTGAATATCCTGAAACACCCAAATTGGCCGTTGTTTATGAGACCGCTAGCGATACAGATATGCGGCTTGAAAAAGTAGGAGGGTTTGAATTTGTGGAAAGGACACAAGCATTAGAAACGGAGAAATCTATTTTTCTGAACCCTAACAAACAATTTCAAACTTTTTTAGGAGTGGGTGGAGCCATTACCGATGCGAGTGCTGAGGTGTTCGCTAAGCTTTCTCCTGAAAAACAACAAGAACTGATGGATGCGTATTTTGGTGAAGAGGGCATTCATTACAATATCCTTCGGACGTCCATTCACAGCGCTGATTTTGGAACAGGTAGTCACACGTATATAAAGGAAGGGGACAAAGAACTTAAAACCTTTTCTGTTGTAAAAGACAAAAAGTATCGAATACCGATGATCAAACGAGCCCTCGGTATGATTGGGGAAGAAGCTGTCTTCTATGCCAGTCCATGGAGTCCACCGGCATTCATGAAATCCAACAAGAATATGCTTCGGGGTGGGAAATTATTGCCTGAATATTATGACACCTGGGCCAACTATTATGTAAGGTTTATTGATGCTTACGAGGCTGAAGGAATGCCTATCTGGGGAGTGACCATACAGAATGAGCCAATGGCCACACAACGATGGGAATCATGTATCTATACGGCGGAAGAAGAGCGAGATTTCCTTAAGAACCACCTTGGTCCAGTGATGGAGAAAGCTGGTTATGGTGATAAAAACATTGTGGTGTGGGATCACAACAGGGACCTGATCACCAATCGAGCGAACACAATATTTGGAGACCCGGAAGCTGCAAAATATGCCTGGGGTATCGGTTTTCACTGGTACGAAACCTGGACAGGAGGAGATCCTAAATTTGATAACCTCGGACTTATCAATGAGGCCTACCCTGACAAAAAGTTATTATTTACCGAAGGATGCAATGAAAATTTTGATTCTACAAAATATCAACATTGGCCCAATGCAGAGCGGTATGGACGGTCGATGATCAACGATTTTAATAACGGTACAGTGGGCTGGACCGACTGGAACATCCTTCTTGATCAAAACGGAGGGCCGAATCACGTCGAGAATTTCTGCTTTGCACCCATTCATGCGGATTTGAGGACAGATGAATTAATCTATACGCCATCATATTTCTATTTAGGGCACTTTTCAAAGTTCATTAAGCCTGGAGCAAAACGCATTAGTACCTCTTCAAGTCAAAGTGATTTAGAAAGTACTTCATGGATGAATCCAGATGGAGAGATAGTCACTATTGTCATGAATGCCACAAGTAACAAACAGGATTATTCATTGTATATCGGAGAGGTAGAGTCAAAATTGAAGATTAATGCACGCTCAATTCAAACGATAGTTACGAGATAAACAATTTAATCACCACAGGTTCGGATTTTGGATCAGAACTGAAATTGACTTAAAAATAAAATATGCTAAATCGAATATTATTTATTGGTCTTTTGTTTTCCACTCCATACTTAGTAAGTGCTCAATTCCAGCGCACACAAGGAGATCGGATAGTAGATACTGACGGAAATGAAGTGCTATGGAGAGGAATGGGGCTTGGCGGCTGGATGCTGCAGGAAGGCTACATGTTGGGCACTTCTGGCGCACAGTATGAGTTAGAAAACAGAATTGATGAGTTGGTAGGCCGTGAAAAAAGGGATGAGTTTTATGAAGCATGGTGGGCCAATCACATGAGAAAAATCGATGTAGACTCACTTGCTGCCTGGGGGTTCAACATGGTCAGGTTACCGATGCATTACAAGCTGTATACTCCTCCTATAGAAGATGAACCTGTTCAGGGGGAGAATACGTGGTTAGAAAGAGGGTTTGTGATGACGGACAGCTTGGTGTCATGGTGCAAACAAAATGACCTTTACCTCATTCTTGATCTGCATGCTGCACCTGGAGGACAAGGTGAAAATGCCGATATAAGCGATTATGATCCCAGCAAACCGTCTTTATGGGAAAGCGACCTTAACAAAGAAAAAACAGTGGCTCTATGGCGTAAGTTGGCTGAGCGTTACGCCGATGAGCCTACCATTGTAGCTTATGATTTGATCAATGAACCCAATTGGGGATTTCAGGATCATGCCAATGATCCAAACGGTTGTTCAGAATCACAAAACACCCCACTTTGGGACCTGCAAAAGGATATTACCAGCGCCATTAGAGAAGTAGATACAAATCATATTGTAGTAATTGAAGGCAATTGCTGGGGTGGTAACTATTCAGGACTTCCAGAGCTTTGGGATGATAACCTGGTGATCAGCTATCACAAATATTGGAATGATGAAAATGATGTGTCCGCAGCAGTAAATATGCGGGAATCAAGAGGTGTACCTGTATGGCTGGGTGAAACCGGGGAAAACTCCAATACCTGGTTTACCAACACCGTACGCGCCCTGGAGGCCAACAACATCGGATGGGCCTGGTGGCCATTGAAGAAGCTGGGACTTAACAATGCGTTAGAAATTCCTCGTAATGACAATTATCAAAAAATACTCGATTATTGGAATGACCCTGCAAATAATGCCAAACCCGGTGCTCAGGAGGCATATGAAGGCTTGATGACCCTCGCAGAATCTACAAAACTAGAAAATGCCATTTACCATAAGGACGTGCCGGATGCATTGATCAGACAGCCACACACTACTGAAACATTGCCTTTTGTCAATAGAAGGTTGGTGGATGAGGAATTGGTGATTCATGCATCAGATTTTGATTTAGGTAGAAATAATTATGCTTACTGGGATACAGATACAGCCAATTATCATGTAACCACAGGAAACTACACAGCTTGGAATGTAGGGTGGTCTTACCGCAATGATGGTGTAGATATAGAACCCTCAGGAGACGAGGATGATAAAAACAACGGATTCAATGTCGGGTGGACAAACCCAGGGGAATGGCTGCAATACACGTTAAATGTCGGTGCTACGGATAATTATGAGATGAAAATCAGGTATGCCAGTGATGGAACAGGTCAGGTAAGACTTTCAGTAGATGGGTCAATAGCAACTGAGTCCATAAGTCTACCATCGACAGGAGGTTGGCAAGATTGGGAAACTGCTACACTAAGCAATTTGGTTTTGGAAAGTGGTTCCCATAAAATTCAAGTACACATCGAAAATGGTTTTAACATTGGATACTACACTCTCAACCGTATTGGAGGACTTGAGGACGCAGCTTTTGAAGGATTGGGCGCCCGGACTGGTGCTTCTGGTTTTGATGTTGAGCTGGATCTCAATCAGCCCGTTAGGACTTCATCTATTGAGGGTGCTGAGGGGTTCTCTTTAGCTGTAGATGATCAGGTTGTTTCTGCCACTCCGTCTTTAATCGATTCCCGAAAAATCAAACTTACCGTGACTCAGCACCTTTACGATGACAATGATATTAAGGTGCTCTACTCAGGAAGCACGCTGTTATCAGAACTATCAGGAGTGCCTCTCGATGAGATTGAGAGCCTGCCTGTAACTAACACCCTTCCAGTTCATTATAACGTAGAGGGGACTATACAGGCGGAGGACTTTTTTGTCAATGAGGGGCTGGCACTAGAAGAGACAAGCGATACGGGTGGCGGATTTAATGTTGGCTATACCAATGTAGGGGATTACCTGGAGTACAGAATCAATGTTAAGGATAGTGGGTTATATCAAATCACCTCTCGGGTGGCTTGCCAAAGCAATGCCGGTAAATTTAGCCTTCAGCAAATTTCAGATGATGAAACCGTAATTAATGAGGCCGTCTCCAGTGTCCCAGTAACGGGAGGATGGCAGGAGTGGGAAACCATTTCGGATGGTGAAATTAATCTACATAAGGGTCGTTGGGTGCTAAGACTCACCATTACTGATCCTGAGTTTAACCTAAACTGGATTCGATTAACAAAAAAAAAGATCGTTACGGCGATAAATGATAAAAGTGAATTGGTCCTTTACCCAAATCCTACACAGAGGTTTATAAATGTATCCAGTGCAACTCATGACCAATTCACGGTCCTGACAATGAATGGGTCAAAGGTTTTGTCAGGGCAAGTTACTGATGAAAGAAGCATAGACCTGAAAGCATTGAAATCAGGAACTTATGTGTTGATTTTAGTGGATACAAAGCAGGGAGAATACAGTTACCACAGGATTTTAAAGAGGAAATAATTGGCCTATTCGTAAAAATTAATTTACACAAAGTGATGAGGATAGAGACTGCCAAGCTTTACGCTAAGGATCGAGCGGTCCGGTTAACAATTCCGGCACACGGAATTCAAACAATTGTGTTTTAATGTGAAAGGCCAGGAGTCTTGAGCAGTTGGTTTGTGAGTTGGAAAAGGGTGCTTCTATTCCTAAGAGAGGCTCTTGCAATGCCAAAGAAATACTTCTTCATACTATGGGCCAGAGTGGCGGTTGCTTCTTTGGTCCCATATTCACTCCGTCATGATGAAGATGTTTTGAACCAAAACCAACAAAAATGATGAAAACAATTACACCTTTAAATTCACGTGGTAACTCCCCGGTTGCCACAGAAAATCGCAAACGAATGCAGTTGTTTGATTGGCGCATTCTGACAATCTTGTTCCTGCTATGGGCAGCAACTCCGTCAATTGGGCAATATGTCCACACTGATGGAACACAAATCAGGGATGAAAATAACAATCCCATCTACATGCGAGGAATGAATCTGGGGAACTGGCTACTGTGGGAAGGTTATTTGATGATGGGAGATTTTGACTATCGCACCCACACACAGTTTTTCAATGAAGTGAAAGATGCGTTTGGTGGTAATTTGGGACAGGCCATAGAATTTGAGCATCAGTGGCGGCTCAATTATGTAAATGAACAGTCCATCATTGATCTGAAGAATCTGGGTTTCAATTCGGTACGAGTACCTTTCCATTTTAATCTTTTTTGGGATTACGGTTCATACAGTGTGAACAATAGAGGCTTTCAGTACCTGGATCGTGTGATTAACTGGTGTCGCGCTAATGATATGTATGTACTGCTCGATATGCATGCTGCGCCAGGTTATCAAAACCCTGGAGATCACAGTGATAATGTCAATTCCAATGCCAGCCAACCACGAAGCAGTGTGGGTTTTTGGGATGGTGATAACATCAATATCGCCTCACAGGTGTGGCAGCATATCGCCAACTATTACAAAAACGAGCCAGTGGTTTGGGGTTACGACCTGATTAATGAGCCTGTACCACAACCAGGTAGAGAATACGAATTGCTTCCTTCTCTCATTGCTATGAGAAATGCCATTCGTTCTGTAGACAACAATCACATTATCGTGGCAGAAGGTAGCTGGTGGGGATCAGACATGCAGAAGCTAGACTGGCAAGATCCATCTGTTCAGTCCAATTCGGGTGTCAACTACCGATGGGATAATAATCTGGTCTATCAGACGCATCACTACTCCAATGACGTGTCTTTACTTAACGGGCGAAAAGCGTTAACGGATCGCTTGAACATCCCTTTGATGCTTGGCGAGTACGGAGAAAATACCGATCAGCTTCTTAGAGACATGACTGACTGGTGTATCAATAATGATGTAGCCTATTTTCCCTGGTCTTTCAAAAAGATGTACCATGATCGGTGTATCTGGACCATCCACCCGAATGGTGCTTACAATGCTGTTCGTGATTTTATAAAGAATGGTGGATCACCACCAGTCAATGCTTACAATAATATGATCAGCTTTTGTCAAAACAATATTGGCAATGGAGTGCCTGGTTTCTCGTTTCATCAGGGATTTTATGATGCGGTAAAGTATACAGGAAGCACTACCACATCTGGAGCACCTGTAGGTCAGACTATCTGGTTAAAGGCAAATAATGGGCAATATGTGAGTTCAGAAAATGGTCAGTCACCTATGAATGCTAATCGAGGATCTGTAGGAGGATGGGAACAGTTTACCGTTGAAGCTGTCGGGTCCGATCAGGTGGCTTTCAAGGGAAGCAATGGCATGTATGTCAATTCTCAAAATGGTCAATCAGGAATGACTTGTAACAGCTCAGCAGTGGCTGGATGGGAAGCCTTTTACTGGGAGGATTTAGGTAACAATACTGTGGCTTTAAGAGGTTTTGGAGATCAGTATATCTCATCTGAGAATGGGCAGTCTGCCATGATGTGTAACAGGTCCTCTATAGGCGGTTGGGAAATGTTTACGTGGGGAACTGGCACGGGCTCCAGAATTGCCAATATGATATCTGATATTGAACAAAAGGGCGTTTTGATCTATCCAAACCCAATAAATGACACGTTTAGAGTCAATCTCAGAGATTTCGGCATGGAAGAAGCAACACTGACTTTATCAAACTTATCAGGGCAGAAGATTTACACCATGTTAATCAATGGTAGTACTTCCATAAGCAGGTCAGAAAGCATCAAAGGAGGAGTCTACCTGATCAGCATAACTGAAGGAGATATTAGTATGACGAGGAAAGTAATTTTTGAATAGAACAAAAAAAAGGTGTCTTAAGACACCTTTTCTAATTCGTTCACCATGGCTAATGCTTCATCCATGCTTTTGGCTTCTTCTGCAATGTAGCCAGCTGTTTTAGCTGTTCGGTTGAGTTGCATTTTGGATATTGGATCGTTAGTCACCCTTATGATTCTACTAACACCTTTCTGCACTACATACATCTGTGCTTTTTTGATGTGTTCGGTACCTTTCTGGCTCGCTGGCTTCATGTTGGCAATGTCATTTATGACCATAAACCCATCTCGAAGCTTGTCTACTTCGCTCATCAGTTTCTCAGCTCCTTTTCCCAATTCGTCATCAGACATAAAACCTTCAAGGTGTAGTATGACAAGGTTTTTCTCTACGTCAGCTTCAATTTTATACATGTCTTTTAGGTAGTTTTTGTAGGATTCAAAATTAGGTTGGGTAGGTGATGTAACCACATGAATCTGTATGGACACGGTGATTTTTAACATCAACCAGAATAATTCGTCTCTTTTCATTTATATCTTCACAGAATAATCGTCATAACTATAAAAAATCCGCATGAATCCAATCAAAACAGCGCTCTTGTCCTACGGTATGTCAGGCAAAGTATTTCACGCACCTTTTATCGACTTACATGAAGGATTCAAACTTATGGGAAGTTGGGAGCGGAGCAAGCAGCTCATCCAGCAAGACTATCCTGATGTGGCGTCCTATCCTTCTATGGAAGCTGTTCTGGATGACGATTCCGTAGAGCTCGTGATTGTCAATACGCCCACTTATACCCACTATGAGTACTGTAAGAAAGTGCTGGAAGCTGGTAAACATGCCGTGGTGGAGAAGGCATTTGTGGGTACAACGGAAGAAGCGGTAGAGTTGCACGAGTTGGCAAAGTCTAAAGGATTGAAGCTGGCCGTGTTCCAGAACAGACGGTGGGATAGCGACTTTAAGACGGTGGAGAGCATTTTAGACTCAGGAGAACTTGGAGACATCATCGAAGCAAGAATTGCATTTGATCGCTGGAAACCAGAGCTAAGCCCCAAAACACACAAGGAAAAACCGAGTCCCGGAGCTGGAATTATCAAGGATTTGGGTGCGCATGTTATCGATCAGGCAATTACATTGTTTGGTATGCCCAATGCTGTTTTAGCTGATGTCGGCATCACGCGTGAGGGTTCTGAAGTGGATGATTACTTTGATATTCTTTTGAAATACGATCACACCAGAGTCCACGTTCATGGAGGCTATTTTTTCAAAGAAGAGCTGCCCGGGTTTGTGTTTAACGGGACAAAAGGAACCTTTCATAAGTCCAGGGCTGATGTGCAGGAAGATCAGTTAAAAGCAGGCATGAAGCCCAATGATCCAATTTATGGATTTGAGAATGACGGTGAGCAGGGGCTTTTGCATGTAGAGAAGAATGGCGAAGATATACGCGTGAAAGTCGCCACAGAGCGTGGAGATTACATGGGTTATTATGAGGGTGTATTTCAGTCAATTAGAAATGGAGAGGAAGAGCCGGTAACTTCAGAGGAAGGAGTGAATGTGATGCGAGTGATCGATGCAGCATTTGAAAGTGCAGAGAAGGGATGTTTGATTAAGCTCTAGTTTGTGCTTGATCATCGGGAAGTATAACACCATCAGGCAATTCCAGGCTTGGCCCTTTTTCTTCTTTTTTGTGTGGATCTGAGAACGTTCGAATTCGGCGTTTGGATTTGCTTGACTTGAGATAGTAAAGGACAACAAAAATCAATACCGAACCGAAGAGATTTGTAAGTATCAAAATGACCCATGTAGCTTCCGTAGACATATCACTTTCTATAACGTGAGAATTGAAAAACAGTGTGTTCTATTAAATGTTCTGACTTTATAAAGATATTCGATAAAAATCTCGCATTAAGATTTGGTGGATTCAATTGATCCGCTATTTTTGCGATCCAATTTGGTACAAACGACCGTGAATTGGAATGTCGATGCACCTAAATAGAGTGTCAGACCATATGAAACACAGAGGAGCCCCGATAACTATCGGGGGAGTGTCGAATGCTTCGACCACCTCAAGAGAATAAGAAGAAACGCAGCATCTAAATAGGATGTGAGACTACAAATACACAGAGGAGTGGCAGAGTGGTCGAATGCGGCGGTCTTGAAAACCGTTGTACCGCGAGGTACCGGGGGTTCGAATCCCTCCTCCTCTGCTTTTAAGGAATCAAATCCGAGCAAAACCCTTCATATTTAACGTATGAAGGGTTTTTTCTTTTGTATCCTACCCATGTTATTCATCCTTTTTCATATTATTGGTTAACAATTCGGTTAACAAGGAAAGTGCTAACCGAAAGTACTTTGTTTAGCTTTATTTAAGGTTTTTTGATCGTTTTTGAGTATATTTAATAGGGATTCGAACCCTCGATCCCTCCGAAAAACATCAAAATAACCGTTTAAAAACCAATAACTATGGCAACTCATTCTTTCAGCATTCTTTTTTGGCTCCTAAATAATCGCGTAAGCAAGAAAACCGGTGAATCTCCTATTATGGCTCGAATTACCGTGAATGGTAAACGGGCTGAGATAGCTACCGGTAAGAAAATACTACCAAGCAAGTGGAATGTGAACTCTGGTAGAATGAAGGGAAGCTCAGAGGAGGCTCGGGTATTCAACCGAGCCTTAACAAATATGTATATGGCCATCGAGAAGATCTACGATGACCTGAGATCTAAAGATCAATACGTGTCAGCCCAAGCCATCAAAAGCATCTACCAGGGGAAATCTACCCAACAGCACTCACTCCTTGAGCTATTCAGATATCACAACGAACAAATCAAGGCTCAGATTGGGCAAGGGTATTCAGAAGGTACCCTAGAAAGATACGAGACTACCAGAAAACACACCGAGGGATTTATCAACTATCACTATAGAAGGGATGATTATGGACTCAATGAGCTGAAATATGATTTCATTACTGAGTTTGAATTCTATTTAAAATCGGTAAAAAAAATAGGTCATAATACCACTATGAAGTATCTGAGAAACTTCAAGAAGATCGTATTGATAGCCCTGAAAAATGAATGGATATTGAGAGATCCATTTGCGAAGTATCAAATGTCCCTGAAGGAGGTAAAGAAAGATTACCTGACCAAAGAGGAGATACAAGCACTTTACAACAGAGAGTTTGAAATGGAGCGCCTGGAGCATGTTAGAGATATCTTTCTGTTTTGCTGCTATACAGGGTTGGCTTATGCAGATGTGAAGAAATTGACACCTGACAATATATCTAAAGGCCTGGATGGGGAATACTGGATATTCGTTGATAGAACAAAGACAGGAAGTTCATCAAATGTCCCATTGTTGCCGATTGCCGCAGAGATCATGAATAAATATAAAGAACATCCAATGGCCGTCAACTCTGGGACGCTGCTGCCAGTGATCTCTAATCAGAAGATGAATGCTTACTTGAAGGAGATGGCCACTCTCTGCAAAATCAATAAGAATATCACCTTCCATATGGCCAGGCACACATTCGCTACAACTATTACACTTTCTAACGGAGTGTCGATTGAAACAGTGAGTTCGATGCTTGGGCACAAGAACTTAAAGACGACTCAGATCTATGCAAAAGTGGTTCAAGAGAAAGTAAGCCAAGACATGCAGAAGCTGAAAGGAATCCTAGGTGGTCCTGGTATGATGAAGGCTTCTAATCAATGAATTGATCTACTACTTCCAAGTCGATCCCAGAGTACTCTGAAAACTCATAGATGGTCACCAGCTGGTGATCATCTTTTTTTAGATGGCTCTTGATATCTTGGATCATTTTACGTCCATAACGCTCACTTCTGCCAGTGATCCGCTGAATATCCTTGGGGTAAATTATGACTCTCGTTAGCTTCATTTGGGAGTGGTAATACACTATCCATACTTAGTCCATGCGGCATCTTCGGCAAAAACTACCAGAAGGTATTAAGACCGGAAGCCGCTTCTTGTGACACATCTTTAAATATGTTCTTTTTAGGCCATAAACCAAACATTTTTAACATTATGGCTCGACAAAAGGGTATCATTAAACTGGAAGGAACCATCGGGGATGTGTCCTTCTACAAGAGTAAAGACGGCTACTTGGCCAGGGAAAAAGGTGGTGTGGATGGGGATCGAATCAAGAACGACCCAGCGTTCCAAAGGACACGCGAGAACGGATCGGAATTTGGGCGGGCGGGTAAGGCTGGCAAGCTTATTCGCACAGCTTTCAGGCCACTTCTATTGAAAACATCAGATAGTAAGGTTACTTCCAGGTTGACCAAGCAACTAATGACTGTTCTACAGTCCGACCCTGACCACCCCAGAGGTGAACGAAAGGTGGACAATGGAAACCTAGAACTGATCCAAGGTTTTGATTTCAACGCTGCTGGTAGGTTAGAAGCAACCTTGTATGCTCCATACGATGTGACGTTTGACCGAGCTGGTGGCACTGCATCTGTAGACATTCCAGAGTTTATTCCAGCGAACAGCCTGGCATATCCTCAAGGGGCAACTCACCTGAAAATGGTAGCTGCTGTATCGGAGGTGAATTTTGACAATGACGAATTCACTTACAATATGGTAGAGTCTGCAGAGGTCGAAATCACTAATGCTGTGACCGGTCCTTTGAAGCTGGATGTTGCTTATAACGCTGAAAGTCAGGAATTGTTGATGATCGTATTTGGAATTGATTTCTACCAATCTGTAAATGGGCAAATGTACCTAATGAAGAATGGTGGTTACAATTGTCTGGCTCTGGTAGAAGTTGACAAGTTCATCCAGCTCCAACAAAATTGATAATTCAGAATGGAAATAACCCTATTCAGGAAATATCATGAGATGGGCACTAATGGGAAGCTCAAGGATGGTGAGCAGTTGCTCTGCCACACCATAGAGCTTCCCTGGCTCCAAAACAGGCAAAACGTTTCCTGCATCCCGGAGGGACGATATCAAGTGGTCAAGAGGAATACAAAAGAACGTGGAGACCATCTTCATGTGATTGATGTGCCAGGTCGATCCTGGATCCTATTTCACCCTGCCAACAATGCTTTGAAAGAGATCAAAGGGTGCATTGCGCCAGTGAGCAAATTGGATGCTCCGGGAATCGGGTCTTTGTCCAGGAAGGCTACAGACAAACTCTTGGGTCTTCTCTTTGAGGCCATAGATCGAGGTGAGGAAGTTTTTATAACCATTAAAAAGGAGGTCGATATGAATATCATCAATAGAGTGAAGGCACCCACTCCCAAGTTTTTCAAGGTGCTGAGAAATGTCGGTTTAGCTCTAGCTGCTGCCGGAGGAGCTATTTTAGCTTCACCCATTGCTTTGCCAGCTGGCATTGTCACTGTTGGAGGTTACTTGATAGCTGGAGGAAGTGTGTTGTCGGCAGTTAGTCAGGCAACCGTTGAGGAACCTACAACTGATCGGCCATGAGTCATTCTAATCATATAGGCACTAAGGCCGGTACAATTGGAGGAACATTGCTGAGTATTATTCCCAACCTGACTGGGGCAGACATTCTTAGGACAGTCCTCTTGGCTGCAATTGGGGCGGTGGTGAGTTTCGGTATATCCATGTTGATGAAATGGATCGTAAGGGCGTTCGGTAAGCGACCCTCCTCCAACAGGCCAACTATGTAAAACAGGCTCCCGGATATTTTGGGAGCCTGTTTTGTTTAATCCAGTTCTCGAAACGTGTCCAGTAAGAAAGCCATTTTTAGTTGCTCTATCAAGTCCAATTGTTTTGTGATGTTCTTGGTCTTGGCTTCAAGTCCTTCGAGAGCTAGCAACCTATCTCGGATTCTGTCTATCGTACTAGGGATAGTGTGAACCAAGAATCTGAAGCCCAGTGCGAAGGTCATTAATTCTGAGAAACGGGATGACAGATCCAACCAGATGCTTTTTGAAATAGCCTGACTTCCACAAGGCAAAACATAGCCAGTAAAACAGGTGTCGGTTTTCCTCAAATTCAGTGCAAACAAGGTAACAGTTTGGGCAAGGCTTGTCCAGGGGTTTTCCGGCATTCAGGCCTTTTGACAAAACAAAGAAATGATGGTTCTTCGGAATTTCTCCTCCTCCAAAAGTGGATACGCGGTATCTAAACATAGTTTGAGCATTTAAAAAGTTATGCTCAGTCCAGTTTGTCACCGCCTGCGGCGCATAAATCCCAAAAGAAAAAAAGAGAAAAAAGAAAGCTTAATATCTTTGAAGGCACCATGTCACGGCAAGGAGGAACGGAATAAATTTTATGCCGGAAATTCCTTGACGTGACAATTAAGGAAATGTATTGAGTGGCACATTCGTCAAATTACCCTGGAACGTTTTTCTGGATTGACATGGAGCCTACATATCTTAGCTTCCTTTTTTTGATTTTTTCACCTTCTTCAATGGTAGCCCCTGAATTGTGGTTCGAGAAACAGGTATAAAGTGTAATTCAGTATTGTTTGTCACCGTTAAAACTTCATTCTCAGAAAACGCTACGATCAATGAATTTCCATTATCAAAGGATAGATATTCCTTTTTACCTCGGGAATATGAGTAGCCCAATGAGTAAGCGCAAAGTGAGAGACTACAGTACCAAATCAAGAAAGTAGAAAGGTTAAAACCCAAACTCAAAACATTTAGCATTTCAGTAAATGTCTTGGATTTAATGAGATGTGGGTTTCCATTTAGTTGAAAGCAATACCTCCATTCGAAAAGTAGGATTATGGAATAAATGACAAACAGCACCACTGCGTAAAAAAGTGTATTTAGTGGTTTTAGGATATTTAGATAGTAGATTCTTAGAGCTATGCCAAACGGTAGCAAGAATCTAGTGGATATGTAAAGAGAAATGGTAAGCACTCGATTCCATTTTGTGGAAGTGTTGGTACTAGCGATGAGCTTTAATAGAGGGTAGGATGTAAACCAAACCAATGCCAATACAAGACCGAATATCAGTACCCTAAAGAGTATGTTGGGAAGCTGCTGAAGTGGGTTGAACTCGTAATAGTCCAGTGGAATGTTATGATAGCTATAGAAGCCCATCTCCCAAAGAATTGATAATGTGAGCAATGCTGTGCCAAGAATACCTAAAACCCATTGTGTTGATAAATTTAAATTTTTCATGATATAAATGTTGGTTAGAAATGCGCAAAGATTCCCGATTGTTATGAGCTAATCTAATGCAGGTAAAAGAGCCCTCAGCCAGCGTTAGCATCGCGGGCCTTAGCGGGCGCCACCACCAGCCTGCCAGAAGATAATGACCAAAGGAAATGGCTGGGAGTGCGTCCCAACAGCCATGGCATTAATGATCATCTTTTTTACAAGTTAAAATGGCTGTCGAGACGGTACTGGTGGTGGCCGCAGGCCCGCACAAACAATGGGCAGTGGCTGGGCTGGGAGCTGGCCAGGCGGTTGGAATGGAGGCAGTCGATTGAGGGATAATGCGTTGATCAGTGTGAGGGGTTCCCTCGATGCTGCTGGAACAGGGTTGGCCGAGAGGCCTGCTCCCAGAACAGGGAGAACTGCCGTGATGACCAGACGGAAAGCAAAGCAGAGGATGTGACATACTCTGAAAGACCCGCAGGGCAGACAGTGTTCCGTCAGTTGGCGGATCTCTGGCTGGTATGGCGTATCCTATGCAGCTCGGGCTGGGCAGCACTCCGCTTTACCTGCTGGGAGACTGACCAATTTTCGATGGAACTGGAATAGGGCTCTAAATGAACTCTTTGGTGGGTACCGGAGGGAGACTGATATGTTGCACGATAAGCAAGTTTATTAAGGAGTGGGCTGGAAAAGCAAGGGTGTCACTCTATGGAGCATTGAGCGGTTGGGTGAGTGATAGTGTGACACTCTTGCTCTGGGATGCCAAAGAAGTTTCCGTATGGAACGCAGAGTAGTACGGAGGCTTCTGGCATAGGGCCTTTCCTTTTCCATGACCAAACTGAATCAGAACAAACGATTATCTTTATTATCAATTGTAACGTAATAACCGCATAATGAAAAATCCTAACCTTATCTGGCCACTCTCCATATTATTCCTGATGCATATAATTCCGTCATTTGGGCAAGCGCCAAGTGATCGCTATAAGGATATAGTTATTGATCCAAGTTATGAGCATAATAAATGGGGTGTGGAGCCGTCTGATATGGTTTATCAATTCGCAGCTTATATTTCTTCTTATGATAGTGATGATGACAATGATGGGGACGGCCAAGGTGATATATGGGGTATTCCTGAATGGGTCGCTTATGAAGTGAAGGAAAGAAATCCTCAAAGCACTAACCCAGATTATTCAAGACCTAGAAAATGGTTAACAGATGAACTGGGAAATGAAAAGAGAATTGTACCTGATGATGCCACGTATTATGTTGGTGGTACGACTAAAATGCGCGAGGTAAAAACTGATTATCGCTATGTGCGTGGGCATATGTGCCCCAAGAATGCAGCAGATCGTATTAGTCTGGAGGCTGGCTATAATACTCATAGTACACTTAATGCTGTTCCTCAACTACAATGGCAGAATAACGGAATATGGAAACGCCTGGAGGAGGATATTGAAGAATGGGCGGATAAAGAAGGGAGCATTTGGGTGGTCTGTGGTCCCGTGTTTTTTGGTAAAAGCCCTGCAGTATGGCTTGGTCAAAAAGGAGAAGTTCAAGCAGCTGTACCTGATGCCTTATTTAAGGTTGTGATTAAGATGGCTGGAAATGGAGCGGTTGAAACTCTTTCCTTTCTTATGCCTAATGTGGTGCCAAAAGCTGAAGATGATTATAGTCACTTTTTGGTAAGTATTGATCGTCTTGAGGAGCTAACAGGGTTGGACTTTCTGAGTAATATAGACGACCCTCTTGCCGATTCTATTGAGTCAAAATATGAGGGGCTTAGTGATTCGGAAAGACGGGGTGTTGTGGAGAAGTGGTTTGATTGAATATATGGCACCAATTTTATATACGCTTGGTGTCACGAGCTGGAGGAATGGCATAAAGGGGTTATTTCAAATTTGAGATTGATAAGCCGCGATCAAGTGTTTGACCTATGTCTCTGAGGAATTATGAATAGGAAGGAATACCCAATTGTGTGTTAGACTACCTGCCTTGCCGGCAGGCAGGCTTCCAATTCCTTTTTGGTGTTTATCACACTAGCGTTCCGAAGTTTGGGATCAACTTTCAATGTATAGGGACGGTTAAACGCATCCTGATTCATACCAAAATGATCCGCCAATTTTCGGATTACCTCTTTGGAAAGTCCTTTCTTATAATTCAAAATATCAGAAACCAACCCCTTGCTAACATTTAGAATTTTCACCAAATCCTTTGCCCTCAACCTGTGATCATCCATTAATGAAACCAGGAGCTGGATGGGATCTACTTCTTCAAAGGTGTTATTCTCCTGATCGTACTTTTCAATGAGCACAGTTAATAATTCTATTTCCTCCTCTACCTCTGGAGTAACCTCATCCTGAAAAGCTAATTGCTCCACCAATTGGCAATACTCATCATACTGCTCTCTCGATTTGATCACTTTGTATTTTAATGCTTCCATTTTTCAATAATCATTTACCGCGTACTGCTCATTCTTATCACACAACCTATCATACTCCGCATGGGTCCCCAGCCAACAAACAAAGAGGTGAGCTGCTTTAGTACCGAACAGGTATTTACAGATCATTCGATAGTTATTTCCTCCAATATTAAAAACCACTCTATCACATCCATTGCCTAAAAGATCTGCAGAACCAAACGTCTTCTTTATATCATCTGGTTTATCCCAATCTGCTCCTTTCAAAATCTCCAACCAAATACCAAATGAAACCTTGCTTCTTGCTTGCTTCCTGGTGTAGTCTTCTATTGTTTGCTTCTTTATGAGGTGTACTTTCAATGTAAATATACGAGTATGAAGTAAGAATAGTTCACGTAAAGTGAACTTTATTTACCTGAATTAAATCTGATTTCTGTAACGAAATTAACATAATCACCATAACCATCAAGGGCATAATATTCGATGATGTATCGTTTTAACTTCAAAAGAAAACTTCTATTCTTAACCAACCAAGGTTGATTCCGCTTTACGGTAGATATCAGTGGATGACTCATCTGCCACTCTATTAGACAATGTGTCCTTGTCACTTATCTTTGAACTTATTGTCCAGGTCTATTGAACCATAGGTGCTAAGGATGTTATAACTAAAGCTGTGGAAGGTTCTGTTGGTTAGGTTGGATACCCATGGGTATTTTCGTTGAAACTGTCTTCTGTACTGATCCAGTTTCTCTTTGGATAGCTTCTTGTTTTCAAGAATAGCCTGATACTCTCCATTTATTGAGTCTGCTTCTAGTATGAGACGGTCAATCATTTCATTGGCGGCATCTTTGGTAAATGTAACAGCCAAAATTTTGCTAGGTTTCACATTTTTTTCAAAAACGAGGCTTAGTATCTTACGAATGATGGTTGCTGTTTTTCCGGCACCTGCCCTGGCTAAAACAAGTACCCTCGAATTGTCTGTGAGTACCGCTTCAATTTGTTTGTCGTTGAGTCCATGGAGGATTTTATTGTTGGTTAAGTCTGACATACTCATAAAATGATTAATCCTCTTGATCATAATAGATCTTATAGAACTTCTTGCCCGAATCTGGATCAACACCTTTCTCAATTAGGTTTCGATTACCATGGATATAGATGTGAAAGTTCTTGTCCAGTTTTAAAACGCTTTTGAAGACTCTGGATTTCTTTTTCACAGCCTGATCTGATATTTCAAACGACCTAGGTGTTTCTAGATCATTTTCTTCCTGAAACTGAGTCTCAAACTGCTTAAATGAATCTATTAAATCCGGTCTCTTTAGGACGGTGTTCATGAATTGATCATGGTCAAATTCTTTGTTTTCCTTAAAAAAGTTCATTGACTTATTAAGAATGTCAGCTTGGTCGGCACGATCAACTGTCGGATCTGACATCAATTGATTTTTCACAAAGTCTTTAGTAAGGGAAAGAAAATTATTGGTGAGAAAATAATCGTTTTGTGCTGGGCGTAAATTCAAAAAGTCATTCAACCAAAATTTAGCTTCTTCATTCTTATTTGTACCATTAACTAATTGCACTTTATATCCTTTGTCTGACTCAGTGTTTAATACTAAGCATCCCTTATCAAGTTTTGTGAGATTAATCCCTTTGTCACTGATAAATTCAAATGACTGTGAAGTTGGCTCTACTTTCAAGTAAGTATCTCTAGTTTCCGATTTAAAAATTCCAAGTCCATCAACTAATTCGTCTTCAATAAGGATGTCCCTAAATCTGGCAATGTATAATTCGCCCCCCTTCACTTTAGGATGTGTAGAAACCTCATAAAGGTGCTTGGCAATATCTTTTGAGCTTTGGGTAAGACTATTCACATTATTTAAAATCGTGCGTGAAAAATTAAATACCTCATTGTATTTAAGGTCGGTAGGATGAGTAAAGTTATAAAACTCAGATCCTTTGAATGGTGACAGGAAATAGGTTAGCAATAAATCTCTAATGGAAGTATCTGGGTCAATATTTTGCTTGGAGAATGTAATGCCTTCATCACGTAATTTATTTCCGACTTTATGCACAATCAATTCATGCATGGAGCAGTTTGAAAAATCAATCATATCAAGTTATAATTTTTTACTTTTTCCATTTTCAAACTCTCTATCTCCTCACGAACTTCTCGCTCAAGCTTTTGAAGATTCGATATTTTTTTTGCTTGATAATTTTTTATCAGGGTGAATTCTGAAATAAACTCTCCATCTCTAGTTTTACTGAAGATGGCATTTGAAAAACCATACTTAACCTTACATTTCAAGCCTGATATGTTTAGCCAACTGAAACTATATTCAATAACAATCGAGTCTAAAAGAAGAATTTTTTGAATTCTATGTCAGAGAGTTCAGATAGACCTGCCAAATTTCTACCATTGAAATAGGTCACTAGATCATGTTCCTTTTTATCGCGAAGATTTTCAGGAATTTCTATCTCTTCATCATATTTGAATTTAATGGAAGAAATATCCTGTTCTTCAAAGGTTTGAGAGGAAGAAATCTCAGAAAAACTAAGTAAAAAATTCACTCGTTCCTCGTTAGACTGGAATTGTGAGAATTGGATTTTTATTGTTTCAGATTGAATGATCTCTTTCGAGACTAATGCTTCATCTATCCTCATAATTATCCTATTTGCAAGAATCTTGTCCGTTTTAGTTGATGTGTTGATAGTATTGACAATCATGTTATCAAATTCATCAATCTTCATTGAAATAATCACTTTTCCCCATGTTGTATTAAGAGACAGTTGATTGGTAAGGTCTTTTGAAGATGTGATAATATTTAAAATAATTTCATTCTTATTATCCGAGTTCTGCTTGAATTTTAGGCTGCCAGAAATCTCTAAATCCAGATCTTTAAGAATTTCAGTCTTGTTGATTATAGGAAGTGATTTTGCCACTTCGTTTATTGTAGTAGGCTTTATTAATTTCTTATACTCTGGAACGGATTTAAGAGGCTTATCCTTAACCTCAATCATACTTTTAAAATCCTCGATTTCTGAGGGACTGAAAAGTCTTGTACACATAATCTCAATTAATCTCTTGCGATTGGCACCTTTTATAAACACACCTCTTTTGGCAAGGAAAAATTTGATGTCCTTTGGCGTTACGGCTTCCGTATTGAGAAACGGCTTAAGAATATCACCGTAAGGTAATTGGTTAGTAAATACATCATTAATCTTATTTGAACTTTTGGAAGTTGTTTTAGAGTTCAAATTCGTTTCATTCCTTAAGTTTTGAGGTAACGGATACTCAGCTAAGATTTTGGAATTTAAGCTCTCATATTTTTCAACTCGAAGTTTTTCAGACAGTTCAGGGTTATTAAATTCAGAAATTATAGTTAACACTTCATTCCTATATGCTGAATCAAAATCGGGAAAATATATAATGTACTCATTCCCAAAGCCGCTAGTAAGTTTTACGAGAAGCCAAATCACTTTTTTCAGATGTTCTGGATCATATGAGTCTTTACAAAATAACAGAACACTAATTCTATTCACATCCTCCTTAACTATTGGCAATATTCTAGAATTAAGGAACTCAGGAGGCATCTGCAAATCTCTTTGACCAATATTTTCTGGATTCATATTGGCTTCTGTAATTGGGTACAGAAACTTTAGTTTTAACCCTTCGCGATAATTATGGGCAGCTATTGAGGCTGACGCCAAAAAATTGATATGATTATTATCAAGGATAATATAGGATATGTGTTCATCGAGTTGTTTTTCCTTCATGAAATTAATCAACTCAACATTGGTCTCATGTTCGGTAACACTAGAACTAAACCAAAACAAAATGCAATAAACGCTCTTGTATTTTTCATCATACCGATTCATTATTTCTGGCAAATAATAGCCGTTAAATATCGAATTGAATTTGTCTATCTCTTCCTTTAGAGGCAATGATGAATCTTTTGAATACGTATCATCTAACCG
>JAMWZA010000033.1 GCA_024305105.1 Marinoscillum sp.
AAAAGCATGGAGAAGACAACTGGAATCAGGACTTGAGTACAGAGGTGTCAACCAACAGCAGGAGTAAAACGATGGATGTCAACCGAAACAAGGACTAACCAACAGGTTGACAACCAAAACTAGGACAACTAAAAACCATGACAACCCAATGTAGAATTAAGAAAACAACAGGCAACCCAAAACAGGACTAAATCTTAGCCTGTCTACTACTCATAGGATTAAGAAAATCCATGTATAGTACAATTAGGATTAATGAGTATAATTGTAAACTCATACCAGTATTTATCTAAAACCTGTCAACTTATTTTAGGACGCCTCAACTGCCTGGAAAATATCCAGAGATATTCACTCATAAAAACGCAAAACAACTGTCCTGCCAGACATTTGCTATTCCTGTAAGCCAAAATACTATTCCTGCTAGACATTTGCTACTCCTGTTAGCGCATATGTTTTTCCTGCTAGATATTTACTAATCCTGTTAGCACAGATACCTTTCCTGCTTAGCAGGAATCTATTATGCAGTACCAGGAAGGGTCCATGCAGAAACATGAGCTATCAAAAGCCTGCATGGAGCGATTAAACACTACCATGACGAGAGATAAATACGGAGGGATTGGTGTTATGCCGAGACTAAACCAGAGTGTATTTGATTAAATGGGGCCAATCTTAGTTTCGTTCTATTTCTTCTCGGAATCCAATCTTTAACCAACTCTCCCCCAGCCCCTCTCTTGCAAGAGAGGGGAGATGTAGAATTATCGATACCAAACAATAATGCAATTGGGGTGAGTTGGCCAGCCACTTAGATTCGTCCAATTTCTTCTCCGAATCCTCTTCCCTAGTTTTAGGTATTTATTGTCAGGTGCTGGTCTGGCGTTGTCTAAAGAAATAAAAAGTGGTAGTTTGATAAATAAATAGTTGCGATTTATTGAGAAAAATGCCAAATCGTAATCGATATAGTAGATATGTGACAGGTCACATATCCGACGTTATTCTCAACTGCAAAACCGTAATAGTATCATGAGTTGCAACAAATTTTTCTGATCTTTGGAGGATGGCAAAAAACAGTGCACGAAATTATTCTCAACTTACAATCAAACGTCTTTATGGTTTATCGAGGAATAATTGTGCATTTCCTGGTTGCCCAGTTGAACTGTTAAGTTCAGAAGACGAAAATAATTTTTCGAATATTTGTCATATTGAAGATGCGAACCCAAACTTGCATAAATCAGATCGCTACAACCCAAATATGACAAATGATCAAAGAAGGGATTTTAAGAACTTGCTTCTTCTTTGCGCAAATCACCATATTGAGACAAATGACACTGAGAAATATACCGTAAAAGTACTTCAGGACATGAAGCGGAATCATGAGTCTCAAACAAAACAAAAATTGTCTGGGCAAGATTTGATCGGTAAATATCCCTCTGCTTTGAATACGGTTATCGGACATATTGGTACTAGTCTTTTTGACATTAGTTTGCCAGATGAACCGATGACGGCTCCTGATCCTGAATTGAAGATTCAGTTTAATCAAGTAATCCAATATAGACCAATAATTGAAGAATACAGTGTTTATCAGGGGAAACTAAGTATGATTTATGATGAAATCGAAAGAATTGGGTCAACTAAAAAGGAGCTTGTCTTGCGAAATATTAAAAAGTTGTATCTCAAAGAAAAAGGCAAATACAACTCATTTAATGAGATTAAAGAAAATGCTGATTCAATATTTTCCAATGTTGAGAGTGAGCTTTGGGAACTTATAGACAAAAGTGACAATACAAATAATAATTTACCAATCGAAGCTATTGAGATTAGTCTTCTTGTAATTATGGTTGATGCATTTATGCGATGTAATATTTTAGAAGAACCACCAAAGGCATGATTTTAGATAAAAATATTCATCCTGAAAGGGACTTGTATTTCCTTGGAGGCCAACTCATTGATTACCTAGAGAAATATGATAAGAATGAGATTGATTTCTTTGATCTTTATTTAGCTATTAACATGAATCAGAGCCTAACAATGAACTTGTACACCTTGGTATTGGACTGGTTATTCATTTTAGGTATTATCAAAAAAGGCAAAAACGGGATGCTTGAAAAATGTTTTTAGAAAACCTAAAAATAGAAAAGAGAAGTGAGATAATAAGGAATATAACCTTTCGCAAGGGTATAAACTTTATTGTTGACGAAACACCCGAAAGTAAAAACCTACAGTCAACAGGTAATAACGTTGGAAAAACAACTGTTTTAAGACTAGTCGACTATTGTTTCGGTGCAAACGGTAAAAATATATACCAGGACACAGAATTTAAGAAACAACCGAATACAACCGTTGAGAATTTCCTTAAAGAGAATGAAGTCATTATTTCAATCACCTTGGTTGATGACATTAGTAACCCAACAAAAAAAGTCTTAATAAGAAGAAATTTTCTATCCAGGAAAAAAAAGATACAAGAAGTAAATGGTGAAAACATCATCAATGACAAGGACTTTGAACATAGGCTGAAGGAAGTCATCTTCGAAACTCAGGTAAGGGAACCGAGGTTTAGACAAATTATCTCAAAGAACATTCGGGATGAAAAGAATAAAATGGCCAACATTGTTCGGGTTCTCAATTCCTTTGCTTCTAATGAAGTTTATGAGGCGTTATTTTTGTTTTGGCTCGGAATAGGTACAGATGAACTGGCTGAAAAACAGAGTTTGTCAGATGAGAAAAAAAGAGAAGAACAATTTCAAAAAAGACTTAAAAAAGAGGGTGAATTATCTCTAATCATACAACAACTCTCCTTTCTTAACGATAAAATTGAAGAATTAGAAAAGAAGAAAAATACTTTCAGTATTAATGAGAATTATAGTTCAGATGTTGATGATTTAAATAATGTAAAACTAGGCTTAAATAGGGTGTCTAGTGAGTTGAGTAGACTTGAGATGAGAAAAAGCTTAATCCTTGAAAGTAAGGAGGAGTTAGAAAATGAAGTTACAAAATTGGATGTTTCTCATGTTGCAGCACTCTATAATAAAGCCAAATCACTTATTCCCGAAATACAAGTATCATTTGAGGAAACTGTTCGCTTTCACAATGAACTGATATCAGAAAAACTCGAATATATTACTAAGGAGCTACCTGAATTAGAACAGTCTATTAGAAAATTGAGAAATGAAATTCTGAATCTCCGTACTAAGGAAGATGAACTTTCAGAAAAGCTACAAAAATCAGGAGTTACAGAAGATCTAGAACGGATTGTTGTTGATCTCAATCAGCAGTTTGAAAGGAAAGGAAATCTTGAGGAGCAAAAACGGTTATGGGAGTCTTCTAATGAGAAATTATTAAGAATTGATACGGAACTAGATTCCATTAATCAAGGTATTTCTTCTAAGGATGAATTAATTCAAAGTAGAATACGAGAATTCAACAAGTATTTTTCCGAGATGTCAAATCGCCTATATGGTGAGTATTACCTCTTAAGCTCTCAGATTAATGAAAAGGGATATAATCTTGTTGTGACCAACGTTGAAGGAAATCCGAGCACAGGCAAAAAGAAGGGGCAAATTGCAGCATTTGATTTTGCCTACATACAATTTGCAGATGCTTTAGAAATAGAACATTTACATTTTATTATGCACGACCAACTTGAAAACATTCATGACAATCAGATCAATACGATTGTGCAAGTAGCAAATAGTTTAAACGCGCAGTTCATAGTACCCATTTTAAGAGATAAGATCCCAGACAATATAGACGTAAATCAATATGAGGTACTTTCACTTTCTCAGACTCAGAAGCTCTTCAAAATAGATTAAAAGAGCATAACAGGCGCTAACACGAATGGGCCTAAGTGCTTCTTTACTGGTTCAGTGCGAACATCTCAAGCACTTTCGGATTTGTAATCCGAAAGTGCGAGCAAAAGGATTTCCAATCCGCTTTTAAGCACTCGGGATAGTGACCTCTTTTGTAATACCTTATAGTCCCACTAGTGGGTTTAATCCCATGAACTTCTGGGTCGAAAGCCACATGGCTTGCAGAGCAAACTTCCTTCAATATCTTGGCGGCTTTGCTTCAAGACTGTTTCTTTTCACAAACAATTAGACATAACCGTTATGATTATTGTTGATGATTTTTAACTTCGACCACTATTAATCAATCCTTATGTCTGATTTAATAGAAAAAGCAAAACGCATCCTCAAAGAGAGTTTTGGGTACAATGCATTTAGACCGTTACAGGAAGAAATCATTGAGAATACCCTCGCCTCAAAAGATGGATTAGTCATTATGCCAACTGGAGGCGGAAAATCGATCTGCTTTCAGTTGCCTGCACTCGTTCAGGCAGGTGCTTGTCTGGTTATTTCCCCGCTTATTTCTTTGATGCGCGATCAGGTAGAGGCCCTAAAGCAAAATGGAGTCGCTTCAGCTTATCTCAATAGCTCGCTTTCTGCCCAGGAGCAGAACGAAATCGAAACGAAGTTTCTCAATCAGGAAATCGACATTCTCTACGTATCTCCGGAAAAACTACTTTCCAGGGACTTTTATCAGGTAATCAAATCGGTGAATCTCAACTTGATTGCCGTAGACGAGGCTCATTGTATTTCTCAATGGGGACATGATTTCAGACCAGAATACACCAAACTGGGTTTTCTGAAAAAGAGGTTACCCAAAGTCCCAATCATGGCTTTAACTGCCACTGCTGACAAAGCCACCCGAACTGACATTCTCAATCAGCTAGGAATCCCTTCGGCTCCTACCTACCTGGCCTCTTTTGATCGTCCTAACCTAAGTCTTAAGGTGCTAAATGCTCATAAACGAATCGAATCCATCATCAAGCTCATCAAACAAGCTCCAGATGAGTCAGGGATCGTCTATTGCCTTAGCCGGAAAAGTTGTGAAACAGTCGCAGCTAAATTGATTGCCAATGGCATAGATGCAGATTTTTATCATGCCGGCCTCACATCCGAGGAGCGTAATGAAACACAGGAAAAATTCATTCGAGACGACCTAAAGGTGGTTTGTGCGACCATAGCCTTTGGCATGGGGATAGACAAATCCAACGTGCGGTGGGTCATCCATTACAACCTTCCCAAAAACCTTGAAAGCTATTATCAGGAAATTGGACGAGCAGGCCGAGATGGCCTGGACTCCAAAACGTTGTTGTTTTATAGTTATGCTGATGTGGTGCAACTCAAACGGTTTATGGAGGACAGCCCGCAGAAAGAACTGCTGGAAGCCAAACTAAACCGAATGCAACAGTTCGCTGAAGCCACGACTTGTCGGAGACGTGTCTTGCTCAGCTATTTTGGTGAGCAAATGGAGCAAGACTGTGGAAACTGTGATGTATGCCGTAACCCTCCAAAATTTATCAATGGAACAGTGCTGGCGCAAAAGGCACTTTCCGCCTGTGCCAGAACGCAAGAAAAAGTTGGGATGGGGTTATTGATCGATATCCTCAGAGGCTCTAACCGGCAGGAGGTCACCCAAAACGACTACCATAAAATCAAAACTTACGGTGTGGGAAAAGACCACTCTTATCTGGAGTGGTCGCATTATATCGGTCAGTTTCTGAATTTGGGATTGTTTGAAATTGCCTTTGATCATCACAATGCGTTACGGATTACGGAAGCAGGGAGAAGAGCTTTGACAGGAGATATCCCGGTACAAATAACTCAACCTGAAACCGAACAAGCGCGCAAAGAACGGATGACGGTAAAGGAGCCCACCAAGACCGCTCAGCGTTCCAGCGAGTTATTTGAACGCCTAAGGACTTTGAGAAAGCGCATTGCTGGAGAGCTGGGAATACCTGCCTATCTGGTTTTTAACGATGCTACGCTCGAAGATATGGTGACCAGACGCCCTACAAGCGAGGAATCATTATTGGATGTATCCGGAGTGGGACAACAGAAACTCAATCGTTTCGGAGATCAATTTATCAAAGAGATCATTTCTTATATCAAGGAAAAAAACGCTGAAGGTGCGAAGATGAAGGGTGCCACCCATCTGATCACTTATGAGTTTTTGCAAGAAGGTCTCTCACCCGAACAAATCGCTGAAAAACGAAAGCTTAATGTGGTAACGATCTTCTCTCACCTGGCTACTCTTTATGAGCAAGGCAAGAACGTTGACATCCGAAATCACCTTACAGCAGAGGAAGAAGCTAAAATTATTGAAGCCATCAAAGCGACAGGCGAGCCCGATCAATTAAAACCACTTTTCGATCACTTCAATGAACAAGTCCCCTACCACAAATTGAGGCTAGCCGTAGCTGTTTATAAAAAACAAAATGTTTGATTTGTTAAGAGTCATTTAGCCATTGTCAGCTTCAATATTTCTTTTAAATGCCTCTGTTCATCTACAGCAATGATATCAATAGGTTTCGAAAACGCTATGCATTTCTTACATAACAATGAATGGAAACTCATTTTAAAAAACCTCACTAGCCCGCTTTTGCAACTAGGGTTCTTAAAGCTTAATATTTTCAACTTGCGAATTCTTTCTAGGCCAAACCTTTTGATCTCAAATAATCCCTAGCTGATCTGGACAGTGAATGGAATATTCTCCGCATTGCAAATGCTCCCATTTAAATATCCTCGTTGCAAACGAGGACAAGGGGGGAAACCTATTTCTTTCACTCGTCTGGTCGTTCCATTTTTAATAGAACACAACGGAAATTTTTTGGTGTATCTGAAAGGAACAACTTAACTTTCCTCATATGAATAGCTCATTCAAAATACTCGCTTGTCTATCTGTTTTGTGCCTCTCATGCGATGACGAGCCTAATGAAATCAAATTTGGGGAAGATACTTTTTCTTACTTACAAATAGCATCTTATGGAGATTACTTCGGTGGAGCACAACTGGTGATTTTTGATATCACCAATAATCATCAGTACGTTCCGCCCATTAACCTATCCAGTTTTGAGTATCAAACGATAGAGGCTAAAATATACTTTCAAGATGGAACAGAAATTTTAAATTTTGATCCTAAAAATGAAGAAACACGAAGTGTTTTCCAGTTACCCGATGATTTTAATTCAGGATTTCATGTATCACCAGACAAGAAATTCCTTACTTATTCAGACTATGAAGATATCAACCTTGTTAATTTGGAAACAGGAGATATCACAAACATTACTCAGGGTAAAGAAGGCGATTTTCGGAATACAAAATGGTCTCCTAACGGTCAAATGGTTGTGGTTAGAAATAATATCTCTAAGAAACAAGAAAGTGAAGATTACACAACCTCAACAGCTAATTTCAAAATATATTCCCTCGATGATCAGTCATGGCAAGATGTAGAAATGTATAGTGAATTTGCCAGTCCTGGAAGAATCAACTGGTCACCAAATAGTGATGCACTGGTCTACAATCAGAACAGTGCTGTTTTTATGTTTAGTCTCAAAAACAATACACTTTCTCGCATTACATCCGAAGAAATAGTTGCCACCAATCCTACGTTTTCAAAGGATGGTAAAATGATTACCTATTATAAGTCGGATCTTTCGCAAAATGGAGATAATTGGCAGGATCATCTGACGATCTACAAACTAGAAACAGAAACACACCATGTGTTGAGTGAACTCAACTCTTTTGGTGCCTCATGGAATGACACATCCACAAAAATCCTCTATGGTGCCGAGGATGGAATATATCTCTATGATTTGTCATCTGAGACGAATCAAATGATACTGGCATCAAGAGAATCTATCTTCTATTACTTGTTCCAATGGCTCCATTAGCTCCTTATGATTACTAAGATCAGAAAACACAGAGATAATCTTGCTCGACTTTGGTTTCTAGCAGTAGAAAAATTAACAAGCAACACCTCCTGCCCTAGTTTGCTCATAAAAGTCCTAAAGCCAAGCCTTTTACCCCACTTGTTTCGGATTTGCAATCCGCTTTGAGAAGAGCAAAACCAGCTTCCGCCATCTACAAAACAAATAATACCCCTTCAGCACCTCCACAAAGTTGGCCGTGTAGTCTATTGACGGGTTCCTAGTCACCAGTACAGATTTTTATAGCATCACTTGTCCTCTGTACCAATATTTGGTACTTTTATTATAAAAGGTATATGTTATGAGCAAAAATACTTCTATATCATTGGGTGATTACTTTGATGAGTTTGTGCAGCAGAGCGTTTCAGAAGGCAGATTTAAAAACGCTAGTGAAGTTATTCGTGCCGGACTCAGGCTTTTAGAAGAAGAAGAAAATAAAGTAATCGCCTTGAAAAATGCCATCAAAGAAGGATTGAATAGTCCCAAAGTAGAAAATTTTGACTTTGATGAACATCTGGTGAAGCTGAAAAACAGTAAAAAATAACGTATGGCTAAACTCACCTGGAGACAAGAAGCCATCAATGACTTATCTGATATTTGGAAGTATACCGTTGATGTTTGGTCAGAAAATCAAGCCGATAAATACTACGAAACATTAAAACTAACTTGTCAGGAAATATCTCGCGATCCCACTATAGGAAAAGATTACGCAGAAGTTAGTGAGAATTTAAAGGCTTACAGAATTAACAAACACCTCATTTTTTACCACCTAGTCTCTGCAGATGAAATTGAAATTATCAGGATTCTGCATGAACGAATGGATTTGAAAAATCAATTAAAATCCTTCTAACAACAATAGTCTGCAATAGCTCTTCAAGACACAGCTCTTCCAGACTTGTAATCCGAAAGTACGAGTAAAAGGATTTCCAATCCGGATATCTTCCTTACCCCTCACAAATGCAAGTAATACCCCTTCAGCAGCTCCACAAAGTCTGCCGTGTAGTCTTTTGAAGGATTCTTAATCACCAGCACAGATTTTTCAGTTTCAACCTGTTCCCAACCGTATCCAACAATCGTTCGAAACGGCATAGAACCCGGTGAATTAAACACCGTAAGTTCACTTTGTGCAAACAGCCCTTTATCTGCTGCCTCTGCTCTAAACGCCATCGCTTCCCGTGGTGGGTACAGGACAAATGCACTCCCCTGACCGGTCATGTGCTTATCTATCGCTTCAGCCAAATCACTCTGAGAGAGTGTCTGGTCATGTCGGGCCTGATTGATACTCGCTGTGGGTGATGCCAGTGACTCTGTAAAAAACGGTGGGTTGGAAATGAGTAGATCGTAACCTTCTGCAGCTGGCAAATCCTGCACCTTGCTTTGGATTAGATTTAACCGATCCTGCCAGGGGCTTTCCCGAAAATTCCCTTGTGCTTGTTTGGCGGCTGATTCATTGAGCTCCACCGCATCAATGAGCGCCTCGTCATGTTCCTGCGCCATCATCAGTGAAAGCAAGCCTGTTCCAGCACCAATATCCAGCGCACGTTTCGGTGCAGAACTCTTCCTTGCCACCCAGGCACCGAGGATGCATCCATCGGTGGTCACCTTCATGGCCGTTTGTCCCTGATCGATTTTGAATTGCTTGAACTGAAAGTAGGTATTTGGCATAATCGGAATCACTTCACCCCACAAAATTGGCAAACTCCCCAAGAATTAGGGCATTCACCACATTGATTCTTTAGAAAATAGGTCTGTGCTGCATTTTGGTAGCCTAGTTAAACGAACCAACATAATGAAACACTTGATCACCATGAGTTTAGTTATTGGTCCTTTGCTGCTCTGCGGGCAAGAAATCGACCAGAACACATTAGCTGTAGGAGGACATTCCCAAACAGCTGCCAGCATTAGTCTGGACTGGACCATCGGCCAAAACATTTCTACCACTGGAGCAAATAATGGCAACAGTCTGGTATCCGGTCTACACCAGCCTACGATAATCACTGAAATCTTAACCGTTTTAAAAACAGAGAATCCGGAGATTCAGATTTTCCCAAACCCGGTAGTAGAAACACTCCAGGTGGAAATTTCATCGAATGAGGAATTGACGTTATCACTGATGGATCTCAATGGACGCGAGGTTCTGTCCGGTCACCAAAAGTCACTCAACCTCACTGAGCTGTCCGATGGCGTGTATGTGTTGCACATCCGCCACGGAAACTACTCTTCTAAACACAAAATCATCAAACAAAACCACTAACTAATGAGATATCTATACTTAAGTTTAACACTGATCTTCAGTATCAGCAGCACCCTGGCGCAGACACCGAAACACCTTGACTATCAGGGTATTTTGAGAGACGAATCTGGAGAACCCATTGCCAACCAGGCAGTCACTGCTCAGTTCAGCATTCTGGAAGGAAGCACTACTGGAGCCGTCGTTTACACCGAAGAGCAATCGCTCACCTCTAATGCATACGGCCTCATTCAAACTAAAATAGGCAGTGAATCAGCTGCTTCTTTTGCAACTGTTGACTGGAGTCAGTCCCATTTCATCAAAGTAGAAGTGGACCTGGGTAGTGGACTTCAGGACTTTGGTACGTCTGAGCTTTCTTCAGTGCCTTACGCCTTGTATGGTGAAGATGATGATTCCGACCCAACCAATGAAATTCAAAATCTTTCTATAGCGGATCATTCGCTTTCACTGAGTAATTCTGACGAAAACGTGGATTTGAGTTCCTATCTGGACAATACCGATGATCAGGAGTTGAGCCTATCAGGAAGCGAACTATCAATTAGCGGTGGAAATGCAGTGGATCTGGGTGTGCTTGGAGCAAACACTGACGAACAAACACTTTCCGTAGATGGCACAGAGCTAAGCATTTCTGATGGAAACACCGTGGATCTTTCCTCCTTACAGGACGGTACAGGTACTGATGCTCAGGAGCTTACTTTAACTGGCAGTGACCTGAGCATCAGCGGAGGCAACACCGTAGACCTGTCTACACTGAGCAGCGAAACAGGCACCGATGATCAAAGTCTAACTTTAACCAATAATACCCTAAGCCTGGAAGATGGCGGAGAAGTGGATTTGTCTGCTTATTTGGACAACACCGACACACAACTTACAGAAGAGGAGGTAGATGCATTTGTGGACAACAATGGCTACCTGACTGCAGAAACCGATGATCAGGCCATTTCATTGACAGACAACACATTGTCACTGGAAGATGGTGGCACTGTCGATCTATCTGGTTATTTGGATAACACCGACACACAGCTTACAGAAGAGCAGGTTGATGCTTTTGTAGACAACAATGGCTACCTCACTACAGAAACGGACGATCAGGCCATTTCATTGACAGACAACACATTGACATTGGAAGATGGTGGCACTGTCGATCTATCTGGTTATTTAGACAATACAGACACGCAGCTTACTGAAGAGCAGGTTGATGCCTTTGTAGACAACAATGGCTACCTGACCGCAGAAACGGACGATCAGGCCATTTCACTCACAGACAACACTTTGACGCTGGAAGATGGTGGCACTGTCGATCTATCTGGTTATTTGGACAACACCGATGCACAAACGTTAGACCTCAATGTGGACAATTACCTTTCGATTCAGAACGGTGGAACTGATGTTGACCTCAATAGGTTTTTAGACAATACAGATGATCAATCTCTGACCCTTGACGGAACTACGTTGACTCTTGAAAACGGCGGAAGTGTGGACCTGTCGCCTTATGCTGGTCAGAACACAGATAGTCAGCAGCTCACACTTGCAGATGATGAATTAGCTCTTCAGAATGGAGGAACGGTAGACCTATCTGGTTATTTAGACAATACTGATGCGCAAACATTAGACTTAAATGTAGACAACATGCTATCGATTCAGAATGGTGGTGCTGACATTGATCTTAATAGATTCCTGGACAACACAGATAATCAAGCATTAACACTTGATGAAACTACCCTGACATTGGAAGATGGCGGCTCAGTAGATCTTACTACTTTTCTGGATAATTCGGATGAGCAGACCCTTGCAGAAGTATTAAGTCAGGGAGCAGATGCCAATGCCACAGCCATCACCAACCTGGCAGATCCGACTAGTGATCAGGATGCAGCAACTAAAGCGTATGTGGACACCCAGCTGGCAGCACAAACTGACTACAACGAAGATGGAAACATTAATTTGGAAGTTTTGACAGAAAGTGAAGCATTAGACATCAACTATGACCTTGGTGCAGGGGACAGCCCATCAGGAAAAAATTCCAAAGTGGGCCAATCCTTCAGACCAACTGTCTCTGGTATCCTCACCAAACTAGAATCTGAAATAGTATTCCCTTCAACGGCAACTACTACGTTCAAGCTATACGAAGGAGCTGGATACGGAGGAACAGAACTCTACAGCCAAACCTACAACCCTCCCGGCACCAGCCGTCAGGACATATTGATCACCTTCAATGAAGAAATAGAACTGACAGCCAATAGTACCTATACCTGGGCAATGGAGGGCACCGACATCCAGTTGGTACTAAATGTGGGCAACCCGTACAGCGCAGGTACTGCTTACTATACCCATGCCAATGGACAATGGGACGTGACCATGATGAAAACCCACATGCGTTATCGCAATACGCCTGAAACCATGATCTCAGCCAACGATAAGTCTGTCGGGATCGGAACAGACACGCCTGATGCTAGCGCCGCTCTGGAAGTATCTTCTACTGACAAAGGGTTGCTTATTCCCAGAATGACCACCGCAGAAAGAGACGCTATATCTTCACCCGCTGATGGTTTAATGATTTACAATACAGAGAATAATGAATACAACTATTATGATGGCACGACCTGGAGCATGGTAGGTGGGAGCTCTGGTTTTACTACCATCTCCAATATTACTTCTAATAGTAACGGCACATTAGCTACAGATGACTTCCTCTTTGGTAGTCCATCTTTAAATGATGATGGAAATACAGATCACGACAAGCGAATGTTTTTTGACAAAAGCAATGGAGCTTTTAGAGCTGGAGTGGCAAATGGCGATGAATGGAATAGCAATAATATTGGATATGGTTCAATAGCCTTTGGAAATGTTAATGAGGCAAGTGGTAACGCCTCTACAGCTTTTGGTAGTGAAAATACTGCAAGTGGATTCATCTCTACGGCGTTTGGAGGTTCCAATACCGCAAGTGGTTTTAACTCTACAACATTTGGATCAGCAAATGAGGCTAGTGGTAATTACTCAACCGCTTTTGGACGTTTTACTACTGCACATTCTATGTCTGAAGTTACAATTGGTCATCACAATACATCGTATACACCCGTGGATGTCAGTAGTTGGAATTTAACCGATAGACTTTTTGTCATAGGAAATGGTACCGGGCATAGTGCAAAATCAGACGCCCTAATTGTCTACAAAAATGGTAACGCCGGCCTAAATGGGAATTTAGCTATAGGCAAAAGCACTGCTCCAGATGCAAGTTCTGCCTTGGAAGTGAGCTCTACGACTGGTGGCCTATTAATGCCACGAATGACAACTACTGAAAGAGATGCAATTTCTTCTCCTGCTGATGGTTTGATGATTTACAATACGACTACAGGCAAGTTTGAAGGAAGAGCAAGTGGTGCATGGGTACAGTTGCACTAAGCAAATAAAAGCCATACTGGTTAAGCGAAAGTAATACACCTCTTCACCGCAATCTGTAAGCCGGCGGTTAGCCGCCGGCTTTATTTGAAAATTTTATGCTGGTTGGGGCCGGCTGCTGAAAAGCAGTCGGCTTATTTTTCTTGAGGCGTATTTGAGTCAATTGGTCGAAACTATTAGGACATTAAGGTTCAACCACTATAGTTTTAATCCCACCAATTCAGCTAAACACCCCAAGCTTTTTACGCTGGTCTTCCAACGTCAGAAGCACATTCACCTTGATCAATGAAGAATCATAGACCAAATTTATTAAAATCAGTATCGTGCCTGATCCTTTCTCTCATACTACTTATAAGTTGTAGTCAGGAGGAAGTGCTACCTGCTGAATTAGATGCGGATTTATCGCTTCTTGAAATCAGACTTGACCAAACTCTGGCTTTTGGTATAGACTTCAACGTAGATACACTCAAAGCAATCCAATCTACCGCTCGCAATCTGCAAAGTGAAAAATCAGCAGTACTCGCCCAAATGATAAATGGATTGCTTGAAAGAAATGACAATGAAAAAGCCATTACACATTATCTGGGAGCCCTGGAGTTGGCAGAAACCAGTAATTACGATTTTGGTCAGGGACTGCTGTATGAGTACATCGGAAAAAAATACAAAGGAATAGGTGAGTACAACTCTGTAAGTCGGTTCTTCCACCTTTCCCTTGCCAAATGGAAATCACTGGACAATCAGCTCCGAGTGGGGCATATGTACAACCAGCTTGCTTTAGAAAGTGAACGCAAGCGCCAATTGGATTCTGCCATTTACTATTTTGAAAACGCTCGAAACATCTTCAAACAGCTCAGCCATGAAAAAAGCATTGTGGCAACTAATGAGATGTTGGCTCGATCATATGTATTCAAAGGAAAATCCGAAGACGCCATTGCTCTTGGCAAAGAGTCCATCGTTCTAGGTAAACAATTAGGAACAAAGTGGGAATCCAGCGCCCATCAGGATTTGGCCATCATTTACAATCAAGTGGGTAATCCGAAAGATGCCATTCGCCATTTTGATATCGCCTTTTCATTTCAGGATACCACACTTAGCACAAGACATTTCGCTAGATTCTTTCAGGCCAGATCCTATTTTCGACTTGGTGACATTGCCAATGCTGAACAAAATATGGATCAGGTGTTAAGGGACACCAAAATGGAAGAAGGGAATAACTACAAAAGGCTCAAAGCAGATATTTTTGATCTAAAAGCAACCATCAGACAACAGACTGGAAACTATGATGAAGCGATCGACCTATTGAAACAAAAAGAACGATTACTGGGAGAAATCCATTTCAGCAACCAGCAAAGAGAAGCGACTCGTGAAGCTGGAAAATATGAGGCCTTCAGGGCAAAACAGGAATTGGAAAAGGGCAAATTAAGAGAACAGGAACAAGCTCGAATCAACATCCTGCTCACTGGTTCTGCTGCAATATTTGCTGTTTTGCTACTAGTTATTATCGTATTCTATGTCAGAAAAAGAAAAGATGCCATCCGCATAGCATCCAAAAATGAAGTGATTAGCAAGTCCCTTTCTGAACGAGAGTCCTTATTAAAAGAAATTCATCATCGCGTAAAAAACAACCTGCAAATTATCGCCTCGCTCCTATACCTCCAATCTGGCAAGTTTGAAGACGAGGACATCAAAAAAGTACTGGAAGAAGGTCAGGGTAGAGTCCGCTCCATGGCACTCATCCATCAAAAGCTTTATGAAAACGAAGACCTAAAGAGCATTCCATTTGGGGAGTACCTACAAGAGCTTGTATCTGAAATACGTGCTTCCTTCGGTATGGACAACATACAGCTTAACATTGAAGCCAGTAATGTCTACTTTGATGTGGACACGGCAGTCCCTCTCGGACTTATTGTGAACGAAATAGCCACCAACGCATTCAAATATGCCTTCCTGAAAAAATCTGAGGGCATGTTAAGTATTTCGCTCACTGAGGAGAATGAACAGTACGCTCTCAATGTAAAGGACAATGGAAGTGGTATCCCAGAGGAAGTTGACATTCGAAAAACAAAATCGCTCGGCCTGCGACTGGTACGCATGCTCAGTCAGCAGCTTGAAGGGGATTTCGAGTTCAGTGTAGAAAATGGCACGGCATTCGAGCTAAAGTTTGCTGCTTAGCGCGTTCCCCACAAAAATGACAGGTTTCACCACATTTACCTTTCATTAGGCAACTATTGTCGCTAATCTTATACTTAGTTTTTTTTATCACACTCACTACTCATTCGTGATTAAACCAATCCATTGTCTGCTCATCTTTTTTATCTCTTTCGAGAGTTTAGCTCAAGACCTTACTATATCCAACCTTGGGCTTCCTCCCATCAAAACCTATGTCGGAAGTGACTATGAGGGGTTCGATCAGGTTTGGGATGTAATCCAAAATGACAATGGTCTCATGTACATTTCTACTACCACAGCCATTCATGAGTTTGATGGCCTCCAATGGAGACGTATTGAAACTCCGGGGAATAGATTTGGAAGATGCTTTACAAAGTCCACTTCCGGAAAAATTTACTTAGGAGGAGGTGGTGCCAGTCCACTACTTGGCTACCTGGCTCCAGATTCGCTAGGTCAAATAGTATTTCACGATTTATCAGACAAGTTTGACCCATTCTGGGACATGGGCATTTTGGAATTCGTAAAATCTCACAATGGCATTCTATATGCCGGGACACAATCAGGTGTTTTGGTCATGGATGAAATCACAGAAATCATTCGCTATTTCCACATAGGTGAAAAAAGTTATCCAAATTTTGTCCTGAACAATGAAATGCACTTCGTTGCACCAAGCCATGGGGTACTAAGAATGGGAGATACTTTGGAGCTAGCGCCTAATGGAGAAAGTCTCAAAAATATGGCCGTTTCTGATGTGGTTGTCAAAAAAGATAGGGCCACTGTCATTTCACCAAACTCAGGCTTGTACCAATACAGTTACGATAGCACCTTCAGGATTGATGCATTTGATGAAGAATGGCTCATCGCTAACTATCCCTACAAAGCAGCAAAACTCAGCAACGAATACAATGTGATTTGTTTCCTCAAATCCGGAATGGTCATCACAGACTCAAACTGGAAACCTGTCTTGTGGTTAGGAGAGCATGAAGGTGTGAACAATCAGGTACATAAAGCCTTCCTTGATGCAAACAACAACCTTTGGTTGGCTACCAATGTGGGTTTATCGCTGATAAACCTAAATGCTGGCTTTACCACGTTCAATGAAGAAAATGGCCTAAAAGGCACTGTATTTAGCATGATAGAAATGGACGACTACTTCTATGCTGGCACCTCCACTGGGCTTTACCAAAAAGCAAAAAAAATGAATCCGCTAAGCACTACAGACAACCACTTCCAGCTGGTTGACAATTCGGGCATTTACAATTACCACATTCTTAAGCATCCTACAGTCCCTCTGGTCAAAGCATACGAGTCTATCGGACAAATTCGTAACGGTTCTTTTGTATCCCTAATCGAAGGGTCTTCGCAGCGGTCGGCCATTGTCTACTTATCAGAGAACACCGCTCTCACTACTGGAGACAACGCCAATACATTGGAGCTCTTCCAGTTTGACGGAAACACATGGAAGTATAAAAAGTCCATTCCTAACGACGTTCTTCCCAGGTATCTGTTTTTCATGACAGTTGACCAAACCAATAACTTCATCTGGGGATATAACGCTGAACAGCTTGTCGCATTTCGGCTGAATGAAGATTTAACTGAAGTCGAATACTTCAAGGAATACACAGATGCACAAACACTTCCAGGTGTCCAAAAAATTCAAATTCGGAAAGTGGCAGATGAAACACTTTTCCTAACCAAAAATGGTATTTACACCTTCGATCAGGGAACTGACGCATTCACTAAAGACAACCGTTTTGGTAACTATTTTGATGAAGACGGTCTGTACTACCTAAACAAACAAAATGACTCGCTGTATTGGTATCACAAGGACTTACCAGAACGAGGCTATCTGGCCACAAAAGAAAATGATCAAGTGGAAGCTAACTCCAGGGTTGGTAATGTTATTAAAGGTACTATCCAAAGTTTCTTACTGGACGAACAAAACAATATGTGGTTTGGTGGAAAAGGCGCTTACATTTTCAACAGCTCCAAAAAAGAACCTTCAGGATTCGCATTCCCTCCTGCTGTGAGAAAAGTAGAACTCATTTCTGGAGAAGACTCTACCATTTTCTCCGGATTATTTCCGAACGGAACAGATTGGACCGCAAGCCCGACAGATACCTATGAGTTCCCTTCCATTAAAAATGCATTTCGCTTCGAATACAGCTTAGCAGACTACCGCACCTATAGCCCAAAAAGCTTTCAATACCAGCTGGTTGGGTTTGATAAGGAGTGGTCAGAATGGAGTGATAAGAACCAAAAAGAATATACCAACCTACCACCAGGCGACTATGAGTTTCAGGTAAGGGCTCGCAACATTTTTGGCGATTTGAGTGATATTGGTCGCTTTCCGTTCTCCATTAGCAAACCTTGGCATCTCACTGCCGTAGCATTTGCTCTATACGGAACGCTGAGCATAGGATTCATCATATTAATCGTACGAATAAACACCAAAAGGCTTCGTATACAAAATCAAAAGCTGGAACAGATTGTAGAGGAAAGAACTGCAGAAATCTTAAAGCAAAATGAAATTATTTCCAAAAGCCTGGAAGAACGGGAATCACTATTGAAGGAGATTCATCACCGGGTAAAAAACAATTTACAAATCATTGCAAGTCTGCTCTATCTGCAGTCTGGCAGATTTGATGATGCTGACTTCAAAAAAGTACTCGAGGAAGGTCAGGGTCGCGTTCGCTCAATGGCACTCATCCATCAAAAGCTTTATGAAAATGATGACCTGAAGAGCATTCCATTTGGAGAATACTTGCAAGAGCTGCTGCGGGAAATTCAAACCTCATTTGGATCCACAGCTGAAAACGTGAAGCTGGAGATTGAAACTGATATGATTCACTTTGATGTAGAAACGGCGATTCCTCTTGGTTTAATTGTAAACGAATTAGCAACAAATGCCTTTAAATATGCCTATGACGGAAAGAAACAAGGCACCTTCCACATCTCTCTGATCAATAACGGCGGCCAATATGTCCTCACTGTTTCAGACAATGGCAAGGGAATGCCGGATGAAGTAAATACACGCAAAAGCAAGTCACTGGGCTTGCGATTAGTAAAGATGCTCAGCATACAGCTGGAAGGTGAGTATGCCTTTAATTCAAGCAATGGAACAAAATTCGAATTGCGTTTTGCTGCATAGCGTCTTTGTCTATTCATTCACCACACCCAGAATAGCATTCACCACATTAAGCCATTCAATTTTAAGCACCTTCACCTTATCACAGTAGCTAAAATCTAAGGCAGAACGGCTGGTGAAGCGAAGGCTTTGCTGGCCTTCTGCCTTCATTTCATCGAAATAATGTCTTGTTTTACTTCCATAAACCCTAATTTGGTTGGCGTAATCACTGACCGAAATAGACAAAATTGGAAGCCTTAAACGTACTGATTGTAGAAGATGAGATGATCATTGCTGAATCCATCTCAGACATGCTGGAGGATCTTGGATACGAAGTAGCAGATATTTGTATTCGTGCCAAAAGTGCCCTCGACAAAATAAAAAGCAATCCACCTGATATTGCTTTGTTTGACATCAACCTCAAAGGAGAAGAAGATGGTATTTGGCTAGCCAACCAGATCAAAGAGGATCAGCAGTTTCCATTTATCTTTTTAACCTCGTATGGAGATAAGAAAACCATAGATCTGGCAGTGAATACGTCACCTTATGGGTATCTGATTAAGCCAATAGAAAAACAAAACTTATATGGATCCATTGAGGTGGCATTAAAACGCTTTAGTGAAATCATCAATAAAAACGATGACGATGGCTTCATTATCCGAGACTACTTCTTTGTCAAAGAAAATTTCCAGTATGTAAAAGTGGACCTGAAGGATATCGTCTATATCAAATCAGATGACAATTATCTGGAAATATATACCGAGAAAAACAAACACATCATTCGTTCCACACTCAAGGACTTTGAAACGCAGCTCCCTCCGAGTAGCTTTATGCGAGTTCACCGATCCTATGTCGTGAATAGGTCCCGCATTTCATCTTTCAATGCAGTCTCTGTCTTCGTAGGTGAAACGAAAATTCCTTTATCCAAGAAGTATGGTGATTCTTTAGTGGAGACGTTTAAAACACTGGGCTAACCGGCGTTGGCTTCAAACTCTGTATCTATCTGCAAATCATAACCCTCTGCCGCCTGAACAGCTAATTCATCACAACGCTCATTCTCAGGATGACCAGCGTGGCCTTTTACCCACTGAAATTTTACTTTATGCGGCTTACTCGCCTCCAGGTACCGCTTCCAAAGATCTGGATTCTTCTTACCTTTAAATCCTTTCTTTACCCAGCCATCCAGCCAGCGCTTTTCTACCGCATCCACTACGTACTTGGAGTCAGAGTAAATCAATACATTCCAGCCTGGTTTCTTGATCGCTTCCAAAGCTTTAATCACAGCCAGCAACTCCATTCGGTTATTCGTCGTATTCCGAAACCCTTCCGATAGTTCTTTGCGCTTACCTTTATAGTCAAGTATGGCACCATATCCACCACGGCCAGGATTTCCTTTTGCAGCTCCGTCTGTGTAAACTTTGATCATCTATTGAAATAAATACGTTTTAAAAATCTTGATCGCAATTGACAGCAAGATAATACCAAATACTTTTCTAAGAACGTTAAAACCGGCAGCTCCAATCTTCCTTTCCAGCCAACTGGAAGTTTTCAATACGAGATACACAAACAATAAATTGAGCACAACCCCGATCAGAATATTTGGTGTAGCATATATCGCCTTCAGTGAAATAATGGTCGTCAGTGTGCCCGCTCCTGCTATCAATGGAAACGCCAGAGGTACAATAGAAGATGAGGAAAGGTCTTCATTATCCGAATGAAAAAAATGAATGCCCAAAACCATTTCCAATCCAATAAAGAACATAATCAACCCTCCAGCGATGGCAAACGATCCTACGTCGATACCAAATAGTTTTAGAATCCCTTCACCAAGGAATAAAAAAAGGATCATTAGGAGCCCTGAGGCAAGAGTTGCCTTCTCAGACTGAACATGTCCGGCTTTTTTCCGTAAATCAATGACTATCGGGACACTTCCTAGAATGTCTATTACTGAAAAAAGAATCAGTGAAACCGAAAGAATTTCTTTAAAATTGAACACTCGTCCTTAAAATTTTAACGCAAAGCTAATTGGGAAGCTTGCCAAGTAGAATCTTTTTTAACCAAATTGCAAAAAATAACTCAATCAATAATGCATAGACTCGTAGGACTCATATTAGGACTATCATTGACCGTTCTTGCCACTGCTCAAAGCGGATGGAACTGGCCAGCAGAAGGACCAAAACACGATTTGACAAAAGAAAAACAAGCATACTATAAGTTGCTGATGAGCACTGACAAATGGAATGAGTGCTGGAGCACCGTGCAATGGCTTTATACCAACACACCAGACCTTCATGAGTCCATTTATCAAGATGGGCCAAAAATCATCGACAATTTATTGGAAAATGATTTTACTGAAGAAAGAGCCAACAGGCTTCGTGATTCGCTGCTGTGGACTTATGACATGCGGATCAAATACTGGAATGATGAGGCATCCGTTATGGATCGCAAAGCCTACGCAGCTTTTAAAATGTATTACAAAACTCCTGAGGAGTATGCTCTTCTACGTGAATTATATGAAAAACTGTACAGTTTCTCTTCATCTGAAATCTCGGACTTCAACATTACGCCTTATATGACCATGGCTACCTACTATTACAAAATAAAGCCTGAAGAAATGACTGCTACGGATGTGCTGGATGTCCACACAAAACTCACCTCGGTCATAGATGAAAAATTAGCTGCTGGTGGCGATAAGAAAAAGCTCGTAAAAGAACAGGACAAAATTGATGCCTTTCTCAATTCACTGGGAGACATTATCAGCTGTGAATTCATCGAAGAAAATTTGGTCCCCAAACTGGAAGCCAACCCAGAGGATGTGAATACGGCAAAAAAGATCTTTTCTTACTCGCTCAAAGCCAAATGTTCCGACCAGCCTTATTTCACCACGGCAGGAATGGTATTTTTTAAATCAGAACCTACTTACTCTTTGGCAAAAGCCCTGGCGGATAAGTTTTATAGATCTGAGGATTACACCAAAGCCAACACTTTCTATGCAGAGGCAGCAGAGCTCACTGAAGATGTAGAGCAGAAGTTTGATGCCAAAATGGGCATGGCCTCAGTTGCGTCCAAGCTGGGAGACAAGCGCAAAGCACGATCGCTCGCTTACGAAGCATTGAGTATCAAGCCTGGTGCTGCTGAAGCATATAACCTCATCGGTAATCTGTATTTTCTAAGTGCAGATGACTGCAGAGGTGGGGAAAGCCGTGTGAAAGACCGGGCAAATTACCTGGCCGCGTATGAAATGTACCAAAAGGCAGGCAATTCCAAGCAAATGGAAGCCGCAAAAGGTCAGTTTCCTTCAATAGAGGAAATCTTCAACGAAAACTACGAAGAAGGACAGAAAATTACGGTTGACTGCTGGATCAATGAGTCTGTAACGATTCAGAGACGTTAAGAATACCTGGAAAAAAATGCCATCAGTTTTTCAACTTCCCGGCTCTTAATAGCTGGGAAGTTGGCAATTCTGAAAGTGGATTTCTTCCACGGCCCGTAACCACTTCCGAGGACTATACTACGCTCTTTGGCTTCCGACCTGATCACATCAAGATTTGCTGCAGAAAGCGCCAGCACCGTACTTGACCGCAGCTTCCTATTGTCCACGAGAAAATCAATATCAGCTATTTGACCGAAAAGATCTACGTATGAGGCCATACGAGCCTTCAGCTTGTTTTCGATATAGTCAATGCCCTTAGAAGCTTGCTGTGTTCTGTAGAGTAAGTAGATACTGAGCACATTGGGTGTATAGGAAGTCTGATCTTTAGACGCATTTTCCAGAAGCCTCACCAAACTATTATAGTGCTTATTTTCACCGATGTTCTCCGCAGAGTGAATGGCTTTTGGAGACAACACCATGAAGCCCATTCCAGATGGTAAACCCAAACACTTCTGTACACTGCCATACCAAACATCAGCAAGGGAATAATCCAGATTCACACCACCA
The DNA here is from genome assembly GCA_024305105.1 of Marinoscillum sp. Taxonomy (GTDB): domain Bacteria; phylum Bacteroidota; class Bacteroidia; order Cytophagales; family Cyclobacteriaceae; genus Marinoscillum. The sequence continues at coordinate 22,646 of JAMWZA010000033.1, forward strand.
AAAGATGACGTCACGTCTACAGCAATCAATTTCCCCTCATTCTCTACTCGTAACATTTTCAAACTGTCCATAGAGATCATCGTGGCATTTGAGGTCTCATTGTGGGTAACACATAAGACGTCCACTCCATCAGCTATATCACCAGTAGGTAACTTTTCGTTAATACCAAAATGAACATTGGTGGTATTGGTCAACTCACTCGCATAGCTGGCCCACTTTTCACCAAAGGAGCCATTGTAAAAATGTTGACTCCCTTTTACAGTCAGCGATTGGGCAATTATTTCCCAGCATTCGGTGGCTGATGAAGTAAATACAATTTCATAATTATCAGGAATCAATAATTTACTTCTTAGCTCCGCTTTGGTAGCTCTCATGAGTTCCATAAACTCGACACTTCGATGGTTGATGGACATAATACCATCCTTGTAAGCTTCGTATATGAACTCCGTGATGTTGGAATAAACTCTGGAAGGTCCGGGGTAAAAATTGGCCTGATTCATCAATCGAGAAAATAGTTAACTGCTAACTCATACCCTTTCAGTCCAAGACCTGAGATGATTCCCTTCGCTTTAGCGCCTGTATAGGTGTGTGTTCTAAAGCCCTCTCGTGCATGGATGTTGGATATATGCACTTCTACCACCGGTGTAGTAATGGCTGCAATAGCATCCGCCAAGGCCACTGAAGTATGCGTATATCCTGCCAGGTTTACAATGACGCCATCATACGAAAAGCCTACCTCATGTAATTTATCGATCAGCGCTCCTTCGTGATTAGACTGAAAGTATTCCAAATCCACCTGACCAAAAGTTGACTTTAGTGTTTTGAAATAATCCTCAAAGGACTGATTGCCATAGATATCTGTTTCTCTCGTTCCGAGCAGATTTAGATTTGGGCCATTAATGATGATTAGCTTCATGATAGTTTATCTAATTGGCTTGCGCCTATATTTTCAATTCAAGTAAATTAGCTCCGTGAGCTGGGACATATACATCAAGCAATACCGTAATTACCTTAAACTGGAGCGATCTCTTGCGGATAATTCCATCGATGCCTACCTGCATGACATTACGAAATTAAGGGAGTTTTTCGAAATCAAAAACCTATCGTTAAGCCCACTAAAAGTTTCACAGGGTGATCTGATCAATTTTGTGGAGTTTATCAATGAATTGGGCATGTCTCCATACTCACAAGCCCGTATCCTGTCAGGCATCAAATCTTTCTACAAATTCCTGGTGTATGAGGAGATGATCGAGAAAGATCCTTCAGAACTTTTGGAGTCCCCGAAGATTGGGCGGAAGCTGCCTGATACGCTGGAATTTCATGAAATAGAGAAAATCCTTGCTGAAATAGACCTCTCCACGGATGCCGGCGCAAGAAATCGAGCGATGTTGGAAACCCTCTATAGTTCAGGATTGCGGGTATCTGAGTTGATCGAACTCAAAATGAGTAATATTTATGATGATGTAGGGTTTTTAAGAATTATCGGAAAAGGAAATAAAGAACGACTAGTCCCTGTTGGGCAAACAGCTCTGAAATACATGAAGCTGTACAAAGAGCATATCAGGATTCATCAGGACGTAAAAAAAGGGAGCGAAGACCATTTATTCTTAAACCTGAGAGGTTCCAGGATTTCACGCGTGAGTGTATTCACGATCATCAAAGATTTAGCGCTAAAGGCAGGAATAGAAAAGAATATCAGCCCACATACATTCCGACATTCCTTTGCCACTCATTTAATAGAAGGAGGTGCAGACTTAAGAGCTGTACAGGAAATGCTCGGACATGAATCCATTACCACTACGGAAATCTATACGCATCTGGATCGCGACTACCTAAAGCAGATAATCAACGAATTTCACCCCAGGAGTTGAAGCACCGAAGCACCTCAACTTTGTGAAATATCTTAAACCTGATGATGAATTAAAACTGGTACCCGGTCTTGAGCGCCGTTCTGATTTGCATCATGCCATTTTGCTTTTGCATCTCCATGATTTTTTCCTGGATAATGGCGTGATTCAGATGCGATTTTAATGAGTACAATTCCTCTTGTGGTAATTGGCTCACTTGCTGTTTGATGGTATCTAAAGCTGTCATAGGACCCACATTTTAGTTTACCAATATTACGAAAGTGGACTCATGTGGATACAGTAAAATCGAAGAACAGGCAGATTTGGCCGATGAGTGGGAATTTTTACGAGTTAATCCGTAAACCACTGATAATCAAACGGTAAGAAATCAGACCTTATTTCCTCTTGACCTCAATAGTAATTGCTCTATTTTTGCCCTGCATTTAACCGTTCCATCCTGAATGTATCAATTAGCCAAGTCTTTTCTTTTCAGCATGTCTGCCGAAAAAGCCCACCACTTCACTACTGGTGCGCTTAAGTCAGCATTTAAAGTACCTTTTGTAAAATCAATCTTCAAGTCCATCTATGGATTAGATGATCCGACTTTAAAGCAAGAACTTTTTGGATTGACTTTTCCAAACCCGATAGGCCTGGCAGCTGGGTTTGATAAAAATGCCGATTACATTCATGAATTTGCCGCAATGGGCTTTGGCTTCATAGAAATCGGCACCGTTACTCCGCTGGCACAACCAGGTAATCCACAACCCCGACTGTTTCGATTGAAAGAAGATCAGGCGCTTATCAACCGAATGGGGTTTAATAACAATGGAATGGATGCTGCCTTCGCTAACCTTCAGTCCAAACCAAAAGGCGTGATCATCGGCGGAAATATCAGCAAAAATAAAGCCACCCCAAATGAAGATGCAACAAGCGATTACCTCAAGTGCTATGAAACACTTTATCCTGTGGTAGACTATTTTGTGGTCAATGTGAGCTCACCAAATACCCCGGGTCTTCGTGAACTTCAGGAAAAAGAACCTTTGCAGCAGCTGCTGGTAAGTCTTCAGGAAGCCAACAAGAATAAACCAGCACAGAAGCCGATTTTATTGAAAATAGCTCCGGATCTGACCGATTCACAATTAGATGACATTATTGAAATTGCCACCAACATTAATCTCGATGGCCTGATTGCCACCAACACTACCATTGAGCGTTCAGGACTAAAAGAATCGAAAGAAAGTCTGGATAAAATTGGAGCTGGAGGTTTGAGTGGTGCGCCTGTACTGGAGCGATCCACAGAAGTAGTGAGGTACCTGAGAGCTAAAAACCCGGACATTCCCATTATCGCAGTTGGTGGAATTTTAACCGGTGCCGATGCAGTGGCTAAATTGAAGGCAGGAGCTAATTTGGTGCAGGTTTACAGCGGCCTGGTTTACAGAGGTCCTGGTCTGATCAAAGAGATCAAAAAGGCAATATTAGAAAATGCTTGATGGTGGAGTATATCTCCCTTATTTTTGCTCGTTAAGATCACATGGCACAAAACACCTACAAGAAACAAAAGCAATCATCTTCCCGCTCTTTTAAGTTCAAGGCAGATTTTTTCAATGACCGAAAATTTCACCTGGCTATCGGAATGTTCTTCCTGATGTCAGCCTTCTTCTTAATCGTGTCATTCATTTCCTATTTACTTACAGGAAAGGCTGACCAGAGTGTAGTGGAAGCAATCACACAAACAGACATTAAAGCTTCCGGTCAGGAAGTTCAAAACTGGTTTGGAACCATTGGTGCCATCACTGCTCATTACTTCATCTTTTTGTGGTTTGGAATTGCCGCATTGCTTATTCCACCATTTTTGTTTTTGGCAGGTCACCGTATTGTGTGGAAACGTCGGGTGTTTTCGGTTTCACGCGCATTTGGATTTACGCTTTTCTATCTACTGTGGACGAGTATGGTCATGGGATACTTTCTGATTTCTTCAGATGAGGTAACAGAATGGGGCTTTTTAAGCGGTGGAGTTGGATTTGAATTATCCATCATCATGGAAAGCCTGATGGGCTGGGGCTCTCTCCTATTCCTGATATTTCTATTTCTGGTTTTCAACATGTACTTTTTTGACATCACACAGATTCCTGTAGTAGATGAGGTGGTCATGAGTATGAAAGAGAGAATGCAAGCTATTCTGACAAAGCCAGAAAAAGAAGATGGTGAAGAGAGCGAAGTGGATGATGATATAGCCAATATAGAAAAGACTCCTGAAAAGGATAATTCACTGGACTTTATCTTAAAGCAAGTAAAAGAGGAAGTAGAGAAAGAAGATAGTCCAGAAGAAGAGAAAGTCATTGAGGAAAAAGAGGAAGAGCCGATAAAACCTGCATCCAGCATGCCTTCGTTTGATCTTGGAGATGATGACGATGAAGAAGGCGAAGTACAGATCGAAAAAGAAGAATGGACGCTAGAAAATAAGCCTAAGCCTAGAAAAGCTAAAGCAATTGACGATCTGGAACTTGCTATCGAAACCCCTGATGAAAACAAGGAGCGAGAGGACCCTGAAAAGCCATTTAGTATCGAAGTAGATATTCCTGAGGACGATGAGGTACGTGTCGATCAAACGGAAAACTACGATCCGACACTTGATCTGCCTAAATACCAATACCCCACTCCCGAGCTTCTGATTGACTATCCGAAAAAAGATGTTCAGGTTTCGAAAGATGAATTGGAGCAAAACAAGGATAAGATCGTAGAAACGCTTATCAACTTCAAGATTGGCATTTCCAGTATCAAAGCGACCATCGGACCTACAGTAACACTTTACGAAATAGTACCAGAGGCAGGAGTAAAAATCTCCAAGATCAAAAACCTGGAAGATGACATTGCCTTGAGCCTTGCTGCCCTTGGTATTCGGATCATCGCACCGATACCGGGACGAGGAACAATTGGTATCGAGGTGCCAAATAAAAACCGGGAGATGGTAGATGTTAAATCAGTCATCACCACGGAGAAGTTCATGAAAAGCGATATGGACTTACCGATTGTTTTAGGTAAAACCATTTCCAACGAGGTGTTCGCTACGGATTTGGCTAAAATGCCCCACCTACTTATGGCGGGAGCAACAGGCCAGGGTAAGTCTGTTGGCTTAAACCTGATCATCACCTCGCTGATCTACAAGAAGCACCCATCACAGTTGAAGTTTGTGATGGTGGATCCTAAAAAAGTGGAGTTAACACTTTTCAACCACCTGGAGCGACATTTTCTAGCCAAATTACCTGACAGTGAAGAAGCCATCATCACTGACACTAGCAAAGTAGTCAACACACTTAACTCACTGTGTATTGAGATGGACAATCGCTACGACTTGCTGAAAGATGCGGGATGTCGTAACCTGAAAGAATACAATAAGAAATTTATTGCCCGCAGACTGAATCCAAAAAAGGGACACAGACACCTTCCCTACATTGTATTAGTTATTGATGAGCTGGCGGACTTAATGATGACAGCTGGCAAGGAGATTGAAACACCGATTGCTCGTCTGGCGCAGCTAGCACGTGCCATCGGAATTCACCTGATCGTAGCTACCCAGCGTCCATCAGTCAACGTAATTACTGGTATTATTAAGGCCAACTTCCCGGCCCGTCTTTCTTTTAGAGTAACCTCTAAGATAGATTCCAGAACGATTTTAGATACCGGTGGTGCGGAACAGCTTATTGGACAGGGGGATATGTTGCTCTCGATGGGATCAGACCTGATCCGACTGCAGTGTGCGTTTGTAGACACACCTGAAGTAGATCGGATTTGCGAATTCGTAGGAGAACAACGAGGCTATGACGATGCTTATCTTTTACCAGAGTTTGTTGGTGATGCAGATAGCAGCTCAGAAGTAGGAGCCGTGGATCTTTCCGACCGGGATGCGTTGTTCGAGGACGCGGCTAAACTGATTGTGATGCACCAGCAGGGAAGCACTTCGCTGATCCAGCGAAAAATGAAACTTGGGTACAATAGAGCCGGCAGATTGATTGATCAATTGGAAGCCGCAGGCATTGTGGGACCATTTGAGGGAAGCAAGGCCCGTGAAGTTTTAATTCCAGATGAATACTCTTTGGAACAGTTATTGAATGAGATAGACCAGAAGTATTAACAAAACGAAGGTTCGACGTGTTAGAACCATAGAATTTAAGAAACCATGAACAAAGTAATTTTTCTATTTGCAGCCATCATATCCACTTTGACAAGCTATGGGCAGTACGACCCGGAGGCATTAACCGTGCTTGATGCAATGAGTGAAAAGTACAAAAAGATCGGGGCATTTGAAGCCGACTTCACTCAGCAGATGATCAACGAAAGTGCCGATATTGATGAGTCAATAGCAGGAGAGATTGCCGTAAAAGGCGACATGTACGTACTGAAAGTAGCAGGACAAGAAATCTATAATAATGGAGCAGATGTCTACAGCTATAGTGAAGAATTGAAAGAAGTAACTGTAAGCACATTTGATCCTGAAGAGCAGGAAATTACCCTGGGCAATATCTATGACTTATATAAGGAAGGGTATAAATACGTACTTATGTCCACACAATCAAACGGTGACCGGATAGTCGAATTAGACCCAGAATCTAAGGATAAAAGTTATTATAAAATTCGACTGGTAATTGACAAAAACGATGATTTGAAGAAATTCACTGTTTTTGAAAGATCAGGAAACAAATACATTTATGAGATCAAAAACTTTAAATCAGCAGACTTTGCAGATTCATACTTCACGTTTGATACAAAGAAATACCCTAAAGTAGAAGTGATTGACTTTAGATAAGGAATAGCATCAAGTATTACTGAAAGCCTCGGGAGATCGAGGCTTTTTTTGTTTCAAACAGGTTAAGTAGAAACAGGCCTAGTCAAACTCAACTAGTCCATTTTTCACGGCATAAATCACCAATCCGGCCATGTTCCGTGATTGTGTTTTTCTAAGTAAGTTGTTCTTATGTCCGTTTACTGTTTTCGTACTTATAAACAACCGATCCCCTATTTCATCAGCTGTAAGCTGCTCACAAACGAGCTGTAATATTTCGACCTCTCTTTTTGTGAGTGAGTCGGACACGGGGTTAACACGCTGATTTTGAATATTTTCAGCCTTCATTTTACGCTGAATAGCTCTCAGAGTGTTTTGGTTGATATAGGATCCCTTGGTATATGCGGACTTAATCGCTTCCACTACCTCGTTAGGATCACAGTCTTTTACCAGATACCCATGAGCTCCATGCTCTATCAACTCCGCAATGAAAGCCTCTTCCTTGTGAACAGAAAGAATTAACACTTTCATGTCAGGATAATGATAAAGCAAAGCATCTGTTACCTGCACCCCACTGAACTCCTGCAACCCATTTGGAGGGAGCGAAAGGTCCACCAACATGACATCTGGAAGAACACTTCCATCGCTCAAACGATCCAAGACCGAATACCCGTCCGCAGATTCAAAGACTACTTTCAAATCCTTCTCCGTAGACAAAATTGCCTTCATTCCTTCACGAAACAATTGCTGATCCTCTATCAGTCCGACTTTAATTAAATCATTCATTCGTTAGGTAGGTAATATAACCCTTGCATGAAACCCAACACCATCCAATACCTGGAAAAATCCACCAATAGCATTGGCTCTTGCTTCAATGCTTTTTAGTCCAAGTCCGTCCGCTGCATCTTTACTAATAATTCCTACTCCATCATCCGTGTAGTTCATTTCTAACTGATTGAATGTTTTCTTTAAGGAAATGTGTGCTTCGTTTGCCTCTGAATGCTTGATGGTGTTATGTACCAACTCCATTAACATACGGTATAGCCCTACTTCTAACTCCCAGGACATCCGTGATTCTCCCAGAGATTCTTCTAAAGTCAATGACAATTCGCCTGCTTCATTCACCTGATTGACAACACTCTGAAGGGTTTTCACCAACCCAAAGCTTGCTAGCTGGGCCGGCATGAGTTCATGACTGATTCTTCGCATGGAAGTAAGCGCAGACTCGGTAACAGAACGTATATTTTGAATGGAAGACTTTAATTCAGCCGACATATCAGGATTTTGCTCCAGCTTCATTAAATGCATTCTAGAAATCGATAGCGTAGCTCCTAGTTCATCATGCAAATCGCTGGCTATTCTTTTGCGCTCCGATTCCTGCACGTTGATACTGGTCTGAAGAAGTTTTTTTTGTTGCGCTATCTTGAGTTCCTGTTCTGTCACCTTTTGTTGGGTCAGTTGCTTCTGAAAATATTGATTGAGATACAATACCGCCAAAGCAATCAAAAAGACTATCCCAAGAAATGGTAAAACAATTCCTAAGAGTTCAATCTCCTGGGGCTCTTCCATAAACCGACCATTAAGCAGACATACATGAGCATTGAAAAAAACGAATGCATGCTCCAAAGATACTGATTGGTGAGTGATGTATAAAACTGAATAAACTGATTACCGATGTAAAAAACCATCAAACTAGAGAGGTAATAAAGGAAAAGCCCAGAATTGATCCAGTTCAAACTACTGAATAAACCTTGTCGTTCTTCACGAACAATATCATTCATCAAGACCAAAAATGTGAACACACAAAGAATGATCATCAACACTGCCTGAACGGTCAGAGCAACGGAATTGAAGGTATCGAGTGACTGGAAAAAAAGGGAATTGACCAGAGTAAACAGAACAAACCCGATGGTTACTCCACCGATTAATTTCGGTGCTATAAATCCCTTCAGAATTGTTTTATAAAACCATGCCAGCAGCACAAATCCTAACAGAACATATAAATGGAGTAATCGCAAATTATTCTCTTTCATATACCACATCACTTTAGAAACCAGCTCTATAGCAGCTGAAAGGAAAATGAAATAGCTCAAAATCCTCATCTCAGTAACCAACCGATGGTATAAAAATCCAGCATAAATAGCTGCCAAAATCACTGGTATGGAAGCGTATTCAATAAAATTAACCGCCAAATACTCCATTTATATATCTTTTAAAAAATCACTACTCTTGTTCTGGACACGTTTTAGGACATGGCGAAGTAAAGTCCATCACATAGGATCCATTGACCACTTCCCCAGTAGTTACTCCTTTTACATTGCCTTCATAAGGCCCTTTTCGGATGACATCCTTGCCTCCAATGTTTTCAGACAATTTCGCACCCACTACAGGTGTCATGTACAACTTAAACTCATTTTCAGCACTGAGTCCGAGGTATATTCTGGCATAAGAATATTTAAGGGAATCGGTACATTGGACACTTGGAGGTAACCCCATGGCTTCAAGCAAATCTGCAGCATGAATGGTAAATGCCTTGATGGGAACGGGATCGTTTACCAGAGCCGTGTCAAATATCAATCGAGATTTCGCCGCGAAGTTGGCCGTATCTGCTTCAAACTGACTAACTGATACCGCATATAAAGAGGTGTCACCTGTTTCCGAAGATAGCCCCTGCAACTCGGACTCTTGGGATTCGGACTCACAACTGATTATCAGTACAAGTAAAACAAGAATAGAAAAAGTTTCGAAATACTTCATAACGTTAGGTTTTTAGCAATTCTAAAACTATTTCTAACATTTACAGCTACCTCCGTTAGTATTCAGGTATTTCTACTCACCTATTTATCCAAAACAGGTATTTCTACCTGTTTTTCTAAACACACATTTATCCTCTTACCTGGTGATGAGGTATATAGCATCTTTGTCTCATCTGATCGGATAAGTGGACCACCGCCCCACTTTCAAAAAAAGGAACTGATCTCAACAGTCATTGAGAGGCAGAACCCGAAAAGCCTTAAGAGTAGGGATTAACTAATAACAAATAAGAAAATGGCACATATGAACATCTTTCCAGGTCAAAATGAAGTTACATTTCAGACAGATAGTCATGACTGGACCAGTCTAACAATTAATGGTAAAAGTTACCAGGCACTAGATGCAAATATCTCTATACCAGGAGGTGACATCACATTTACAGCGGAGTACTCGCCTGGATCACCTGCATCAGTCTCGGACTTTCCTATGGTTTTACAAGATTCATCAAATGCGGGACAATTATGGTTTGCTGATGTTACTACCTCATCTGATGGAAGTAGCTGCAAAATATCTGGCACCATTAAAGCCTATAAAGGCGCACAGGTTGGTAATTCCCCGGAAGGTTTCAATGCAAACGGATTAACAGCTTCATTTCGAATGAACTGACAAAGATTCACATTTCGCTAGATTAATTAAACTGAGGCGGTGCCATTAGGCATCGTCTCTTTCCTTTTTATACTGCCTGGTTAACGAATTTGAGATGCTACCGGGTGTTTCCAATCGACGGTATGTGCAAGACAGGGGTTTCTCATCATATAGATTCCAAACTCGTAAGTCGATGGCTAAATATAATCGATCTGCAGATTATCCCTGTCAGGTGGAAACACCTAACTCCCCAGCTAATCAAGAAATAGTATCCAGCACATTTCACATCCTAGTTAACGAATATGCTTATTTTCGCATAGCTAACCTTTTAGACCTATGACGCGGCAGCAACTTTTTGATAAGATCAAGCAGAAGGAATCCTTCCTATGCGTGGGACTGGACACAGACATCACCAAAATCCCCAAACACCTTCTGGAAACTGACGATCCCATTTTTGAGTTTAACAAACAAATCATAGACGCTACGCTACCGTATGCAGTGGCCTACAAGCCAAACCTGGCCTTTTATGAAGCACACGGCAGCAAAGGTCTGGCATCTCTTGAAAAGACAATGGAATACATCCCTAAAGAGGTCTTCACGATTGCCGATGCGAAGCGTGGAGATATTGGCAATACTTCCAATATGTATGCCAGGGCCTTCTTTGAAAACATGGATTTCGATGCGGTGACTGTAGCCCCATACATGGGCAAGGACTCAGTAACCGCATACTTAGAATACCCACGCAAATGGACCATACTACTGGCCGCTACTTCTAATGAAGGGTCATTTGACTTTCAGGAGCTAATGATGGATGGCACTGGAGAAAAGCTCTATGAACGGGTCATTGCGAAAAGCGCTGAATGGAGTAACCCCAACAACATGATGTATGTAGTAGGCGCGACACGTGCCGAATCACTGATCGGAATCCGTCGCATGATCCCCGAGCATTTCCTCTTAATCCCCGGTGTAGGTGCTCAGGGAGGTAGTTTGGAAAAAGTCTGTGCCTACGGCATGAACAAGCAATGTGGACTGTTGGTAAATTCCTCCAGAGGGATTATTTACGCCGGAGATGGAGAAGACTTTGCAGAAAAAGCCGGTAAAGCTGCCCGAGATATGCAGGTGACTATGGCTGCACAATTACTTAGACACCTTTACTGATAATTTCATTCTTAGCAGCACATGTTGTAAATTCGTTCACATCACCGCTATGGACGAATATTTCTTACAATACCTCTGGCAGTTTCAGAAATTCAATGCAAACTCCCTGCATTTAACAGGAGGAAGCATTCTTAAGGTGTTGCACCCGGGCTATCAAAACCACGGATCAGGACCTGATTTCCATGAGGCCAAAGTCAAAATAGACGACCTTATTTGGTCCGGATCAGTAGAAATCCACTTCAAATCATCCGACTGGCTCAGACATAAACACCACGAGGACCGTGCTTATGACAATGTGATTTTGCATGTGGTGTGGAAACACGATAAGGAAATCGCTATTGCTGGAAGCCCTATCCCTACGATCGAACTAAAATCTTATATTCAGGAAAATATCGAATTGGCTTACCGACAATACATCAATCAACCTGAAGTTATTAGGTGCCAGCATCAGCTGAAAGATTTAAGCCAACTCCACATCATATCCATGATGGATCGAGCCATTACAGACCGGCTAAAAGCCAAAAGTAAGTTGATTCTAAACATGCTGGATAACAATAAAAATGACTGGGAAGAAACCACGTATCAGGTTTTAGCCAAAAACTATGGATTTAAGACCAATCAGGAACCATTTGAACGACTGGCCAATTCGCTGCCCTTTGCGATACTTAGAAAGTATCAAAACAAGCCCAAATCAGTAGAAGCTTTGCTCTTTGGAATGGCCGGCTATCTCGATACTGCTGATGACTCGTATTGCTCCGAATTAACAGATGAATTCACGTATCTGACAAAAAAGCACCAGCTCACACCAGTCTTGAAACGACATCACTGGAAACATGCTCGAATGCGTCCGGCAAACTTTCCGGCCGTTCGTCTGGCACAATTCGCAAGTCTGATAACCAATAGTTCGCAGCTTTTTGCTCAGTTGATTGATGTGAGAACACTTGAGCAGTGTGAGTCATTGATCAAAAACAACTTATCTCAATACTGGACGACACACTACGATTTTGAAAAAGAAACTTCCAGAACTTATCAAATCGGCAAATCTGCCCTGGAAAATATTATCATTAACTCTATAGTCCCACTACTGGCTGCTTATTCAAAATACCTGGATGAAGTCAAATACCTGGAAACGGCTCAAGAGCTACTGGAACAACTCCCTTCTGAGCGTAACCACATTCTTAAAAAATGGATGGCCATCGGTATCAACCCGCAAAATGCCTCTGAATCACAAGCACTGATTCATCAATACAATGAGCTTTGCAAAAACAAAAAATGTCTGCAATGCAATCTGGGTATTTCCATCCTTAGTCCTAAATTGTCGACATGATTTGGATCATACTCAACATAGTCCTTTTGATAGCGCTCGCTCTGAGCTTTCAACCCGAAGAAGGTCCTACAAAGCATTACTGGATTGGACTAGCCGTCAAGGTCAGTTGCTCACTCACATTTGGATGGTTTTACTATTTACACCTGGAGACTGGAGACACTCTGATGTTTCATCAAAAAGCATTGGAGTTAATGAAACTGGCCGAAGAGTCGTTTTCTCAGTACTTCGATTACCTCATAACCGGTCAATATCCTGTCTTTAAAGCTGAAAGCAGAACAGACATCTTCACCAAGGTCCTGAGTCTGCCATATATCGCCACTCAGGGAAATTACTGGCTGAGCGCATTGTACCTGGCATTTTTCTCTTTTCTATGTAGCTGGTTCTTATTTCGGTCAGTGATTAGATACTATCCCATTGCGCTCATTCCAGCGTTCATTGCTTTTCTACTCTTTCCATCCCCTATTTTCTGGTCTTCCGGGATTTTGAAAGACACGTTAACCAATGGCAGTATTTTCTTTCTTGCTGGTATTTGCATTCGCTATAGACATCATTATTCCTTTACTTTTTCACAAGTGACTGTAGCTATTGCGTGTCTTTTCATCCTCTTTTACATGAAGTTTTATCTGGCAGCTGTAGCTGGTGTCTGCATGGGCTTTCTTGCCTGGAGCAACCTCTCCCACGCGTTCATCCAGTCTAAAACAGCTCGATCTCTGGTTAATTTAGCAGCATTGGTTGTTTTGATCAGTCTGGTGAGTCTTCTCAACAGAAACCTGAACTATGACCGACTACCCGCAGCGATATACAGCAACTATCAGCAAATAGCCAGTATCTCATCTCATCACGTAATCGACTTTTCTCTAGATGGCAGCTACACCTCCGTTTTGGAAAACACACCGAAAGCTTTGGTTACAGGACTGTTTCGACCATTCATTTGGGAAAGTTCTTCTCTTATGCTGCTCTTCGGGATCGAAAACGTGCTTATTCTGGCCCTTTTCGTTGCTAACTTGATTCTGATCAAGAAATGGAAGTTCAACCTACTCATTGCTCTCGCGATTTTATTTGTGCTGTCTTTAGCGATATTCTTACCCATGGCTTCTCCAAACATGGGTTCGCTAGTGCGGTACAAATCCGTATTTATTCCATTCTTAGCCTTTGTTCTGATGCTTACACCTTTTGAACAATGGTTCTCTAAAAAGGAACAGTTTACCTAACTTTGCGCCCTGATTTAGAATGAGATATGGAAAAACCGGTAATAATTTTCGGAGGGAAAGGAATAGCCAAAGCAGCGTTGGAGATTTTCAAAAGCAACAGCATTGTTGTTTACGGTTTCCTGGATGATGATGCCACTATTCATGGTACTGAAATAGATGATGTTTCCATTTTAGGAAAGACAGACGATCACGGGTTTACGAAGCTAATTGGTCAGAAGACAGAAGCATTTGTAGCTACTGATGATAATGCACTTCGCAAAAAGCAAGTGAAAATGCTGATGGATTCAAGAAAAGTGATGCCAACAAATGCCATTCATCAGCAGGCATACATTTCAGATTCTGCTACAATTGGGCATGGTAATTTTATCAACGCCAGAGCCAACATTGGATCAGATACCAACATCGGACAGCACAACATCATCAATACAGCAGCCATACTGGAACACAGTGTGCAAATAGGTGATTACGTCCAGGTGGGAGCCGGAGCTATCATCAACTCAGGGGTAGCAATCGCTAATGAGGTGTTTGTTGGGTCTGGAGCTATCATTGTTTCAGGAGTCAAAATTGGGAAGAAGGCAAGAATCGGTGCGGGCTCAGTGGTAATAGCTGATGTAAAAGATGGAGAGACCGTATTTGGCAATCCAGCGATGAAAGTAGATAAATAATCGAAATCTATCCTTCTTAAAACACATTTAAGAGACGTTTCAGTAAATTACGGCTCGTTTAACATTTTCTAATTCACAACACCCTGCATGAAACAGGGCTATGGTTATGAACGAAGATTATCTAGTATTACTTTATTATTGTTACTCTAGGATCGAGGATTCGGAGGCATTTCGTGAGCAGCATCATCTCAGATGCCTGGAGCTCAACCTGAAAGGAAGAATTATTATTGCCGAAGAAGGCCTAAACGGAACCGTTTCTGGTTTAAGAGCTGATTGTGAGCAATACATGCAGGAGGTAAAATCCGATCCACGGTTTGCAGATATTGAGTTTAAAGTGGACGAGGCTTCCGACCACTGCTTTTCAAAGCTACACGTACGGGTAAAACCAGAAATCGTACACGCCAGTTTACCAAATATTGATCCAACCAAAAAAACAGGTGGATACGTAGAGCCAGATGAGTTTAGAAAAATTCTACAAGAACAGCCTGAAGACACTGTAATTTTAGATGTCCGCTCTAACTATGAGCACGAAGTAGGCAAGTTCAAAAATGCCATCACATTGGATCTTGAAAACTTCAGAGACTTTCCGGAAAAGGTTAAAGAACTGGAGCACCTGAAGAGTAAAAAAGTCATCACTTACTGTACCGGAGGAATCAAATGCGAGAAAGCAAGTGCTTATCTCCTGGAGCAAGGATTTGAAGATGTTCACCAACTTCATGGCGGAATAATCAAGTACGGCTTACAAGCTGATGGCGAAGATTTCGAAGGTAAATGCTATGTTTTTGACAACCGGATTGTGAAAGATCTAAATAAAGTAAATCCTAAGGTGATCTCACGATGTTACGTCACTGGAGAACCTTCAGACCGTATGGTTAACTGTGCCAATCCACATTGCAACATGCACATCCCAATGAGTGAAAAGGGAGCCGAAATTTACAATGGCTGCTGCTCGGAAGAGTGCTCAAAGCACCCGGATGTAAGGACATATGATGGTACTGGATATTACCAAAAGGAAATGAATGGCTACAACCCTTATCGCGGGGTAAAGCGAAAGCCTGAAACAGTTGAATAATATTTACGAAACGCTCCCATGCCGAAAATTTCCGAAGCAGACTTGATTATTAACCCGGATGGGAGTGTTTACCACTTAAGTCTCAAACCAGAACATGTCTCTGAAAAGATCATCACTGTAGGAGACCCAGGCAGAGTTCACCGTATTTCCAGCCATTTCGACAGCATAGAGTTTGAAATGAACAAACGCGAGTTTATCACTCACACGGGAACCTATAAAGGAAAACGCCTTTCAGTAATCAGCACCGGAATGGGCACAGATAACGTCGAAATCTTAATGAATGAGCTGGATGCCGTTTTTAACATTGACTTAAAAACACGAGAGATCAAAGAAGATCGAACCAGATTAAAAATTATCCGCATCGGCACTTCAGCAAGCATACAGGAAGACATGCGACTAGGCAGCCATGTCATTAGTGAATACGGCATTGGGATGGATCCAATGATGCATTTTTATCAGCATGACATGGGCGAATTTGAAGATGGTGTATGCAAAGCTTTGCAAAAAGCAATTGGATTGCCTTACTCGCCCTACTGTGTCAAGGGTTCTGAAGAGTTAATTGAGCTTTTTCGAGATAACATGACAGTTGGCAACACACTCACATGTCATGGATTTTATGGCCCACAGGGAAGAACACTACGGGTTCCAATCAAATATCCAAACCTCATCGAGCAACTTAACTATTTTCACCACAATAACTTTTGGTTGACAAACCTGGAAATGGAAACTGCAGGTTATTATGGATTAGCCAAAGTTCTGGGCCATGAGATGATAAGTTTAAACGCTATTATTGCTAATCGAGTTCGAAACAAATTCTCTAAAAATCCCAATAAAGTAATCGATGCGTTGATCAGAAAAGTACTCGATAAAATCTAATGGATTCTATTTCGAATCTTTAAATACGGACTCTACAGCCTTCTTCAACTCAGACAAAGCCGTCATAAAATGGCTTTTGGCTTCATTCCATTTGTCTTCATTCTTATCCTTATAGCCATCAAAATCTTTTTCGATTTTCTCTTTTTTCTTTTTGAGTTCCTGGATTTTCTCTTCCACATCATCCCGAACCTCTTTGCTGGCACCTTTTGCTTCTACTATAAGCAAATCGATTTTCCGTCCTAATTCCGTCAGGATGCCTTCCACCTGACCTTTTGTATCTTTTGACATTTGATTCTGTTTCTGGTTTTGAAGGAAATTAAATATTTGGCCAATCAAATCCAACGAACTCTGAATACATTCGTATCTTAAGTATTCTTGAAAAATGCTAAAGTCATCCACTAACCGGTTAATTGCAACGGTCATCGGCACCATACTGCTGCCATTGATTATCTACTCTGTAGCTGAAATATCCTCCGTAAAGGAAGATGAAGAAATGATAGAGAAGGTCTACCGTGATCAACTGGATGCAATCATATTTTCTATCAACCAATTTTCTAATGACAACCTTAGCGGACTTGTAGATCGGATGGAAAAGAACATCAGTCCTACGCTCGAGTTTAAAAAAGATGAGCCTTATTTAAAGTACTCCAATATTGTAGCGCTGGTAGTAGAAAATCTGGCAACCAATCAATCAAAACAAGTTAGAATTTTCGGAGACAGTACCGTTCAAATAGATTGGAAAAACCTACAAGACTCCATCCTAAACGCCAACCCAAATCTCAAAACGCAGTTAATCCGGTACAAGGAAGGTGGTTACCGGAAAATTGAACCCAAGGGTACCATTTTGGTACAGAATGACCGGATGCAAGTGGTACATTCCGTATTGGAAACTACTGATGGACAAGCCATGTTCATGACTGCTTTCATTAGTATTTATGGGTTTGCCAACAATGTACTAGCCCCTAAACTCCAGCAGATCGCTGAAGGAGACCTGATTATTACCCTGGGTTATAGAGGTCAGGAGGAATACGTTTACGTCACTGACACGATCAGTAAAGAAGTAATTCTTAGCAAAAGCATGTGGCTCATACCAGACCTGGATGTTGGGATTAGTTCCGCAAACAAAACCGTATCTGAGCTTGTCTCAGAACGCACTCAATACAACCTTACCGCATCTTTTATGCTTATCTTGCTTTTGATTTTTGGCTTTTCACTGGTCATAAGAAATATTCGTCGGGAAATGATTCTGGCACAAACCAAGTCTGACTTTGTGTCCAATGTTTCGCATGAGTTAAGAACACCTCTTTCGCTCATCAGCATGTTTGCAGAAACGCTTATGCTTGATCGGGTAAACAGTCCTGAAAAGCGCAAAGAGTATGAAGAAATTATCTTTAAAGAAACCAACCGGCTTACCAACATCGTCAATAAAATACTGAACTTCTCACAGATTGAAGCAGCAAAACGAGTCTATAATCCTACATCGATAAGTGTCAATGAGCTGATTAAAGAATTAATGCATGACTATGCATACCATGTAGAAAGAAATGGATTTAGCTACGAGATGCACCTCTCAGACGAGTTACCGAATATTGAGATGGATCGAGAAGCTCTTTATGAAGCTTTGGTCAACTTGATAGACAACAGCATCAAATACAGTCCCAACGAAAAGTATCTAAGCATAAGCAGTGGTCAGAAAGAAAATGCTGTCTGGGTGGAGATTACTGACCATGGTATTGGGATTCCTGCAGATCGCGTTAAAATGATTTTTGACAAGTTTTATCGGGTTACTGAAGGCAATGTACAAAGCACCAGAGGAGCTGGACTGGGACTTGCCCTCGTCAGTCACATTGTGGACTCCCATGGTGGTGATATAGAAGTAGAAAGTACTCCGGGAAAGGGAAGTACCTTTAGATTGATTTTTTATCTTAATAGCAATGGCTAAAATACTAGTAGTTGAGGATGAGCCGAACATGCAAATCGGCTTGAAGGACAATCTTGAATTTGAGCAATTTAATGTTCAGGTAGCAAAAGACGGTCAGGAAGGGTTAGACATTATTCTAAGCCATTCATTTGACTTAATCATATTGGACGTAATGATGCCCAAAATGAGTGGTTTTGATGTGTGCAAAGCTGCCAGGAAAAATGGCATCAGCACACCCATCATATTCTTAACCGCCAAAGGGGAGGAGATTGACAAGGTACTGGGACTAGAATTAGGTGCAGACGATTACATGACCAAACCTTTCAGTATTCGAGAACTCGTAGCACGGGTCAAAGCAATTCTGAGAAGAACTGAGGCTGTTCCAGATTCTTCTAGCAATCAGACCGAGGGACCAGTTACCATCGGTAACCTGACGGTAGACTTCACCCATTACACCGCAAATCACACTTCAGATGGTGAATTGAAAATGTCCCACAAAGAATATGAGGTACTCCATTACTTACTAAAGCGTAAGGGTGAAGTGGTGAGCAGGTATCAACTGCTGGAGGAAGTTTGGGGATACGAATCGCAACCTACCACTCGTACGGTCGATAATTTTATTTTGAAACTCCGACAAAAAATTGAAGAGAACCCGAATAATCCAAAATTTATCATCACCGTGCATGGAGCAGGGTATAAAGTGGTAACATAAAAAAATATTTGTTTTCCAACTCAACTTTTGATTTTAGAAAACGTCTATTACCTTTCGTTAAAATTTCAGCTATGCAGCCTCCAAAGCCTCGTGTTATTAAAGATTTTGAGAAACTAGATGCTCACATACAAGAGCAAATCAAACTCGCCTACCCGTACGGATTTTATGATTCACTCATCCACTTTTATAACAAAGAGGGTAAAAAAGTTTCGGCTCTACCATTCGAAACCGATGAGAAATATTACATGGTCCGAATGACCATTGCCGAAGCAAAAGCAATCATTGCAGATGATGAGGACTTTGATGATGAGGGCAATTTGAAAGACAACATCAAAGACGACTATGAAAATAAGTACTCAGATCTGGAATACATGAGTGATTACTTAGCTGAGGATTCTGGAGAAGAAGGAGACGATGAAGACGAATAACTTCATACCCCTATGTTTTTTACTAGCGATATCATTACTGGTTTCTTGTAATGAAAATGAACCCGATATCGATCAGACAGTCAGGGCCTCAGCCCAACTAACGAGCATTCATTCTGACACTGATAGCACCTATATATCTGGTGATCAGCCATATGGTACGGTACAACTATCTCAAACAGACAGTATCGTTCTCATTGAAATCTTTCTGGAAAACTTCAATCCAAACACCATACACTCCGTACACATTCATTCGGGCACCTGCGAAAAACCAGGCATGCACTGGAACATGGGGCACGGCATGGAAACATTGTTTTGCAATGAGCGAAGCCTTGGAATCCCCTGGGCCAAGCCAAGAGCCGGTGATGTAGGAAACGTGAGTGTAGGCTACGATGGGTCTGGCTACTTCTCTCTTCGAACAAACCTGTGGAAACTTGGCAGCACAGATGACAAAGACATTTTAGGATCAATCATCGTGGTTCATGACAAACTCGATGATTTTGAAATGGAGTGTAACCCAAATCACTCCCACAATCACACGCATACCAACCCGAAGGTTGCCTGTGGATCAATAGTCCTGATAGAAGAGTAACCAAATACGCTGCTTTCCTTATACTAATGAGAACTTAACTGTAGGTTTTGAAAAAATACAAACGTTATCATATTCCATTTTTACAATAGTTTTATACTTTTGTTGAACATTACATACAAAACGGTGACATTTTGTGACAATCGTTTACTGCTGGGTGACAAACCTACATCGAGTTCCGCGTAAAATTGTACTGTAAGCAATTAACAAGGAATCTAAAGGTTTAAAACTCAAAACTCATGAAAAGAATAACACTAACAGTAGCAGTAATCGTAACAGTTATGACCACTGCTTTTGCAACTGGAAATGGATCTAAAAAAGAAAGAGCCGCTATTATCCCAGGAAATGATGTAACCTATAAAGTGCTTTATCAAAATGATGAACCAACCGTAGTTCGCATTAAAATAAAGAACGATAAAGGAGAAGTTGTCAGAGCTGATAAATTCAAAAGTACTGATGGTTTCATGCAACGATACGACATGAGTGCTTTAGAAGAAGGCACCTACTTTGTAGAGCTTAGAGACAAACACGGAGTTGTTTCTGAAAAAGTAGAGATCAAAGAATTAGCCAAAACGAGCAAAATCATTCTAGCTAAAAACTAGAAGAAACAATATTTAAAATACTTCTTTATACTATTACAAATACC
>JAMWZA010000034.1 GCA_024305105.1 Marinoscillum sp.
AGGTGCGACTGGTATATGACCATAGTGATTTTGAAATAGACGTAAAGGATTACCCAATCGGATCAAAAAGTTCAAAAATCTTGAAATACGTAACACTCGAAAAAAGTCCCATGATCCCAAAAATGAATAAGGAACACAGAACAGTGTCAAGGATGAATTTTCTCATGGTGGCGGAGGTTTGGTTATATTCACCAAATTAATGAGCTCCAGGCATATATTCATAGAATCAATCTGTTTTCGAAAAGGAAACTACCAACTGCTTGATTACCACCAACAGCGTGTTAATGAGACCTTTGCTCATTTTTTTGGAGGTCACGCACCCCTTAACCTCAAAGAAATACTGCCTCCATTATCATCCACACCTAGAAGAAAGGTGCGACTGGTATATGACCATAGTGATTTTGAAATAGACGTAAAGGATTACCAACCAAAAAAAATCAACTTATTACAGGTCGTTCACCATGATATGATCAACTATGCATTTAAGCATGGTGATCGCTCGTTACTCGATCAGCTCTTTGCAAAAGTGGACACTGCAGATGACATGATAGTTGTGAAAAATGGCAAGTTGACTGATAGCTACTATGCCAACCTGGCCTTTTGGGATGGCAACAATTGGTACACTCCAGAGACGTGTTTGTTGCCGGGAGTAAAACGACAAGCACTCATCGATGAGGGTCAGTTAACCAAAGCCCCAATCGGTATTTCGGACATTTATGAATACCAATCAGTGAGCTTAATTAATGCGATGCTTGATCTGGCAGAAATTGAAGTCCCAATTTCAAATATTCGTGTTTAACAAAAAAAGAGGCACTGAACAGTGCCTCCAAAACGCTTACCCTGACAAACGATGCTTCAGCATAATTTGGGTAACCTAAATAAACCAACAACTAACGGACTCTATTCTATTATACGGTTATGATCTTGACATCCAGATCGTACAGATCTGAAAAATTCAACCCCGTATCGACCAACTCAGGATTGGTGGCCGCTGCTCTCCAGATCACCTCCACATGACCACCTGTTAATTTCTTTAAACCGAGAAACTTAAAAAGGTCAAACAAAGCCTTTAAAGATTCGGTATTCATTTCTGTCAAGAACACATCCACACTCACTGATCTACTTGCCAGGGTATCCGTTTTGAGCATCGAGATCACTGGCTCAAGCATCTGAATAATATTTGCTGAAGTAGCTTTCCCTCTGAGGACAAGCTTACGAAGTGGTCTGCTATACTTGATATAGCGTGTATTATTGGTTGCTTCGAGTAATAAGTCCTGCGATTGGCTTATGAACCCCGCCATCGCGTTTGTATTCGTAGTAAAATAGGAACTGGTCTGAGTTGTAGAGCTTGTTATCATAGCTGTCGATTGTTTAGTTGGTGTATGTGAAAACTACAATACAAAGGTGACAACTAGTACCGCTTTATGTAAGAGGGGATTTCGTATTATCTAATTTTACGTGTATCACTTAACAAGCGCGGAATACTGTACTTGTTTTACCTAATTCCGTACGAAAGTGTTCATAAACGAACATTTATCTCAACCTAATTAATCATTTAATAACTGATTACCAGCGTCTTATGATAATTGGCAAAGATTTCGCACCAACCTCACTAAACTTGTAAATTATGCTATCAAACCTTCTTACCGTAGCTATACGCACCATCAGCAGACAAAAGTTCTTTGCGTTTATCCACCTGGTTGGGTTATCTCTGGGATTGATGGTCTGTATCATTATTACGCTTTTTTCGATCAATGAGATTAGCTATGATCAGTTTCATAGCAAAGCAGATCGTATTTACAGAATCAATCAGACCTTTATCTGGGGTGATGATGATGCGCTATTTGGTTCTACTGGACCGGCTGTAATGCATGCTATCAATGAAGAAGTTCCTGAATTTGAGGCGCTTACTCGTGTGCATCCTGTTGGTGCTCAAATAATAAGTAACGCTAAAGCTGGCCAATCCATTCTCTTTGAAGAAGAGAACATACTGGCTGTAGATGAAAATTTCCTAAGCATCTTCACTTTCCCATTGCGGGTTGGCAATCAGGAAACAGCACTTTCCAATCCTAACGCGGTGATTCTCACTGATGAAATGGCTGCCAAGTATTTCCCGGATGAAGAAGCCATTGGCAAGAATCTTGAAATCGGTGAAGGTGCAAGTAAGAAATCATACAAAGTAACAGGGGTTACTGCCAGCGTCCCATCAAACTCTCACATCCAATTTGACTTTTTGATTTCCATGAGATCACTTCCAGCCGTTGCAAACCGAAGGGATTCGTGGATGTGGACCACATTTGTGACCTTTGGGTTATTGAGAGAAGATGCTAGCCCAGATTTGGTAGCGGAGAAAGTCGCTGCTGTTCCTGGCAAATACCTGGAAGCCTTTCTTCAGAAATACCGTGGCATCAGTTATGCTGAGTTTTTAGAATCAGGAGAGGAATGGGATCTTTATATCCAGCCATTTCTGGACATTCACCTCAAGTCCAATCATGTTTACTCTCGTTTAAATCAAACGGGAAATATTCAGAACCTCTACATTCTTTGGGTAATCGGCGGCCTCATACTAGGACTATCACTCATCAACTTTATCAATTTGTCTACGGCCAAATCAGCATCGAGAGCTCGAGAAGTTGGGATCAGAAAAGTGATCGGCTCGGGTCGTACACTACTAATTTATCAGTTTATTACAGAGTCCCTTCTTTATGTTGTCTCGTCGGTCATGATCGCTTTCTTCCTGAGCGAGTTGATGTTGCCATTCTTTAATGAGGTAGCCGGCACAGACCTTGACACCTCCCTGCTCGTAAATCCAGTGGCGATCGGCTGCATACTATTTAGCACTGCTGTCATTGCTTTACTTGGCGGAATGTACCCAGCGTTCTATTTGTCCTCATTTGAGCCTGCCAAGGTACTAAAAGGAAAGATTGCTCAGGGCCTCAAGGGTGGTAAGGTTAGAAATGTGCTGGTCACTGCGCAGTTCTCTATTAGCATAGCCATGATCGCCTGCACCCTGATCGTCCACGATCAGGTGAAGTTCTGGACCAATTACGATCTTGGTTTTGACCGGGAGAATAAGATTATAATCGAAAATGTCAATAGACTAGACGGTCAAGCAGAAAGCTTCAAAAACAGCTTACTATCTAACCCGAAGGTAGAAAGGGCTTCCATTACTTCAGATACACCACCGCTGATCTTTGACTTTGACAACTTCACCAGACAAGAAGGACAGGGCTATAATATTTCTGTTAACTACCTGACAGCAGATGAAGACTTTATGGACTTGTTTGATTTGCAATTAATTCATGGACGTGGTATTCAGCAAGGATTTAATGATTCTACCAATATTGTAGTGAACGAATACTTAACAAATGCCTTTGGATTTGAGTCCACTGAAGCAGCCATGGGAAAAAAGATCACCTATGGCCATTCAGATTTTAGAATTATTGGAGTGATGAAAGACTTCAATACAAGTCTATCCAATACGAACTATCCGATGGCTATTTTGGATCATCAAGCGCCCATCTTTCGAAACCCAAATACGAAAGTGGTCGTCGATTTCAATGAATCTTTAACTGCAGAAGAAGTTCAGGCCTTACTTCAGGAGTTTGAAGAAATCTGGCAGTCTTTTACTGCCAAAAGCCCATTTTCTTACTCGTTTGTAGACCAGGAATATCAGAACCTGTTTACTCAAACCATCAACTTCGGTAGAGTTTTAACTGGATTTGCGGTGCTGGCCGTGATCATCGCCTGTCTTGGGTTGATCGGATTAGTCGCGTTTGTGATCGAAAAGAGAAATAAAGAAATCGGCGTACGGAAGGTATTGGGAGCATCCATTCTCAATATTTGGGTGATGCTATCATCCGATTTTGGCAAGCTTCTCGCGTTGGGCTTTGTAATTGCAGCACCTATTACCTGGTATGTAATGAATCAATGGATTCAGGACTTTCCTCTCAGGACGGACATCTCCATTGTCACCATAGTGAGTGCAGGAGTGTTAATGATACTGATCTCTGCACTCACCACCAGTTTTCAAACGATCAAAGCCTCCAAAATCAATCCAGTAGATTACCTGAAAGAAGAGTAACAAAAAAAGGGGCCGTTTGGCCCCTTTCATTTTTAATCTGTTGTCTTCACTTATTCCGAAACGATCTTTTCGGCAAGTACTGTCACCTTGTTATTAAGAACCTCTACCACACCTCCACTCACATGAATCTGAGTAGCAACCGGTTTCTTTTCCTTTATTCTAACATAGGTGATATCTCCATCTCCTAAAGTCGAGATCATCGCTGCATGGTTTTCCAAGACCTGAAATGAACCATCGCTTCCTGGAAATGATGCATTAGCTACTTCACCTTCAAATACTTTCTCGTCTGGAGTTACAATTTCTAAAAACATATTTCACTATTTCAGGCTTCCAAATCTCATTGGTGATTCCGAAGGTCCTATGAAATGATTATTTCTCAATATTCGGCTATCGTATCGCTCCGCGATTTAGGCGTTAGCCTCAGCCATTAGTTTTTCACCTTTAGCTACAGCGTCTTCTATGGTTCCTACAAGGTTGAATGCTGCTTCAGGTAGGTGGTCAAATTTACCATCCATGATTTCATTAAATCCTTTGATGGTGTCTTTGATATCAACCAACACTCCCTTTAGTCCTGTAAACTGCTCAGCTACGTGGAATGGCTGAGACAAGAATCGTTGTACCCTTCTTGCTCTGTGTACCACTTCTTTATCCTCATCAGATAATTCATCCATACCAAGGATAGCAATGATATCCTGAAGTTCTTTGTATCGTTGAAGAAGCTCTTTCAATCGCTGCGCACAGTCATAGTGCTCGTCTCCTAGAATTTCAGCACTCAAGATTCGAGATGTAGAATCCAATGGATCCACTGCCGGGTAAATACCAAGCTCAGCAATCTTACGAGAAAGTACAGTCGTTGCATCCAGGTGAGAGAAAGTCGTCGCTGGAGCAGGGTCAGTCAAGTCATCCGCAGGTACGTAAACCGCCTGAACCGATGTAATGGAACCGTTCTTCGTAGAAGTAATTCGCTCCTGCATCACACCCATCTCTGTGGCTAGTGTAGGCTGGTAACCTACCGCTGATGGCATACGTCCAAGAAGTGCTGATACCTCAGAACCTGCCTGAGTGAATCGGAAGATGTTATCAACGAAGAATAGGATATCTTTTCCTTGTCCGTCACCTTCACCATCACGGAAATATTCTGCTATGGTCAGACCAGAAAGCGCCACTCGAGCACGTGCCCCTGGAGGTTCGTTCATTTGTCCGAATACGAAGGTTGCTTTGGATTCTTTCAAATCCTCTGTCGTAACAGCTGAAAGATCCCATCCGCCTTCTTCCATAGAATGCTTAAATTTTTCGCCATAGTTAACGATACCTGCTTCGATCATTTCACGAAGAAGGTCGTTTCCTTCACGAGTACGCTCACCTACACCGGCAAATACAGAAAGACCAGCATATGCTTTTGCAATGTTGTTGATAAGCTCCTGGATCAATACCGTCTTACCAACACCAGCACCACCAAACAAACCAATCTTACCACCTTTTGCGTATGGCTCGATCAAATCAATTACCTTGATACCTGTGTAAAGAACCTCTGTAGAGGTAGAAAGGTCTTCATACTTAGGCGCATGTCTGTGAATTGGTAATCCTTTCGTTGTTTTTGGCTGTGGAATACCATCAATAGCTTCACCTACCACATTGAATAGACGTCCTTTTACATCATCCCCGATAGGCATCTGAATTGGACTACCCAAGTCCACTACTTCCATTCCTCTCATCATACCGTCCGTGGCGTCCATCGCAATCGTTCGTACGGTATCTTCTCCTAAATGCTGCTGTACCTCAAGGATTACTGCAGAACCATCCTTCTTTGTGATCTTTAATGCATCCATGATGTTTGGTAGCTTAGAGCCTTCAGCTTCAAAGCTTACGTCAACCACTGGACCGATAACTTGGGTAATTTTACCTGTATTAGCCATTATTAATTGATTTATATCAGCGTATCTCGAATTGAGTGCGAAATTAATCTAAAATTGATTAAGAGAAAAAGTAAGCAGTTGAAAACTATCTATGTTTTAAGCAATATTCTAAAAGTAGTCCCTTTATCGGGTTCTGAAGACTTCACGAATATCTTCCCGCCATGATAATTCTCTACAATTCTTTTGGTTAACGTCAGCCCCAAACCCCATCCACGCCTCTTGGTGGTAAAGCCAGGCTGAAAAACCTGTTTGATTCTATTCTTAGCTATCCCTTTTCCAGTATCAGTTATATCCACGGATATGCGCCCTTCACTTACCTTCATGATTTTGATGGTAATTCGCCCAATACCGCCCATCGCATCCACGGCGTTTTTCATGATATTTTCAATGACCCAGGCAAATAGCGGACGATTCAGAGCCCCGAGTATATCGTCAGATGGAAAAGTCTCTAGCTCTATGGTCACCTTGCGCGATATCCGCTTTTGAAGATACTTCACTACCTCACCAATAACTTGTGGCACATTTTCCTCACGCAGCTGTGGCACACTTCCTATATTGGAAAACCGCTCCGTAATCATTTCCAGACGATCCACATCTTTCTCCAGTTCGATAAAGATATCGTGATGGTCCGGGAATTGCTCTTTAAAGTATTCGCTCCAGGCCAGCAATGAAGATAACGGCGTCCCCAGTTGATGTGCCGTCTCTTTGGCCATCCCTACCCAAACTCTGTTTTGCTCAGCAGTACGTGAGTAGTTGAATACGGTAAACGTAATCAGCGCGAAAATGGCAATTACTGACAGTTGGATGTAAGGGTAATATTTTAGCTGGACTAGTAAAATGGAGTTTTTGTAATAGATCGTTTTGTACCCATAGATCTGGCCATTGTCCGAAAGGGTCACCAAAATAGGCTCATGCTCTTCGCGCATCTTTTGGATTTCTGCATACAGAAATTCACGCCGCTTTTCGGGATCGCTGATGGCATCTGCCGCAGGTAAGTTTTTGTAGTAGTCTGCTTCGCCAAATTCATCAGCTACAATCACGGGAATCGTGTTGTTCGCATCGACTATTTCTTCCAGTATGAAAACCGCGTTGGAGAGCTCTCCGTCGTTGGTCAGGTACTCGAGGGTTTTGGCATAAAGCGCAATTTGCTTGCTCTCACGTTCCCTGATTTTCTGTACCAGCTGACTGGTATAAACGATGGAACTGGCACTGATCACCACAGATAAGGCCAGTACAATCCACTTGAAGCTGGATCGCTCAGAATATAGGTTGAATGTAGGGTCGTCTTTTAAACTCACTGCCTGAAACGTTTGACTGTTTCAGGCAGTAAGTTAACTTGAGTTCTTATGAATAGCACCTCAAAACTGTCTTTTCGACTCCTTAGGTTTTGGGAGGAGAAACCCTCCTTAACTCTTGGCACTGTCATAGCCTGACAGCTAAACAAAGGAGTATCTGACGAATCAGGAGTGCTCAACTTTCATAGGTGCTTGCTAATTTTTCATCATAATCCATTTGCCAAGCGTCTTGTAATTCACCTTGGTTCCGTGCATCAGGATTCCAATACGGTAGATTCGGCTAGCCAGCCAAATGGTAAATAAGAAACCACCCACCATTAGCACCATCGAAAGCGCCAACTCCCAAACTGGCACCCCAAATGGCACACGCATCATCATGATCACCGGTGAAGTAAATGGCACCATTGATAACCAAAAAGCCAGTGAACCATTCGGATCATTGAGTACTGCACTCAACATCACAATGGCAAATATCAGCGGTATGGTCACCGGAAACATGAACTGCTGTGCATCTGCATCACTATCCACCGCAGAACCAATCGCCGCAAACAATGCACCGTATAAAAGATATCCTGTAAGGAAGTAAAACAAGAAGGCCACCACTACCATCGGGATATTGATCGAGTCTACGGCAGTGCTCAGTTTCTCCATAATGTTCGGATCGTTCTGTGGAAGGTCTTGCATGTCACCCTGTGGTATGTCCATGGCTTCCATCTGCTCTATTTGCTGCTTATCCAGATCCGCTTTTGTATCCATGAAAGCTGCGCCAGCTACCGTACTAATGGTGATGGTAAGAATAATCCACAATAAGAACTGCGTGAGGCCTACACTCGCTATCCCTACCACTTTACCCATCATGAGCTGAAATGGCTTGACAGAAGCAATCACCACCTCTATTATGCGACTTGTTTTCTCTTCTACCACACCCCGCATGCACATGGCTCCATAGACGAAAATGAACATGTAAATAAGGAATGCCGCCACATAACCAACGGCCGTAGCACCGATAGAGCTACTTTCCTTTTCCCCACCGGATTCGGTCAAGTTGATGGTATTGATGTCTACGTCTGCTTTGAGGCTTTCCAAGACTTCCTTGTCTATCCCAGACCTTGTAAGCTTGATATTTTCTATCTCTGCTTCGATTTTCCGACTCAAGCCGGACACCATCCCAATACTCGGATTGTTTGGTGCGTAATAGATCACTCCATTGGGGCTATCTACGTCCAGTGATGGAATGTATAACAGTCCATCATACTCTCCGCTGAGCACACTGGCTTTGGCATCTTCCAATGACACATCGGTGTAGTCAAACTGATTATCATCCGAATCAACAAAAACCTCGGCAAACAATCCACTTTCATCAACTACTTGTACATTCTTGGTGTCACTTCCCTTTGTAGCAGTCCAGGCCACTACGAACATGAAGCCTCCAAATAAAAGAGGTGCTAACAACGTCATGATGATGAAAGACTTCTTTTTCACCCGTGACAAATATTCTCTTGCGATAATTAGTCCAATGTTATTCATGGCTGCCTCCTTTCACTTTACTGATGAAAATTTCGTTGATGGTCGGTACTTTTTCTATAAAAGAGTGGATCTCCACATCTTTAATCAACTCCTTAACCAGATTATTTGGACCACCATCTGTTTTGTCCTTAACAACCGATTCGGTCAGGCCGATCTCTGTTCTTTCAGAACCCAATAATTCATAATGCTCTGAAGTGGCCAATGTCCCCTCATGGATGACTACAAAGGTTCCATCCTTGTGATCGTTCTTGATATCCAGCTTCTTGCCGTCAAGTATTTTTTCGGACTTGTTAATCAAAGCTATGTGGTCACACAGTTCTTCTACCGACTCCATTCGGTGTGTCGAGAAAATGACCGTAGCACCATCATCCCTCAGTTTGAAAATTTCGTCTTTGATCAAATTGGCGTTTACCGGATCAAATCCCGAAAACGGCTCATCGAGAATGATGAGATCAGGCTCATGCAAAACCGTAGCAATAAACTGCACTTTCTGTGCCATCCCTTTGGAGAGGTCCTCAATCGCTTTTCCATGCCATTCGGTCAGGTCCAGTCGCTTGAGCCATGACTTGATGCGGCTCACTGCTTCTGGTCGGCTCAGTCCTTTTAGTCTGGCGAGGTACAGCAACTGCTCACCGACCTTCATCTTTTTATAAAGGCCTCGCTCCTCAGGCAGATAACCAATTTTTCGGACCAGCTCAGGAGTAATTTCATCTCCATTCAAGAAAGCTGTGCCACTATCCTGCTCAATAATTCGGGTAATAATCCTGATCAATGTTGTTTTACCAGCACCATTTGGGCCCAGCAGACCAAAGATACTTCCCTTGGGGATGGTCATGCTGACATTGCTTAGCGCCTGGTGATTGCTGTAGGATTTACTAATGTCGTCAATGCGTAGTAGTTCCAATCGAATAAAATTTTAGTTACGGTAGATTAGTCTGATATAATTTGAATTTATTACACTTGATCCTTAAAAAATCAAGAACTGTTTCAGAATCCTATCAACCAGTGAAATTACGGCTGTTTTTATATACCTCCTATGCAGTGTGCATATTTTTATTCCTGAGCCTTTTCGTCATTCCCACGTTGGTGCTCCTGGGTACCAACAAAAAATGGCATCAAACTGCGCTCAATCTCCACATGATCTGGGCAAAAATGTTTTTTACGCTGGTGATGCCTGTGGAAGTAATCGGCAAAGAGAAACTGAAACACCATGAGCAATACATCTTTTGTTCGAATCATTTTTCCTTTTTTGACATTCCGGCCTTCTATTTAATCCACCCAGCCAAAATTATTGGCAAGAGCTCGCTCGCAAAGATTCCTTTGTTTGGCACCTTTTTCCGATTGATCCACATACCGGTGAATAGAGAGAGTGCGAGAAGTCGGGCGCTGAGCCTACAGCGAACGAAAGATGTGGTGGATGAGGGTTTCAACGTTCTTTTTTTTCCAGAGGGCGGAATCCGTGTGGGTGGTGATGACCTACCATATATGGCCCCTTTTAAGGATGGCGCTTTCCGAATAGCCGTCGAGAAAAACATCCCCATCGTACCGATCACTATGCCCTACAACTTTCTGATCTTACCAGACGAATCTCCGGTGCGTTTTCATCCACACAAGTGCACATTGATTATTCACGACCCAATCTATCCTGATCAGGCAAATGAGAAAGAAATAAACGTGCTAAAAGAAAAGACATTTAAGGTGATACAGGAGGAACTTCTCAGACGTCATCCGGAAAAAGTGAGAAATTAAATAAATGGAAACCAGCACGTCACTCCCCGAATTCCTTGAAAGATCGCCAATACTCAATGAGTTAAGTTGTGGAATTATAGGGGAGTCTCATGATAACAGTTAGCATTTCCGTAAGACTGTTGGTGTTGTCACCAACTGTATCACCTGCCAAATGCAGTAACTTTCTGACTGTTGGTCACAAGACCAGAAGAGGCATAAGTGAAGGATGAAAAATGAGTCACCTACAGACCCTCTTTGAATACTTTACTTTAAGTCTTTCAAATAAATGGGCGCAGGGTGTCTTAGTATGACCTCATTTTTGTTAACGGATATTTGAATTGCATTTTTGGCCATATAATTATGGTGATTGGTAGGCATCAATTCCCCAATGGTTATTGCAACATCATCCATTGGGAAATCTACAGCAACCGGAATTACTTTAGGTTTTGATGGCAAGTAGTCGGAATAAGTAATTCTTCCACTCAATATTCCTTGATCATTCAAAACTGTGGCTTCCCCTTTTGAGAAAATAACAATTTGCTTACTTGTCTCATCGTAAACTAAAGGGTACCTATTTGTTGTTATCTGATATTCCCATTTTAAGGACCCTTGGCTATCAAGAGCTATCACTTTCTCCTTTAGTCTCAAAAGAATCATTGAACTTCCAAAAGTTGTATCAGATATCCTTTGATCAATCTGCAACTCTTTCTTTGTTGTTGAATTATTAGTGATTCCATTTATGAGGTAAACCCTACTATCCACCTGAATAATGGCTTGCACTCCAGATGAGGTCTGACCATAATCAAGTTGTTCAAAGAACTGTCCATTCAATGGCTCAATTTGGAATACTTCTGAAAGGTCAAAATCAAAAACTTTGATCATATTGCCAGAACCTTCCCACATATTGGTGAGATAAACTTGCTCGTCAACGAATAATGGTGATGTCCAATAGCCGACAAGATCTAGAATCCCCTTAACTTCTAAACGATTGTTTAGAACCTTGAGCAGAGTATACTGGGTTTTACCCTCATTGTAATCTATAATTCCTGTCAAGACATGTTGCACGCCATCGTCAGCAAAGTATACTTGTCCCTTTGGAAAATCCATCTTGTTCCCCTCCCTGTCCACAAGAAATCTCTTATCGCTAGAATTAACTACGCCAAACGCCTTATTGGAGATATATATTACCTTTTCGACATTTTCATAAGATTTAGGTATCTGACTCTGGGCTTGATTGATAAGCGAGCTCCAAAAAAACAAGAATAAGAATATTGATATTGATTTCATTTTTACCTGTTACATACAGCCTAAATATAAACTAACCTATCACGGACAGATTGACAATCATCTGCTGAGACCCAAGATAATGGAAGGAAGAAAAAGTTAATACCTATGCTTTTTGGTCTTATGACCAAAAAGCATAGGTATTAAACTAATCATTTATCCCCATAATGCGAATAAGCACTTAAAACATGAACCGTCACGATTTCATCTTTTACAGAATAGACCAAACGATGTTTTCTATTAATCCTTCTGGAATACAATCCTGCCAAATCGTGCTTTAAGACCTCTGGTTGACCTGTTCCTGTTTTTGGATGCTCCATTAACTCGTCGAGTAATTTCCTGATCTTCTTTAAGACCGATTGGTCTCCCGCTTTCTTATGTTTTTCGATATCCTTTAAAGCTTTCTCTGTAAACTCTAAGGTATAAGTCATAACCCAAGTAACTCATTGAGCTCCTCTGGTGTAGAGACTTTCTTTGTCTTACCCGACTCTGCTTGCTGAATGCTCTCTTTTATTCGAGTGACCATTTCGGCATTGAAATAAAGATCTTGCTCGCCTACTGGAGTTAAAGCGTACGCTTTATCTTTCCCTCTTTGAACAATGATTTGTTCTCCTTTGTCGGCTCTGTCAAAATACTCCTTTTGGTTTTGCCTAAATTCACGACTGCTTATCACCAACATGTTACTTCCATTTGTGTACCACTTTGGTACTAACATACGCAATTTTCCAATGACCAGTTCTATTATTGTACCTACAAATCAACCGTTAGGCTAACTTCCAGCGCATCACCTCAATAAAACCAAAATTGGTTATACTGATTTGAAGTTTTGACATAATGTGTTGATTTTGAATGACACAAATGAACATTTCTCTAGTCTCCAGCTATTGCTTATTTTTGTATTGATTGATAAACCAAATGATTTGAGTCATGAAAGTAATTCTTGATATTAAAGACGAAAAAGCAGCTTTTTTCATGGAGGTGCTCAAGAATTTTTCTTTCGTGAAAGCAAAGACGCTCACGCCCTACAAGGCACAGGTATTAGAAGGTCTTAAGGATGCCATCGAAGAGGTAAACCAGGTCAAAACCGGAAAAAAGAAATCACATTCACTTAGTGAGTTTCTCGATGACTTATAAAGTCGAAACCATTGCCCCTTTTCGTAAAGAAGCTAAGAGGCTCATCAAAAAATATCCTTCTCTTAAAAAAGAACTGGCTATACTTGGTCAGCAACTTTCAGAAGGACCAACCATGGGCTCTTCCTTAGGAAATGATTGTTATAAAATCCGGCTTGCTATCAAATCAAAAGGCAAAGGTAAATCCGGTGGTGCACGGATCATCACCCATGTGATCCATATAGTCGATCAAGTCGTTTTTCTACTTACTATTTTTGACAAATCCGATAAGGAAAATATTCAGGACAAAGAGTTGAAGGAACTATTGAAACTGATAAAATGAAAAATGAACTTTCGAGATTTCTAAGGCATGTCTCTAATCAATACGGGCATCAATACAAAATAGTGGATACATCTCTCACGTAGAGGAAAGCAACTATATTTCAACCCAATAACATAGTCGATTTCTCAACTTCCCTCCATTCACCCCAATAAAATCAACTCTGTGGATTAGTTTTGTTGGAGGAGAAGACAAAGGATATGAAAATAGATAAGGAAACACTTCATAAGATCGCGCACCTGTCACGATTGGAACTAGATCCGGCAAAGAAAGATGCCTACATCAAAGATCTGGAAGAAGTACTTACCTGGGTAGAAAAGCTCAATGAGCTGGACACAGAAGGTGTGGAACCACTAACCAACATGTCCTTTGAAGTAAATGCGTTCCGAGCCGATGAAGTCACCAATACCATCGAACATGCACGTGCGCTAAAAAATGCGCCAAAGAAAGACGAAGACTACTTCCGTGTACCTAAAGTGCTGGAGTAATTGATGAAAGACTACTTCAATCGGTTCATCATTGCGCTATTTCTCGGCGCTACCGTTCTACTTCTCTTCCGCTATGCCAGAGGCTATGATGACAGCATAGATTATTTTGTTACCACGTCTGCTGAGCCTACGGAATTCGCTGCTTATCCATTCACAAAAGGTCTGTTTCAGTTTAGCTTTAAAGGTGAGGTGTATTCACTGGCTGAATCGTTTGCCGCTGGGCCCATCATCCGAGACCTAACTGCCGAAACAGGTTTTCTCCTATTAATTACCATCGGGTTGTGCCTGATGCTGGCTATACTCACCGCATTGCCGCGCACTTTTTTTATTGGTGCCATGGCGCTTTTCATATTCTTCCTTATAAGCCTCAACCTGTCGGAAGTAAGCCTTTTTGGTTTTGCTGGAGAGAGTTCAGCAGCCATCATTATCCTTCTCGCTGCATTTCTCTTGC
Source organism: Marinoscillum sp. (assembly GCA_024305105.1). GTDB lineage: Bacteria > Bacteroidota > Bacteroidia > Cytophagales > Cyclobacteriaceae > Marinoscillum. Next base: position 14,224 of record JAMWZA010000034.1, read on the forward strand.
CAGCCTACTTGTTTCATGCGTTTTTCCCAGAGGTTGGCACCTCTGTCAGGTTCTTGGTGTTTGTGGTAATCACGAGCTTAATTGTACTCTTTGGAGGCGTTTCTCATGAAGTATTTGTAGATCAGTTTACAGTAGGAAGCCATTTCGGGCTTGCGGTGATCGGATTGATCTTCTTATTTCTAATCGCCGAAGAAAATGTGTTCGCCATTCTATTCCTGATCACCAAAACGAAAGGTGGAAAAAACAACCACCTACACTTCATCGTCTTTTCACTGATCTATCTGGGAATCCTTGGCCTTTATTATGGCAAAAAATCAGGTGTCATTCAAACGGAAGTGGCCTTTTTCGATCCCTTCATCCTACTGGCTGTCAGTGGCCTCATCACACTCTGGACCATACAATACAAAGCGGATATTTTCAAAAACTTACTAACCATCTCTGAGGCCAGAAGCCTTGTTGCCGCACTAGGCATCATCACACTTGGTTTTCTTTCCCTGGCCATGTACCGAGGCAATGACCCTGTTTACGAAAGCTTTCATTACCTAATTATTTACTCCCACCTGGCATTTGGAGCATTCTTCTTTATCTACATCCTCACCAATTTTCTGACGCCTTTGATTCAGGGATTGACGGTGTGTCAAGTAGCCTTCAAATCACAAAACTTTCCCTATGCCAGTGCCCGGCTAGCAGGGATGGTCGCCGTTGCAGCCTTTTTCTTTTTGGCGAGCAAAGAAGTCTTTTTACTGATCAGAGCAGGTCATTACAACTACCTTGGGGCTCAGGCTGAGCAAGTGGATGAGAATTTACTCGCTGGAGAATATTACCGTCAGGGAATGGTCTTTGGTCATAACAACCATTACTCCAATTATAAAGTCGGGTACCGTGAGCTACAAAAAGGCAATACCAAAGAGGCGAACTTCCGGTTTAGCAGAGCAGCTTTGAGATACCCCTCTCCGCAATCATTTGTAAACAAATCCAGCACTTATGCGCTCATGGCTGAGGCTACACCATCCATGGTAGCGCTGAAAGAAGGTCTTAGGGAATTTCCGTCAAATCCACAGCTTCAAAACAACCTGGGGCTAACTTATGCTGACCTGGGAAAAACCAAAGAGGCCATTGACCTCTTGTCAGAATCAGGTCTTAATGACCAGTGGACCAACGCAAACCTTGTCAATCTCTGGAAGCTGAAACAGTCTGCCGAAAATGCAGAACAAGACTTTGAAAATGGAAACGTCGCTGTAAAAGCCAATGTCATCCAAGCCCTGCTGAAAACACAGCAGGAAGCCAATATCGTTTTTGATACGGCATACCTCTATCCATCTTATGGGTTGCACCGATTGGCGTTCCTGATCAACGCAAGCTGGTATTTCCCAAACAAACGAATTCCTATCGAAATGCAAAAGGCTTTAAATGTTCCCCTAAACGAGGACATCTACTGGCATGCTAAAAATGCGGCAGCTCTTGCGTTTTATGGAGCCGGAAATATTAACGATGCGCTTCGCACCTTCGATCAGTTGGCCACAGATTCACGCAGGGAGCAAAAAGCCCGCATGTACAATCAGATGGGTCTCATCGCACTTTCACAACACAGCATACAAGAAGCCCTGCGATTTTTTGAGCAGGCCATTAGCGAAGGAAGCGAAGCGGCATTTCTCAAGAAACAAGCGTGTCTTCTGGAAACAGGAGACCTTGACAAGGCTATCAAGTGGTCGGAATACCTCGTGTCCATTGATTCCAGTTATTCCCAATTAAAAACAGACCTGGAAGCATTACAGTCCAAAGAGGTTCTATCAGCGGACTTGCAAAAAATGCGCATGTACTACTTTTATAAGGATTACAGTACAGCTGAGATTAGTTCTGGTTTGTCTGAAGCGGATGAAGCGTTTCGTGTCAGCCTGTGGGCCAAAATGGCGAAGGAGTCATTGACAGAGAAAAACTTTGAAGCGTATCAAAATTATCGATCAGTCTTTAGTAATCTGTTGGAAACGGCATACTTTTCGGAAACGGATATGGTCATTCGATTATTTAAAGGACAATCACCCGTAAACTCCGACCACCCGGTTGGTAAACTGATTTCGTCTGCAGACAGTAACCGCTATCAGGAGCTAACGAATCTCATAAATAACAATGCTTACAATGAGCCATTAATTCTGTCGGTCGTGAGCTATCTGGAAAATGAAGACCTTAGCACTGCCTATCAACTATTGGTAGAGGCAGTAGATATCAACAAATCCAGCATAGAAATGCGCAAGCAATATGTGCTTATAGCGATCAAATCAGGCCTTACCAGGTATGCAGAGGATATGCTCACTCAACTCAAAACCAAGATGCCCACATCAGATTTCAGTTCATTTGAGACGCGAGCTGAAGAACTAAAAACCACGATGGCAGAGAACGCCTGGTAAGATTTAGTGTTCGTCATCAAACAGTGATTCCAAAGCTTTATTGAGTAAAGAGCTTCTGTTGGACTTTTTCCAGATTGCAGAAAGTTGGGTACGTTGCGGAATTTTTGTCAGAGGAATCGATTTGATTTTGAGTTCATAACCATCAATAAGCGAAGTGGGAACAATTGCGACCCCCAGGCCATTTTCCACCAACTTGAAAATGGTAAATGCATGAATCGACTTATGGGAAACCGTTGGTTCAAAACCCTGATCACGGCAGATGCTGACCACTTTATCGTAATACTCCGAACTGTATTCGCTCGAAAAAAGGATGAATTTCTCCTCCTTCAGCTGACCTATATTTGTGAATTGTTGGGCTGTCATTTCATGCTGCTCTGGTAGCACGATGGAAAATGAATCCTCGTGTACAATACATGACTCCAGATTGCCAGGAATAGAGGAAATACGTACAAACCCCAGGTCAAGGCTGTCATTTTCAATCATGGAAATTTGTGCATGATTGGCCAGTTCATCCAGCGAGGTGTGAATATTGGGGTGTTTCTTGTTGATTCGGGTAATCAACCGGGGCAATACATGATGAATCGCAGATCCCACAAAACCAATACGAATTTCGCCATAATCCCCACTATGAATAAGCTTCACTTGCTTCTTAGTCTGTTCCAATTGATTGAGTAGTCGATCGACTTCATCCTTAAAGTAAGCTCCAGCAGGCGTCAACTTCACAGAACGCTTGGTTCTCAATAACAACTGCGACCCAAGAATTTCCTCCAACTGCTTTATCTGCCGGCTGAGTCCCGGCTGGGCAATATAGAGTCGTTCAGAAGCTTTTCTAAAGTTCAATTCCTCCGCCAAAACCTGAAAATAACGTAGATGTCGTAGCTCTATCTGATAACTCATGGTTATTACCTGTTGACCTAAATGGTATTTAGAGATATTAAATCTAACCCGTAATTTTGAAAAAGGATCAAATCAGCAAGCAGATATGGCAAAGACTTTCGAATATGGCGAACAACACCTTACAGCCAGTACCGCTCTGGACATAGCGAGAGGCGAATGTAAAGGAGTCATTACTGAGGCAGTGAAGCAGAAAGTACTCAAAAGTTACAATGATGTAGCTCAAATTGCTTCTGGTGAGCGAGCAGTGTATGGAATCAACACTGGTTTCGGACCGCTTTGCACTACAAGAGTTTCTACTGAAGATTTGGTTCAGCTTCAAACCAACATACTCATGAGCCATGCAGTTGGTGTAGGCGACTTACTCGCCGATGAGCTTGTTCGACTGATGCTGGTGCTAAAATTACAAGCACTTACTCAGGGGGTTTCTGGCATTGCATTGGAAACTTTGGAACGAATGATCTGGATGCTTGAAAATGAAGTAACACCCATTGTTCCAGCTCAGGGATCTGTTGGTGCGTCTGGTGATTTAGCTCCCTTATCGCATTTATTTTTACCGCTCATCGGATTAGGTCAGGTCAATTACAAAAGCCAATCCCAGTCAGCCGGAAAGGTTCTTTCTCAATTAGGCGTAGCGCCAATCGAACTATCACCTAAGGAAGGACTAGCGCTGATCAATGGCACACAATTCATTGCAGCGCATGCAGTTCAGCTGGTGGAAAGATTGCACAATGCATTAACATGCGCTGATATTACTGGAGCCATGATGATCGAAGGGTTGAAAGGCTCTGTCAAACCTTTTAGTCCTGAATTACACAATTTGAGGCCTTTTCCTGGGAACCAATATGTTGCTGAAAGAATCCGCACACTCCTTCACGAATCCGAAGTAGTCTATTCACATATTGGCTGTGCCAGGGTTCAAGACCCATACAGTTTGCGGTGCATGCCACAGGTGCATGGAGCGAGCAGAAATAGCTGGAAGCACTTACGTGACATGCTCGAAATTGAACTCAATTCTGTCACGGACAATCCAGTCGTCTTTAACCATGAGCACACCATCAGCGGCGGCAACTTTCATGGACAACCTATTGCGTTACCAATCGATTATGCCTGCATTGCGGCATCCGAAATTGGAAATATTTCTGACCGAAGAATCTACCTCTCCCTGGAAGGAGATACACCCGGAGTACCGAAGCTTTTAATGAAAGAAACGGGTACCAACTCCGGTTTTATGATCGTCCAATACACGACCGCAGCCTTGGCCAGCGAAAACAAAGGGCTCTGTTTTCCAGCGAGTGCAGACAGCATACCAACGTCTCTGGGGCAGGAAGATCACGTGAGCATGGGTTCCATTGGAGGTCGAAAGGCGCTAAAAGTGGTGAGCAATACCGAACAAATTCTTGGAATAGAATTAATGTGTGCTGCTCAAGCTATGGACTATCACCGACCACTAAAGTCTGGCAAAAAGATGGAAGAAGTTCATGCCATGGTTCGTGAACATGTTCCGCACATTGAAAAAGACCAAATCATGACCGATTACATGGATGCGACCAAAGCACTGGTTAAATCAGGAGAACTGACCAGAGCCATTGATGATTTGGCTCAGGAATCCGAACATCAATTAGATTTTGATCGATATTAAAAACTTGCTCATAAGCGAAAAATAGAAATCCCATGAATTTCAAAGAACTTATCCAACAAGGCATCCCCACTGACTTACCGCCAGCTAAATCGCCAAATCAGCAACTGAGTCATGCCCCCAAACGAAAAAATATCCTTTCAGATGATGAAAAACTATTGGCACTACGTAATGCATTGCGCTATTTTCCAGCAGAATGGCACAGGGTATTAGCACCTGAATTTCTGGAAGAGCTGAACACCTATGGCCGCATCTACATGTATCGGTTTATGCCCGATTATGCCATGCATGCGCGACCAATAAATGATTACCCAGCTAAATGTGATACAGCAGCAGCTATCATGTTGATGATCCAAAACAACCTCGATCCCAATGTAGCCCAACATCCCGAAGAGCTAATCACCTATGGAGGAAATGGAGCTGTTTTTCAAAACTGGGCGCAATACCTGCTGACCATGAAGTACCTCTCGGAAATGAATGAGCACCAATCCCTGCACATGTACTCCGGTCATCCGATGGGTCTATTTCCTTCTTCACCTAATGCCCCACGAGTAGTGGTAACAAATGGCATGATGATCCCCAATTACTCTAAACCAGATGATTGGGAAAAATTCAACGCACTCGGTGTGACGCAATATGGCCAAATGACAGCCGGTTCGTTCATGTATATTGGTCCACAAGGAATTGTTCATGGAACCACCATCACCTTGATGAATGCGTTCCGTAAAAAGTTAGGCAACAGTGCCTCCCCTGCAGGTCATGTGTTTTTAACAGCCGGACTTGGCGGTATGAGTGGCGCTCAACCCAAAGCTGGAAACATCGTCGGCTGTATTACGGTATGTGCTGAAGTCAACCCACAAGCAGCTTATAAACGACACGAACAAGGCTGGTTAGACGTACTTGTTGAGAACCTGGATGACCTGGCACAAACAGTTCGCCAGGCTCAAACCGATAAACGTGTGGTATCCATCGCATATGTAGGTAACGTAGTAGATGTCTGGGAGAAGTTTCTGCAGGAAGACATTGAGATAGCGGTGGGTTCAGATCAAACCTCTTTGCACAACCCATGGTCTGGCGGCTATTATCCTGTTGGACTTACCTTCGAGCAGTCAAACGAAATGATGGCCAATGATCCGGAAAGGTTCAAAGAAGAAGTCCAGCTATCGTTACGCAAACACGTGGCAGCTGTCAATGCACATCACTCACGCGGCACCTATTTCTTTGATTATGGGAATGCCTTTTTACTGGAGTCCTCTAGAGCCGGAGCAGATGTAATGGCAGATAATCAAAGAGATTTTAAGTATCCATCCTATGTGCAGGACATTCTAGGTCCAATGTGTTTTGATCTTGGTTTTGGGCCTTTTAGGTGGGTTTGTACATCTGGATCTCCAGAGGATCTGAGAACCACTGACCTGCTTTCCGTAAAAGTGCTAAAAGAAATCGCCGCGGAATCCCCAGAACAGATTCAGCAACAAATGCAGGATAATATAAAGTGGATAGAGGAAGCGGAGTCCAATCAGCTCGTAGTAGGGTCGCAGGCCCGAATATTGTATTCTGATGCTGAAGGCAGAACCAAACTTGCACTTGCTTTTAATCAGGCCATTAGAGATGGCAAAATCGCTGCTCCTATCGTTCTTGGGCGAGATCATCATGACGTAAGCGGAACAGATTCTCCTTACCGTGAAACCTCCAACATCTATGATGGATCTCAATTCACAGCTGATATGGCGATCCACAATGTGATTGGAGATGGTTTTCGTGGTGCCAGCTGGGTGAGTATCCACAATGGTGGTGGAGTAGGCTGGGGAGAAGTGATCAATGGCGGTTTTGGGATGCTTCTGGACGGATCAGAGGCAGCTGATGAAAATATCAAAAACATGTTGTTCTTCGATGTGAACAATGGCATTGCGCGACGCAGTTGGGCTAGGAATGATGAAGCACTTTTCGCCATCAAACGTGAAATGAAACGAACTCCTGAACTGAAAGTGACCCTACCGAATCTGGTGGAAGACCAGCTTCTAGATGAACTGATGAAGAACTAAAATTTGTTTTCCAACGATTAATAACTACCTCACCAGTACCTTCTTACTAAGAAACCCATCCTCTGACTTCAGGCTAACTATGTACAAGCCTGAATTAGGAATATCCAGCATCAGATCCTGACCATTAAATATAGCTCTATGAATTGTTTTACCCTGCATATCTACCACCTGAACTAATCCTTCTACTTTGTCCGAGATAACAGACAGCTTACCGCTACCTGGAGAGTAAGCAACTAGTTGAGCCGGATTCACACCAGACAATGGCTCCAAAATATCAATAAATACCTCTTTATCTAACTCAATCAAGACATCTCCCTGACCATTAGCTACTGAAACATCAATTACATATTCCCCATCCATTTGCACCACTTCAGCCAGCGACACACTTCCCACAAGTCCTTTGGGCTCAAAATCGAATACCTTCTGTTCGATAGGATTATCTTCAAGGGAGATGACAAGTTCAATGCGTTGCATTTGGAATGAATTTAACTCATAAACAAGTAACTGAGCTTCTGAATCCCATTCCAGGTTGATAGCCACTTTTGAATTGATCCCGCTGACACCAGTCATTCCGGTCGTTGCCACATAAGATTCCTTTCAGGTTTTAGTCTCGTTTCCACTCAGAAAGGCATCAGAAAAGAATTCCAAAGAGGTGCCTGCCCATAACTCAATGTAGTTGTCAGCACCGCCATTACTGAAATCAAATAGATCATTGTTTACATTGTTTCTGCCCCATGTCCAGAGCTTCAGTCCAGGTGTCTCTACATTTTCAGATATTCTAATTATTCCTTCCTGATTTTCCTGATTGATGACTCCCCAGTAGTTTCCAGATATCTCATCAGCATAAGCAATCCCCATATCATCCCATTCCTCAAGCTCATCAATAGATGAGAAATCACCCAAACTACCATAATCACCTATCCAGCTACCCGGACTCCAAGCTGCGCGATAGTCGTTTACCGGAGCTATGATTTTGGATGAAAGCGGGCTGCCCGTTTCACCAATTTCAGATCCAGGAGATAAGGTGGTGCATGTCCAGTATTCATAATTTTGATTCGTAGAATTATTGTTAATAAGTGTTACATCAAAATCCCATGCAGCACTGTTTTGATCTACGGTAACATCTACCTGGCAGGTTATATTGGTCATGCCATTATTAAACTGTCCAGGAGCCTCACTAAAATCGGTTTCATCGGTATGAACCATCCGAATACGAACTCGTTCGGATGTCTCCTCCTCCACTGTAAAATCAAATGGCAACAACCAGGCCTTACCATGTTCAGGCTCTGTGAATGTTGGAAAAATACCACCATAAACCATTAGCCAGTTGTAATAAAAATTACCATCTCCTATTCCATAAGGAGAACCACATTCTGCCTGATACAAATATTCATGGCCTGTAGGCTTATAGACAAATGATATTACCCGACCTCCATATTCGGGGACTACCACTAATTTTATCAACTCATTCTCAATCACTTTAGCGGTAGAAAACATCACCTCAGTAATCTCATCATCTCTAGTCGTATAGGCCATCATAGAGTGATCTTCATTCAATACGAAATCATGATGCTGCCATGCCAAAGCAGTATCACGCAGTACAACCTGTGCTTTAGTAAAGAGTGGAGTAAGAAGTAGTGTAAATAAAAAGGCACGAATCATAGTGAGTTTTCAAATTTCAAAGATTCACCCAAGATAAGGCCATGTGTAGCTCCAAAGGCGATTTAGACTACATCAAAACTACAACAGTGGCAAATTGACAACTCATCAATCCTACATCAAAAGGCACAAAAAAACCCTGACGTCTACTGTCAGGGTTCATGATTATTAAGAATAAGATTCTTTCTTAGTTGCTAAGCTTAAAGATAATCGGCAGTACCATTCTTACTTTAACAGCTCTACCTCGTTGCTTACCTGGCTTAAACTTAGGTGCTTCTCGTAGTACTCTTTCGGCTTCTTCATCACATCCAGCTCCGATACCTTTTACAGCAGTAACCTCAGTGACATTACCCACTTTATCTACTACGAACTGAACGTACACTCTACCTTCGATACCCATCCTTCTTGCTTGAGACGGGTAATCCATGTTGTCTCCAACATACTTGTAGAATGCTGCCATTCCTCCTGGGAACTCCGGCTGATCTTCCACGATGGTAAATACTTCATCTACCACTTCCTCTTCTGGAGCTTCTTCGAATACGATATCTTCGATTACTGTTTCTTCAGTAACCTCCACATCCAATTCAACTTCGATTTCTTCCTCGATTTCCTCCTCATCCGGAACTTCTATAATTTCAGGAAGTTGGATTTTTGGTGGTGGAGGAGGCGGTTGCTCCGTTGGTGGAATTTCCATGATGTCCTCAAAGTCATCCTGAACTTGTCCAAGATCGACTATACCCGAGTCATCGTAGGTCTTCCATTCGAATGCCACGATGCAAAATACCAAACTCGCGCAAAAACCGATGTTCATCAGCAAGCCGGATTTCTTTGCAAGATCTACCTTAGGGTTTTTCTTTGGTTCCATAAAATTGTTTTTTGACCTTTACTACAAGAGTAATTCCAAATATATTACTAATAAAACTCTTTTCCCACTCGGATTAGTTCCTTTTTGAGAATTAATGCCACTAAAACAGCGAAAACGCTGCCAATTAAATCAGCAACCAGATCCATCCAGTCTGCGGATCTTCCTGGTAGGAAATACTGAATAACCTCCGTACTCCCGGCAAATAGTAACGATAAGATTGTAACTGTTAGTATGACCTTATTAAAATACCGAGCAAATCCCACCATCACCAGAAATGTCCAGGTGCTGAATAAAACAAAATGAGCTACTTTATCCTGCCCCTCAAACAACTCCCATCCTTCGTCCACTGATATAGGAGAAAATAACAGATAGAAAATGCCTAAGGTCCAAAGGACTAAAAGCCATCGACTGATCCTAGGGAGCAACTTACTGTCCAATCAACTCTTTGTAAGCTTCCGGTGAAAGTAAATCTCCCTTATCCGATACTTTTACTTTGATCATCCAGCCTTCTCCATACGGGTCTGAGTTCACTAGCTCTGGACTTGATTCCAGCTCTGAATTAAATGCTAAAACTTCACCAGCTAGTGGCATGAATAGATCAGATACTGTCTTCACAGCTTCTACTGTCCCAAAAACAGCTCCATTTTCAAGCTCTTCGCCTTCAGTCTCCACTTCCACATAGACAATATCGCCGAGTTCGCCTTGAGCAAAATCAGTGATACCAATTACGGCTTCATCACCTTCAATTCGTACCCATTCGTGATCTTCAGTGTAAAGTAAATTTTCAGGAATATTCATAATCTAATTGTTTATCTGAATGCGTTATAAAGTCTAGCGTGAGTGTCACTATTCAGCGCCAAAAATAGATAAAGTAAGAGTTTGAAACTACTGTGCGAGGCTAAATCTTAGCTGAGTTCCGAATGCTGTGGTTGCTGTTTTGAAGGAACTGATTTTTGGCTCATTTACACTACGCTCAAAATACATGGTGAGATCAAGACTTTTATTCAGTTTATAAGTCATGGAAGGGCGCAGCTGAAAATTGGTGTTTCCGTTCGTAATCTTACTCTCTCCGTCAATTTTGCGCTGTATTGTTTCAGAATCTCTGAGGGTCATGCTTACCCGCATGGTGATGGCATTGTCCAGAGAGATGGTACGACCCTTGACTTTGAATGGTAATTTGAATTCATCCTTGGTAAGCCCCAAATCCATGGTGAAATCATTACTGGAGGTTTCTGTCACCTGTGCATTGGACATGTTAAGCGATAAGCTCCGGTCTTTCTTGTATTCCAATCTTGTGGTGATGTTGTTCTTGGTTCTTATGTTTATTCCAAGTAAGGGTGCGAATTGTTCAGCTATGGTGACCTGGGAAATAATGTAAATTGGCTGCAGTCTATTCGAGTCATTAGGCACCGTAGCTCGAGGATAATTCAGAACATTATTATCCAAAGTCACTCCGAAGGAATTATCAGGGTTATTGGAGTACTCCTGAATATTGAAATTGTAGTCGTTTACGTTATAGGCCGATCGGTAGCCATGAGATAGTGTAATAGAGGAGAATACCTCAGCCAAAGCCGGAATCTTGGATAGTCCATTATAGTCAATTCGCCAACCAGGAATCGGGATTTTCGGAAACGGTGTTAAACTAACTTCTGTTCCTGACTGACCTGTATAAGCTGCAATAAATGCTGGTATCAACACATCCTGAGATAGCTGATCGTAAACTCCATTATTTGCGTTTTCCATCGCGTTTTGTCTGCCTTGAACCACTCCTATGTAAGAGGTGAAATCATCAAATGCTTCAGATGAATTATTATTCCCTTTCTTATCGAAGGACGTTTTGATTGTATTAAAACTCAGGTTATAACTTCCTTTTCGAGCAGGTGTAAGTGACTTATATCCAGAAACTCCATCTAAGGTATCGTATCTAAATATTTCCTGAAAACTCGCGTTATTGGTTCGCTGGGCATCTAGCTGAATTTTAAAATCCGCAGTAGGCTCTATGTTTGCTCGTACGGACAAGTCATTGGTATAGGTCTGCATAAAAGGTGTTGTTAAACTCTGGCTTCTGGTGATCCAACCATTGCGGGCTGCACGTCTGCGTATCTCTGGGTCTTGCTCTCCCAAAATAAACTCCCACCCTGGGGCACTCCAGCTACTGTCCATTCCCAGCAGGAAAGGTTCCTGTGTGAATCCAGCCAATGAAGTGGTCTCTCTGATGTTGTAGGTCACATTGATGCTCCGCAATGACATCATCATCCGCAAAAAGGTCTTGCCGAGATTTGGTCCTGACTGCTCCTCGTCATCTTTGGAGCGTTTTCGGGTTGGCTGATTGACATTTTTAAGAAAAGTGACTTTATTGTACAGTTTGACCATATCAATCTTCCCTGTTAACCCTCGGTCCCTGCGATTTTGAATGGTGTGTCCAAAAAAGTCACCACTGTCATCATTTTGGCCCAGAGAACCGGCTGTCCAGTTGTAGCCCACTGCATATCTGATATCTCCACTTACCCAATCAGTCAGCGGCAGCTTATCAAACGGCAGCTTGTAGGTAGCAGACACATCTTGTGTGAAATTTTTCATCCTACCCAAATCCTTAATCTGTCCCCAGATGTATTGAAACTCTTCTTCCGAATCTAAATCTCCCTCAATTGGATTGTCAGCTGTGGGACCATTTTCATTCTCTATTTCATCTATTACTGCATTTGCCCGGGCGGAGTAATCAAGACTGAGACTTTTGAACAGATTCCAGCGCAATCCATACGTCCTGTTAAACGTAAAGAGTCGCTCATAAAACTCATTTCCATACTGTGGCTGCAACTGCTCATCATAAAGCCTGGTCATCCGGAAACTCCTTGCCAAGTCCCCACGGATGGAAATATTACTAGGTGAAAGTGACAGGTTGGCGTCTTTAATCAGTTTTAAATATGGACTGCTAAACGCCTCGGATTTGGCAAAAGGCTCTATCACTAACGGATTTGGCGCGTAGTTATAGGCGACTCCTCCACTCGTGTTTTTCTGCACATAAGATTGCGTATTGACATTGCTAGTGGTGATGTCCGAGTAAGCATAAGAAAGGGATAAGTTTTCTACATCAAAGAAGTGGTTGTTGGCCTCCGGGTTGACTTTTTCTTTGCGTACGTTGGTGAAATTGATACTGCGTCGTTCCGATCGATCTTCAACAATTCGCCGGTATTCTTCCTGTTCCTCAGTAGTATTAATGGTTTCCAACGAGGCTTCCAAGGGTACATCTGGGTCCAATGGATCGTACTGGGGAATGGAGCGGCTCTTTTCCATACTGACGAACATTGGCACGTGTAAGCCAGTCTTTTCAGGTAGCAGGAACTTATCGATGTTCACGTTGGCAGACACGTCATATTGTGTCGTTTCTTGTCGTGTACGTTGCTGGATCGTCTGCTGAATGTTTCCAAACCCAATAGATGTGTAGCGGGTAGATGCAGATATTGTGGCCAGATCAGCAAGTTTAGCACTCACTCTGGCGTTTGCCGCCCAGCCCTTTCGGGTATCGAAATCTGTTACACGCAGTTCATTGGCCCAAATACAGACGGACTTTGATGCCCCATCATCAGAGCCTGGGTTTCGAACACCGATCATGAGTGTTTGAATGGAACTCATATCTGGATTTCCCTTGATCGTCAGTTTGTATTGCCCATTGTTTGATGGAGTAGAGTAAGGTAGCGTCTCGTCAAAGCCGCCACGATTTCGTTCGGATTTGATCCCGAGCAGTTCATTGATGGACAAATCAATTTCATTTGCTTCTGGCCATATTAGTTCAGGATTACTTCCCGTTCCTTGTGGAGTTACTTTCAGAGGCACTTCGATCTCGTAGTACTGATCATTTGCTTGTGTACCTAATCTCAAAAATGCGGACACCTCATCGTCAAGTAGCATCTTGCCTTTATACTCCTCCGCATGAAAGAACATTTGAATTCGCCCGTAATTAATCAGGTCAATCGTAGAGTTCTTAAATACCGCACGCGCATCCTTATCAGCCAGATCCTCTACACAAATTTGAAGAGACTGTTCATTTCTTCTTCTGTTAATGATTGTGGTGTTGTCTCTATCTCTATTAATGCCCGGCGGAACGGTGTACGGTATTTTGTCAGCACCACCACTATTCTCTTCAATATTGACTACAGAGACCGTAAAGTCAGAAAAAGTCGTCTCAGGGATCTCATTTAAACCGGGTTCATTTAGCGGTGATTCATCATATTTTCTCCACTGTGAGCCCACTAGCTGCAATTTGCTCATTCTTAAAACAACAGGCTGTCTAAATCCGGTGAGGTACATACGGATACTCCGAACGGTATTGATGTCCATTCCTCCATTAATAGGTGTACCGGCGGTATTAATGGGGATTCTGAATAAATACCAATAGTTCTCTCTGTTGGCACTTAAAGTCTTATCAACAATGAAGTTTTGATCGATATCTAACTGTCCCGGACGAAGGTTGATCCGGTACTCATTGTAACTCTCAGCAGTAACGAAATTACCATCGGTATTGGAGTCCTCATTATCTGGAATTATCGTATAGGACTGCACATTGTTTCCACTTTGGGTCGGACTGTTCCCATCCAGGCCATTAAAATTCTTATACCGTTCCAAAATCTTCACGTCCCGGTTATCAAATTCTGAATCTAAGAAGTACCTGAAATTATCTCCTGATGGATCAGCGTTAATGGAACTTAAGGCATTGGCGGAAAGATTAAGACGATTAATGTAATCAGAGAAATAGGAAGATTCATCTTCATCTTTCAACCCATCGAAACCCACATCCTGATTTTCGCGACCTGATTGCTCAAAGTTGTTGGTTAAGAACGGCTCATCTGGCTGTCGTCCCCATTCGTTGGAAATGGTCGTAGAAGCATCTCCATCTGCCGGGTAGCCACTTTCAAATGCCTTGCGACCATCGTTGTTGAAATCCTCCGAAATATCACCCAAGTTAAAAATGAGTTGACCACCATCAGTGTTATTTTGATTGAATACCCCATCCAATACCCGACCATTAGGTCCTGCGATAAATGGATCTAAAAGCCAGAATTCCAGATACTCAACATTGTTTTGCTTAAAGTTCGTTTCTGTGCTAATGTTTCGATAAATGGCTCCATAATTTTGCTCCGGGTTTGGTAGAAGGGTAATTGGGTTTCCCTCACTATCCACATCTTCAATTAAATTAGGATTGTAGTTGTATTGACCTCTTTCTTGAGGGAAATAAGCGATATCAAATATCGTTTCAGGCACGACAAAAACATTTTGATCTCGTTCTTCATAGATCTCATTAAAAAATACAGGACGAACATAATGGTTATCCAAATCCTCCTCCGTAATGTTATCAGGCCGTCGCTGACCTGCCTGATAGAATACAGATGGATCTATCGAATACCAGGAAATTTTTGCTTTCTTATAATTGAACCCAAGAATATCAGAGTTGGTGGACGCATCAAAGGTTTTGTTAGGGCCTTGTGGCGTTGTACCCAGTTTCCAGCCAACTGCTCCACTAAGGTTGATCGGCGTAACGGCACTTTCAAAATCATCAATGTAAGAAGTGCCTTTGCCATCTACCAGATTGGAAGTGCCGGGAACCAGCTGAGCAAACTCTGCATTGAAAGAAATGCTGGATGGAGCTTTGGTACTTACCAATGGAAGGAAGTCAACAGCTTTGGTGATAAATGGAACTTCACTTTGATAGTTCACATCGAACCCGTATTTCGTGTTTCTCGTCGGTTCGTCTCCAATCGTATAGCGGGAGATTCCCCCTGGTCGTTCATTGAGATGCAATAAAGTAGCTCCCAGATTGAAATTATCACTGATTTTGTAGTCCATCCGAGCTCCATATAACCAGCGTGATTGGAAGTTGAACAGGTCGGCTTTTTCATACGCAATATTGATGGTCTTCCCAGAATTCAATATGCCTTCGTTTAGAATAGTTACGGTACCCAGGTTGTAATCCACACGATAATCCAGCCCTTCCGTAAGTGGTGTGTTACCTGCTGTTACGACTACCGAGTTTTCAGCTATATTGATGCCCGGCAAGGATATTTGATTGGACGAACCAGCATTCAACCGGCCCTGAATGAAAAACTTGTTCTTTGAGGCGAGCTGCTCAGCATCAATCTTAGTGGACTCATACAGTTCATCATAAACATATTTTTGTTTTAGTGAGCTTTCGCCATCCTCAAACTTACTTTCCAGCGTAGAACCAAAGGGCTCCAAAACAGGGAAAATCACATTGCCGTTTCGGGTATCCATCGTAATGCCCTCAATAAAGTCAAAGTTTCCATCTCGGGAGCGGTCATTGTTTTGGTTTAACTGATCCAACCCAAGCAGTTCAATCAATGGCCGATCCTTTGTCAATCGACCTTCATGCAGTGAAGGGTTGTCGATCCCCGTAGCATCGTCTCGGTAGTGGATTCTTAACTGAAAGCCTTCACGCTCCACCTGATTGGCATTTAGACTGTAGATGTTTTTCATCATCAAGTCCCAGGTCGGCACTTCCACGTTGATTCGATTTGGACGAAGCATTTTCAATACAATTACCTGATCATCTGCCAGACCAGAATAGTCCTGAGTCAGCTCACCAACAGTATAGGTTCGGCCATTATAAGAATACACATAGGACACAGCCAGCATTTCATCATTCTGAAGTTTTCTCAATAAGGAGATATACCCCAGCTGCTCATTTACCACGAATTCCTTTTCTCGTTCCAGTTTTCGAGCCGTCCCTATTTTCACAAAGTCCACTCCACTGGTGAATCCAAATTGATCCTCTAAAATTCCGGTGACATCATTACTATTTCGGAAACCTGCAGTAGAAGCAAGGTCCCCGAAAAGGTTGTTCGCCTCATTGGCCGGTCCAATAAAACCTGAGTTTGGAGTCACCTCATAACCGTTTGCATTTGGTCCACTTCGATAAATATCCTCACTGTTCTCTTCCGCCAGGTCCATCAAAGCCAAAACCTCACGCGTAGACTCCGTATCGTTGTTTCTGTTGATTACATAAACCTCGATCTGAGCGATATTCAATCCTGAAACAATCTGAGGTAGATTTCTATGCCAGTTTTCATAGTTGTCTCGGAAAAACTGACTTAAAAAGAAGTGCCGGTTCTCATCGTAATCTGATGCTCGAATCTCAAATTCTTTCCCCTGGAACCCACTCTCCACGGTGATCACGTCACTCTTGCCTTGCTGTCTGGAGACAACTCCAGTCACAAATAGTTTTCCAAACTGCAGTTGTGTTTTAACTCCAAAAAGTGACTGAGCACCGGTCATTAGTGAGTTGGTAACCGGCATGCTCACGTTACCAATCTCTATTTTCTTGACTATGTCCTCTTCGTATCCGGTATACTCTACCTTCAGGTTATTCTGAAAATCGAATGTGTTGTTATTGTCAAAATTGGCTGTGACCTGTAGTTTTTCACCAATCTTCCCTACCAGATTAAGCGAAATCTGCTGATCAAAATTAAATCCTCCATTTCGCTGCTGGCGTCTGGGAATGGACGGGTTGTCTACGCGCTGGAAACGACCTCCAAAATCCAGGTTAACGAACCCATTTGGCTGTATATCAACATAACTGCCTCCAAACAAGCGATCAAACATCGGGCTGATGTACAACCGTGGAATCAGGCTTCTACCACTTACCGCACTTTCACCATCAAGTCCTGCAGATTTTTGTTTGAAATACTCTTTTTGGATCTGCTGATCATTGTATTGATCATATTCCTCAAAACTCATGGTGGTCACAGGGCGAAAGTTGACCTCTCCAATACGCTCATAAACTGAGTAATTTATCGAAGAGTCATAATCAACTTGCAAGTCGATCGCAGCAGGATCCGCAAGCTGTAATGGAGAAGGGCTACTACGATTTGAGAACGGATCTCCAAACCTATAAGACGGTTGATACGTAGGAATCTTAGTGGGCTCGTATGGCGGAATGGTATCTCGCTTGACTGTATCCTTTTTAGATGGTTGCTGCTGCAATAAAAATGTAGGAGCAGACAGACGTTTTTTGGCTTCAAGTTCCGCAGAACAGAAACACAAAAACACCACACTTACCAGCAGCTGTATGTACGAATTCCTCTCCAAACAAAAATTAGCGTTAGGCTCGCTTGAGAGCTAGTTTAATAAGCTCCTCAAGTTTAATTTGCTGCCCTTGTTGTTTCAAAATATTGTCGATACTTTTTTCGGCAGCAGGTTTACCAATTCCTAAAGTAGTTAAGGCCGATAACGCCTCATTTCGTAAAGTATTGTTACTTGAAGGAACAATTTCTCCTGCTTTTTCAAGGAGTCCTTCCTTCTTCATTTTGTCTTTTAGCTCAAGAACAATCCGTTGAGCTCCTTTCAGCCCTATTCCCTTTACGCCCTGAATCGTTTTCACGTCTTCACTAAGAATAGCTTGTTGAAGTTCTTCCGGTGAAAGTGAAGAAAGGATCATCAAACCAGTACTCGGCCCAACACCTGATATGCTAATCAGATCAAGAAACCTCCGCTTCTCAGATTCCTCCGAAAAACCATACAGTGTATGAGCATCTTCTTTGATGTGTAAATGGGTATAGAGCTTTGCTTTATCTAATGACTTAATCGCTGAATACGTGATGAGACTGATCTTTGCCTCGTACCCCACTCCATTTATGTCAACCACTACATAGGTCGGATCTTTTACGGCAAGCTTGCCTTCTAAGTAATTGATCATGCTTTATTACTCTTTTCTCGCTTTTCATTCAGCTGCGCATCCACCACGGAAATAGCGACCATATTGAAAATGTCTCTAACCGTACTCCCGACTTGCAGCACATGAACCGATTTATTCATCCCCATCAAAACGGGACCTATAGCTTCAGCACCGCCTAGTTCCATCAACAGTTTATAAGCAATATTCCCAGAAGCCAAATCAGGGAAAATTAAGGTGTTGGCAGGATTTTTTGCCAAATCACTGAATGGATAGTTTTCTTGAATTAGTTCCTTATTCAACGCGGTATTGGCCTGGATATCGCCATCGATAATCAAATTTGGCCATTTCTCTTTCGCCATCTTCACTGCTTTTGCAGCTTTTTCTGGTACTTCACCGCTAGCAGACCCAAAGTTGGAATATGACAGCATCGCCATTCTAGGCTCCGTATCAAAAAATTTGACTACACGTGAAGTAAGTCCAATGATGTCTACCAGCTCCTCGGCATTCGGGTTCAAGTTAACTGTCGTATCAGCGAAGAAGAAATTCCCTTTATTGTTGCTGATGATATACATTCCTGCCACGCGGTTCACGCCTGGCTCCACGCCTATGATTTGCAATGCAGGAAGCACCGTTTTAGGATAATCATTTGACAAGCCTGAAATAAATGCATCAGCCTGTCCCTTCTCCACCATCATACAGCCAAAATGATTTCGGCTTCTGGTCATGGACTTACGAGCCATTTTCATGGTCACTCCTTTACGCTGACGTTTCTTGAAAAACGCTAAAGCAAACTCCTCTACCTTCTCTTCCTCCTGATATGGATCGATGATGTTGCATTCTTTCAGACCATCTAACTCATTGACTTCAATAAGCTTTCTGATCCGATCCACATTGCCAAGAAGAATCGGTATAGCCACTCCTTCGTCGTAAGCCATCTGCGCGGCCTTCAAAATATTCACATCGTCCGATTCTGCGAAGACCACTCGTTTAGGGTTTCTTCTTGCTCGGGTGATGATTCTTGAAATCAAACGCTGATCGATTCCTATTCGCTCTTGAAGCTCCAGTGAATACTTGTCCCAATCTGGAATGTCTATTCGTGCAACGCCGGTGTCCATGGCTGCCTTAGCTACGGCCGGAGAAATAGCCGTGATCAAACGTGGATCTAATGGCTTTGGAATGAGATATTCCGGACCAAACTTCATGTTGTTTTGGCCATAGGCCTTAAGTACCATCTCTGGGACAGCCTCTTTAGCCAGGTCAGCAATCGCTTTGACCGCTGCCAGCTTCATTTCTTCGTTAATCGCTGTGGCTCGCACGTCCAGAGCTCCCCGGAAAATGTATGGAAAACCCAGCACATTATTCACTTGATTCGGATGATCCGACCTCCCGGTAGCCATAATAATGTCTTTTCGGGTTTTCATCGCTAAATCGTAAGCGATCTCTGGGTCTGGGTTTGATAACGCAAAAACAATTGGGTCTTTTGCCATCTTCTTCAGAGTGGCAGCTTTAAGGATATTACCGATCGATAATCCCAGAAACATGTCGGCATCTACCAGTGCGTCTTCCAACGTATCCAGTTCCTCCCGGTCTGTAGCATATCTTGCTTTGGTTTCGTCCAGGTTGGTCCGCGATTTTTTGACAACCCCCTTGCTATCGGTCATCACAATCTTTTTAGGATCAGCTCCAAGCGAAACATATAAGTCGGTACAAGCAATGGCTGCCGCACCTGCACCACTCACCACAATGGTGATGTCCTGTATCTTTTTACCGTTTACTTCCAGCGCATTGATGAGGGCTGCTGATGAGATTATGGCAGTGCCATGCTGGTCATCGTGCATCACCGGAATTTTCATTTTATCCCGTAACTCACGCTCTATCTTGAAGCTCTCTGGAGCCTTGATGTCTTCCAGGTTAATCCCTCCGAAAGTAGGCTCAAGACTTTTGACAATCTCTATGAACTTATCCGGGTCGGTTTCATTAATCTCTATATCAAATACATCTATCCCCGCAAATTTCTTAAAAAGAACTCCCTTACCTTCCATTACCGGCTTGGAAGCTTCCGGACCAATATTGCCTAAACCCAACACAGCGGTACCATTGGATATGACACCAACCAAGTTACCTTTAGCTGTATATTTATAGACGTTTTCTACATCTGCGGCTATCTCCTTACATGGCTCAGCCACTCCCGGGGAATACGCCAAAGCCAAATCATGCTGGCTGCTTAGTGGCTTTGTTGGGGTTACTTCTATCTTTCCTGCTGGCTTTACTTCATGAAAGTCCAGCGCCTCCTTCTTTCTGATTTTAGCGCACATCGTTCGGTTAGGTTTTGGTTCGGGTAATTAAGACGGGTTGTTCTCCTTAGGTGAATCTACTTCAAAAGTAGATAGTATTGCTTCTACTTCCCTGATTAGGTGTTTCTTTTTAGTCGCAGGAGAATAAACATAGCCCTCTATGTAGTACAGCTTTTGAGTCTTTTCATCTACAAAGGTGTAACTCACAAAAGGGCCTCCACCGGAGCTATCACTTATTTTCCATAAGCCCCTGGATTCAATGGCAAACCGATCCTTAAATGATGCCTGCTGAGTCATCACTGGCACTTGTGGCTGCCGCTTAATAAATATCTCTGGCTTTTCTGAATCCCGCAAATACGTGCTGGTTATTTCGTCACGGAGTTTATCCACCCTATTGAAGACCTCTACATCATCGTAATCTCCTTCATAAACAAACACATTAAGTTCTGACTGAGATTCCAACATGCGTAACCAGATAAAATCCTCCTGGCTTTTCGCCAAATCCCATCCGTAAGGAACATGAATCGAAAAGTTGTGATCTTCCTCAATCGCTTTCATGGTCTCCTTCTCGCCTTTGGCCGTCAAGCTCTCCCGAGTACGCTCTCTGACCGCTGCGGTAAATAGACTTCTCAAGGCAGGTTTCTTATCCTTCAGCTTTTCAATAAGTGTCTCCTCATCCTGACCAAACAAGAAAAGGACAATCTGTCCTTTCGCAAACTCGTCTCTGCGAACCGTATAAAAAATAGACGTATCCTCCTGTATTTTCTTTAAAGAACTATCTGTGAAATATTCTCTAACTGTTCTACTTTGGTTGGTTCTGGAATCAAGTGTCATCACGAAGATGATGTTCTTGGCATTCTTAAACACGTCGTTTAGCTTGCTAGGATTCACCTTATTGATGGAAAACTCGTACTCATCCTGAGGAAGCATCGGCACATATTGCTGATAGATGTTGCGTAATTCATCTCCGACTTCATTGGACCACTGAGCAGAATCTATCACCAGGATAATCTCATCGTTTTCTCCACGCGCTATTGGCATGAAGTCTTTTTTAAGTTTTTCTCCAGTTTTTGTACTACAGCCAGCAACTAGCAGTAGCGCACTAAAAAATAGTAGAAGGAAGTTGTTTCTCATTTTACCTCGGGTTATTGGTCGATTGTAAAGGTTAACAATGATGTGTTTATAACCAACGAAATTACTTGGAAGATATGATAAGCTGTTGTCCGGGTTTTATGGTATTGGAGCTAAGGTTATTCAAAGACTTGAGCTTGTCTATCGACACATCTGCTTTTTTGGCAATCTCCCATAGCGTGTCTCCGGGCTGTACATGATGCACCTTTTGACCAGGTTTTGGCACCACGGTATTGACGTCTCTCGCTGAAGTAGTTACATACAGATCTTTAGTGCTGCTATTGTAAGTTGGCATCACCCAGATATTCAGATTCTGACCTACCCTAATGATGTTGCCTGACAGGTTGTTCCATGATCTGATATCCGAAACTCTCACATGGTACCGCTGAGCAATGGTGCCAAGTACATCTCCACTGCGAACACGGTAGATTTGGCGAACGCGACCGTAAGTGCTTCCCGGAGTGTTTCTAGCCAGGTAATCCAGATGCTCTCGACCTACTTTTCCTGCGGTATCATATAGCATACTTCGGTTCTCACTAATCTGGCTCTTTAAGTCTTCTGGAACACGCAATACAAAATCTTTTGTCCCTTCGGGAATGGCTCCACGCTTGATATTCGGATTCATGTCCAGCAAGTCATCCAAACAAACATTCAACTGATTGGCAAAGGTCTCCAGATGAAAATACTGACTGACCATGACCGTATCGTACCTTGGCAACAACTCCGTTTTATCAGGAAATAAATTGTGTTCGGCAGCATAATTCACGGCATACAAAACAGCGACGAACTGAGGCACGTAAGATCGGGTCTCACGCGGCAGGTAATTATAAATATCCCAGAAGTGCTGTTGATATCCACTTCTTCTAATGGCTTTGCGAACGTTTCCCGGGCCACAATTATAAGCTGCCAATGCCAGTTCCCAGTCACCGAACATACTGTAAAGGTCTCTTAGATGTCTGGCTGCCGCATCACTGGATGCATAAGGATCCATTCGGTCATCCAGATACCAATCACTCTGCAAGCCGTACATTCGACCTGTAGACGAAACGAATTGCCACAAACCAACGGCATTCGCTCTGGAAATCGCATTGGGCCGTAAGCCAGATTCTACTATCGACAAGTATTTGAGTTCATCAGGAAGGCCGTAACGCTCAAGTGCCTCCTCAAAGATTGGGAAATAAATATCCAGTTTGGCCAGAACACCTCGAGTGTAGGGCCGATCTCGAATGGTGAAGTAATCGATAAAGCTTTTAACCTTATCGTTGTAGTTTAAGGGCACTTCGCCTTCAATACAGGAAAGCCTATCCCCTACTTCTTCATAGGTTACATCCGGGATGGGATCATAACGTAATTGGTGCTGACTGTAAGTGACCAAACTCCAGCATATCATCCACACTGTCACTAGTTGTCTCATAACCTTCATAACGAATCTTATTCAGATTAATTATTGGTAAGATACTTCGAAAAAGCTAATAATTTGTGCTCTTCAAAGGCTTTGGAAATTGCCTGAATACCAATAGACATGCCCTCAGAATCTCGACCAATAGGCACCGAAACGGCTGGCACTCCAGCTACTGATGCCTGCACGGTAAATAAATCTGCCAGATACATTTCCATTGAATCTGTTTTGGAACCCAGCTCAAAAGCTGTAGTGGGTGCTGTTGGAAGTACTACGAAATCATATTCATCCAAGACAGCATTGAGCTGCTCCTGAATCATTCGTCTTACTTTTTGTGCTTTCAAATAATATGCATCATGATAGCTGGATGAAAGCACTGCAGTTCCAAGTAAAATTCTTTTAGACACCTCATGACCAAAACCTTCTGTACGGCTCTTTTTATACATAGCCTCCAGGTTCTTTGGGTTCTCTGTTCTGTATCCAAACCGCACCCCGTCATATCTTGACAAATTAGAACTTGCCTCCGCTGTGGTCAGTATGTAGTAAGTGGGTAAAGCATATTCCATCAATGGAAATGACACCTCTTCTACATGGTGACCTTCAGCTTTCAATTCATCTATTTTAGTAAGGAACGCTTGCTTAACTTCGTCGTTGAGCGCATCGTTCTCTACGGTTTCTTTGATGTAGGCAATCTTCTTTTTACCTTCTAATTGCAGTTGGTTTGTGTAATCCAGCACTGGTTCACGAGAGACCGTGCTATCGTACTCATCTGCTCCAGCGATTACTTCCAGCACCAGAGCCGCATCTTCCGCATTGTGACTAAATATGCCAATAACATCAAATGTGCTGGCATAAGCAGCCAATCCGTGTCGTGAAATTCTGGAATAAGTCGGCTTAAGCCCTACGATACCGCAGAAAGATGCTGGCTGCCTAACTGACCCCCCAGTATCCGTTCCTAAAGAAACGGCACACATATCTGCCTGCACTGCGACTGCAGAACCTCCGGAAGAACCTCCCGGCACACGATTTTGACCATCGGCATTGATGACAGGGTCGAAAGCAGAATTTTCACTGGATGAGCCCATGGCAAATTCATCACAGTTGTTTCGTCCAATGATGATAGCATCTTCATCAATGAGTCTTTGGACAGCCGTAGCTGAAAACTGTGATTCAAATCCTTCGAGAATTTTGCTGCCGCACTGCAGTGGATGGTCTTTGTAACAAAGCACGTCTTTTATAGACACCACCATGCCTGCTAGCTTGCCCGCAGTACCGTCTTTGATCTTTTGATCTACAATTTCTGCTTGACTAAGGGCTTCTTCATCATACACGGAAAGCAATGCATTAAGCTTTGGGTTTTTGTCCTCGATGTTGGACAGATAATGCTTAACTACGTCTTTGCACGTAAATGTGCCATTTTCCAGCCCTCGACTGATTTCAGAGAATGAAGAATTTGCTTGCAAGTGTTATTTCTTTTTTTCGCTGGTCTCTTTTCCTGACTCGTCAATCTCGTTTTTGATCTCTTTGGTCGCATCCTTAAACTCACGGATACCTTTACCCATTCCTCGAGCGATCTCAGGAATTTTCTTGGCACCAAAGAAGATGATGACAAACAAAATAATGACAATCAGTTCCCAACCTCCTGGCATTCCAAATGCTAACACCGTATTCATATCGTTCGTATTAATTTAAAATCAAAGATAGCTATAAAAGCTCCCTACTAAAAAATCATTTTGGAGAAAGCCACTTTTCAGGATCGAGCTTTGCGTAATTTTTCCAAACCTCGAAATGAACTTCGGTCACTCCACTATTATCTGTATAGACAGTTCCAATTAAATCATCTTTTCCGACAATGCTGCCCTTTTTTACATGAACCTCCTTTAAGCGTGCATAAAGGGTAAAGTATTCTCCGTGCTGCACCATCACCACGTTATTCATTCCCGGAGCAAAAGCCACCGTAATCACCTTGCCCTGGTGGACACTTTTTACAGGTGAATCCTTGTTGGTTTGTATTTCTACCCCACGGTTATCAACTGTGATGCCTTTCAAAACCGGATGCGGTTGCTTCCCAAATTTAGAAGACACAAACCCGGACTGCACCGGCCATGACAATTTCGTTTTCATCTCCTCAAAATTGGCGGAAAGTTCCTCCTCATCGGCTAATGCTTTTGACGAAAGCGTTTTGGACCGCTCCAATTCTTTACGGACGATTTCTGCTATCAGTTTATCCAAACGGTCTAAGGCTTCTTTTCGTTCGGCAAGTTCTCTTTTTAACTGCTTCTCCTTTTTGGTTAGTTCCTGAACAAGGTTGCTCTGCTTATTCTTAAGTCTGAGTAATTTTTCATTCTCAGCCAACTGCTGATTCAATAAAACCTGTTGCTCTGCTCGCTTGATCTGCACCTCATTGCGCTGACCATCCAGCTCTTTTGATACTTCCTCTATCTGTTGGGCCTGGAGCTTACGCGCATCAGAATATTGTTCCAGATACTTTAACCGCATAAAAAGTTGGTTAAACGTAGCTGCCGAGAAAAGAAACGTGAGCTGAGAATACCCATGGTTTGCCTTATAGCTACTGTAAATCATTGCTGCATACTCCGCCTTTAGTTGCTTCAAATCCGAAAGAAGAGCTGATACGATGATGTTTAAATCCTTAATCTCTCCATCCAATAAAGCAATTTCTTCATTCAATGAACTGATTAACCCTTCCCGTGCAGAGATTTGCTGATTGAGAGCGCGCAGTTGACCTATAGTAGCCTTACGTTCAGATTCTGTGTCACTCAAAATTTTCTCCGCCTCTGCTATCTTGCTGAGGTTTTCTCTCTTTTCCTTCTCTAATTGGGATTTGGTCTTCTGACCATACGATAGCGTAGCTGAACATAGCAACAGCATGGCCCAAAGCACATATTTAGGCATGTTACTTACGCTCATATCGCTGTGGCACATTAAATGGAAACCTCAGAACTTTACTCTCAATATTGGCTTGCTTGTATTCCAGGTCAATTGTTGTTTTCTGTTTACCTTTTTCGCTGTAGGCCAATACTGCTTTGATCAGGAATGGGAAAACCTCCTCCTCTACGAGTTGAAAATCACCATAAGTAACAGAAATCGCATTATTCGTAACTGTATCCCGAACACTTACTTCTTCCAACTTCATGGTTTTAGTGCCAATGAAGTTTTCAAAGTAAAAATTTCCATGTTGCTGATTATAGGTGTACATGTCTGACGTCTTTTCCACACGCTCCCTTACATAAGGATAGATAAGATTTCCGATCACCACCGATTCGACAAGCGAATAATTCAAATCGAATTCAAGTTTTTTACTCAATTCGGAAAACGAGTAAGCCATGAAAACTTTGTTGATCTTATCAAGGATAGCCACTGAATCCCTGGTGATCAGTACCCGGGCAGCTTCGATTCCCAAACCCGGAGACAATGACACCCATATGGCACTGTCCTTCTGGATCCGCATATTGGCCGTACCAGACAAGCTGTTTTTTTCAGAATCAAAATCGACTTTAGCCTTAGCTGATAAATACTCAAATGATACGTCATCCACAACCAAGCGATTGCCACTGCGATCAAATATGTCAGCAAACTTTTTATTACAACCTGAAAGAATCAAAAGAAAGGCAAAGCCAAGCCCTAAGATTCTATTCGTATAATTTCCTTTCTGCAATTTTCTTTTCAATGTTTTTGGAAGCATCATTGAGTAAACTCGCTCTTTTCCACTGCTTCACTGCTTCATCAATCTTACCAAGTTTATATAGCACATCGCCATAATGTTCAATGACTGTACCATCTTCCTGCAAATCTGCTGCTTTTCTTAAATATACAAGGGCTTCTTCGTATTTCTCTAGCGTGTACAGTACCCAACCATGAGTATCAAGATACGTCGGATTGTCCGGATGCAGCTCTACCAACCTGGTAGACATGGTTACTGCTTTGTCCATATCTTCATTCCGTAAACTCAAAAAATAACTGTAGTTATTAAGCACATGATCGTTTTCCGGGTCAGCCACCAAAGCTTGATTATACGCTTCATAGGACTTGTTGTATTGCTTTAAACTGTTATAGGCATCCCCCATTTGACCGTAAAAAATGGTTTTTAATCCATTATCTGTTGCATACTTTTTCCCCTGATCAAATAGCTGAATGGAGCGTTTATAATCCTTGTTGATCAGGTATCCCGTGCCGCCGAAATAGTATAGCGGTGCCTGATTTGGAAAGTATTCGAGTGCTTTTTCAGCATGAACAATCACGCTATCGTACTCATTTAGACCCGCTTCGATTTGTAAAATATTCTGCCAGGTGCCGTAGTTTGCCGGATCGATTCTTACCGCTTTTAGATAATACGATCTTGCCTTTTCTTTATTCTCTAACTGGAACATTACATCCCCGGTGTATGCCTGTACTTCATAGATACTCGGGTATTGTCCAGCAAGGATTTCTGCCAGAGACATCACCATGTCAAAATCCTCTGTAGAAATAGCACTCTGTAATAGGCGGTTAAGCATCTGCAGCTTGGATGTATGACTAATCTCTTTGGCCTTCATGGTGGATTTCACCAATTCGATTGCCTCTGTCACATTACCTTCTGCCAACGCAATCTGGCTTAGCAAGAGATCACGCTCACGATTAGGCCCTAAAGACTCAATTCGTTCTTTTGCCTCAGACATCATGTCATGAGATATCAAAAACTCAACCAGCTCAATGGTGTATCGGTCTTCCCCAGGATTGTCCTCAATCAACTTATCCCAGTCATTGACCAGTCCTTCATAGTCTTTGTTTTTCAGGTAAATCTTCTGCTTTTCTCGTAGAACAATCTCATTCATCCCGAAAACACTCTCCGCGCGATTATACGTTTCGAGAGCCTTCTTATCTTCTCCCTGAAACTGATAGAGGATAGCCAAATCAAACAAATACTCTTCTGTGCCATCAATGGTATCAATCATCCGCTGGTACAGCTTGGTAGCTTCTTTGTAGTTGGACAGTGATTTGTGTATTTCAGCGGTTAAGAGGAGATAATATTTATTGGAAGAATCTAACTCAGAAGCTTTGGTCGCATAAACCAGCGCTCCAGAGTTATCTCCGTTTTTGGTTAAAATTTCAGCTATTTTAAAATTGATCACCGGATCATCCGGTGTAATCTCCAGAGCAGATTTGAAAATCTCCAACGACTTGAAGTAGTTCTCCAACATTAATTCGCGCTGCGCATCAATAATCATGGACTCTGCCTTGAGTACTTCTCCAGCGGATAACTCAGTCACATCAATTGGAGTGTAGTCGTCTTCATCCTTTTTCTTCTTTTGAGAGAAAGTCATGAATGCCGGCAACATCAAAAAACAAAAAATGTATATTCTCATAAATCTCTTTCTTCCTTTACAGCCTCTCATCATTTCCTTTTGACTCCCATCATAACGCAATTACAAGCGAATTAGTTGGTGAATTTACCCCCTTTAGAGCACTATCGTTTTGATTTTGAGTGGATTATTCATTCTTTGAGTTCTCTCGAACTTGAAAAACTCCTTGTCGATAATCTATCTGCCAAACGATTGCGAGAAATAGA
>JAMWZA010000035.1 GCA_024305105.1 Marinoscillum sp.
GCTAATTTAGCATTCGGTCCAGATGCGACCTTCAATGGATTCAACTTTACCCAGGCACCCCAACGCAGGATCGATTACATAGCGGTCAGTGAAGGAATCAATGTGAAAAAGTATGCGGTGCTAACCGACTCGTTCGATCAAAAATACATTTCTGATCACTTTCCGGTATTTTGTGTTTTAGGAATAAAGTGATCTAAATCTAGAGATGATTTGTTTGTATATTCACTTGGTATAAATCTAAAATCATGACGATTGAAACTCGAAAACTTCGAATCATTGAACGTTTGTTGAAAAAAACAGACACTGATTTGATTGATAAAGTGGAATCTCTCCTGAATGCTGATGAGAAGAAAGTTTCTGAATCATTGAAGAAATATTCAGGAATATGGACAAAGGAAGAAGCCGATGAAATGACTGAGATTATTGCAGATGGCTGTGAAAGTATAGATCATGCAGACTGGTAGCGAATATTTACTTGACACCAACATTATTGTTGATTTATTCAGGGGTGACCAAAAAGCCGCAGATTTTATGTCAACAGCACCGTTCTCGGTCCCAGTTATTGTTGTTGGAGAGTTGTTGTATGGCGCTAACTTGGCACAACTAAAGGAGCAGCGTACCAAACAAGTTGAAGAACTTATCAAGCAAGTGAATGTGGTTCAAGTTGATGAAGAGACCTCTGAATTTTATGCTAAAATAAAAGCAGATTTAAAACATAGAGGAACCCCAATTCCTGAAAATGATATTTGGATTGCTGCACTTTCTGAACAGCACTCACTAATTTTGGTGACTAAAGATTCACATTTCAAAAAAATATTATCTGTCGAGGTAAATTTTTGGTGATCCGACAATATCAACCCTTCCCCACTTTAAATTGTATTGATTATTTATTTTGCCGAATGATGGATTTCGAAGCGCTTAGGAAACAGCTGGAAGGAGAATTATTTATCGATGAGACGACACGAAAATTGTATGCAACAGACGCATCGGCCTATCGTGAAATCCCTTTGGCTGTAGCCATTCCCAAAACCAATGAGGACATTGTCCAGCTGATCAAGTTTGCTGGGGAAAACAAGACGACCATCATTCCAAGAACGGCGGGAACTTCACTGGCGGGTCAGGTAGTGGGTGGAGGAATTGTTGTGGATGTGTCCAAGCATTTCAACCAGATAATAGAAGTAAATGAGCAGGAAGGCTGGGCGATTGTGCAGCCTGGAATTGTCAGAGATGATCTGAACAATAGGCTAAAAGAGTACGGATATTTTTTCGCTCCTGAGACCTCTACGGCCAATCGCGCTATGGTTGGAGGAATGATTGGAAATAACAGCTGTGGAGCTAATTCGGTGGTTTACGGAAGTACTCGTGAACACCTGATGGAAGTGGACGTGGTATTGGCAGATGGCAATCGAACGAAGTTTGCTCCAATGGATATGTCGGCATTCCTTGCTCGTGCCAATGGCATGAATACTTCGGGCCTGTTAGAGGCCAGCATCTATTTTGATATCAAGGAAATGCTGTCGGACAAAGGTAACGTGCAGGCAATAAAAGAAGGCTTCCCCAAAGCATCAGTGCCAAGGAGAAACACGGGATATGCGTTGGACATTCTTTCGGAGATGGTACCGTTTAAGTCAGAAGGGGCGATGTTTAACTTCAGCAAGCTCATTGCAGGCTCCGAGGGAACACTCGCTTTTGTGACAGCCGCTAAAATCAAGTTGAGCAAAATTGCCCCTCCACACAAGCGGCTGATATGTATCCACTGCAAAACAATAGATGAATCACTAAGAGCCAATCTGGTCGTACTAAAGCATCAGCCTAGTGCGAGTGAGTTGATGGATCACTTCATACTGGAGGCAACTAAGCGAAATCGTATCTATAGAGATTATCGATTTTTTGTGGAAGGAGATCCACAGGCAATATTGGTAGCCGAACTAACCCATGAGACCGAGGAGGCAGCTGATCAAGCGGCACAAGCGCTAATTGATGACCTCAAAAAAGCTAAACTGGGCTATTCTTTTCCAATTATCAGCGGAGATGAAATTAAGAAAGTTTGGGGTTTGCGCAAGGCTGGACTGGGACTATTGTCCAATGTAGTAGGTGATGCCAAACCGGCTCCCGTTATCGAAGACACTGCTGTGGATGTGGAGGATCTACCAGCATACATTGCGGAGTTCAATGAAATCTTGAAGAAACACGACCTCTTTTGTGTGCATTATGCCCATGCCGGTTCGGGTGAGTTGCATTTACGGCCGATTATCGACCTCAAGACATCTAAGGGTGTGGCGTTGTTTAGAACCATAGCAGAAGAAATAGCGACTCTGGTTAAGAAATACAAAGGGTCGCTTTCTGGCGAACATGGAGACGGTCGATTGCGTGGAGAGTTTATTCCACAGATGGTGGGAGAGCACAATTACAAGCTCTTTAAAAACCTAAAACAAACCTGGGATCCTCAGAACATCATGAACCCTGGCAAGATTGTGGACACTCCTCCGATGGACACCAGTTTGCGCTATGAAAAGGATCAGGTAACCCGTGAGTTTGAAACGATATTGGATTTCTCTGAGACAGAAGGTTATCTAAGAGCAGCAGAGCAATGCAATGGATCAGGAGACTGTCGTAAGACCGAAATATCGGGAGGCACCATGTGTCCGAGTTACATGGCTACTCGCAATGAAAAAGAAACAACAAGGGCAAGAGCCAACATTCTTCGTGAGATGCTCACGCGTTCTGATCGGCCAAACCCTTTTGCGCATGAAGAGATCAAAGAGGTGATGGACCTCTGTCTCAGCTGTAAAGGCTGTAAATCTGAGTGTCCATCCAATGTGGACATGGGCAAACTCAAGCAAGAGTGGCAATACCAGTACTACAAAGAGAAGGGAGTTCCTTTCCGCAACAAACTGATTGGTAATTTCAGTGGAGGAATGAAGTTGGCATCTAAAATACCATGGGGATACCGATTAGCTTTCAGCAACGACGTGACAGGAAATTTGGTCAAAGGCGTAATGGGTTTTGCTAAAAAACGGAGCATGCCGGAGCTGTCCAAAATTTCTTGGGAGAAATGGTTTACCAAACAGTTTAAGCCTACCGCTCATTCTGGCAAAAAGGTGTACCTCTTCATTGACGAGTTAATCAATTACAATGAGGCTGAAATTGGGATAACTACAGTTCAGTTGTTAGATAGACTTGGTTACCAGGTAGCATACGTCAAGCATACAGAGTCCGGAAGGCCGTTTTTGTCCAAAGGATTTTTGGAAGAAGCACGAGAGTTTGCTAAAGAGAACGTAGCAGTATTCAAAGACCTGATCTCGGAAGAAACACCACTAATAGGAGTGGAGCCGTCGGCTATTTTGACCTTTAGAGACGAGTATCCGGATTTACTCAGAGACCAGGAAAAAGAAGCTGCAAAGGCGATTGCAGACCACACATTTATGGTGGAGGAGTTTTTAGCCAAAGAACTCGATGCAGGAAATATTGACCTTACACTGTTTAAAGAGCAAGGAGCTCTGATAAAGCTGCATGGACATTGCCAACAAAAAGCACTTTCGTCGCTAACTCCAGTAAAGAAAATTCTTATGAAAATGGGAAGCAATCAGGTGCAATTGATTCCGTCGGGTTGTTGTGGAATGGCCGGCTCGTTTGGATATGAAAAAGAACACTATGAGCTATCCATGAAAATTGGTGAGTTGGTGCTATTTCCTACCGTACGCCAGCAACCGGAGGAGGTGATTATCGCAGCGGCAGGTACCAGTTGCCGGCATCAGATTAAAGACGGTACGGCTAGAAAGGCCAAACACCCTGTGGAAATCATTTGGGAGGCGCTGAAGTGACAAAATGACTATCTTTAACCATTATGTTATCGGCACAAGATAAATCCCAAATAGTCGAATTACTTCAGAATGAACTTGATGGAGTGCAAAGCATTTATGTGTTTGGTAGCCAAGCTTCCGGAGATGCACGTGATGATAGCGATATAGATCTGGCCGTATACACAGGTAAGATGATCCCGAATGAGTTAGTCTGGAATTGTAAATTCAAAATTGCTGAACTAACCAATAAAGAAGTGGATCTGGTAGACCTATCAAGTGTATCTACGGTATTACAGTTTCAGGTGATTTCATCGGGAGTGCAGTTGTTCGCAGTTGATGAAAACATCGAGTGGTTCGAATCAAAGGTATATTGGTTGTATTTAACTCTCAATGAGGACCGTCAACACATACTTGACGATATTGCTAAATCTGGAAATGTTTATGAATGATGTGGTCAGAGTCAAAGTAGCGACCCAGGAATAACGAAGCGTGGACGGTGGGTTGGAGCGATATTTCACAATTCTTGTCCTGAAATTGAAAATCACCTAAGTTGGAAATAAGGAATCTTTATGATCATACAATTTAAGTGTTAACTTCGTGAAATAAAGTATGCATGCAGCGTATTTTTTTACTAATTAGTTTCACAATATGTCTCAAAAAGTTGCGCTTGTTTTGTCCAGTGGAGGAGCGAGAGGGTTAGCACACATCGGAGTAATCGAAGCTTTGGAAGCTGATGGGTATGAGATTACCTCTATCGCGGGCTCATCCATTGGCGCGGTGGTGGGGGCATTTCATGCTTGTGGGCGCTTACAGGATTATAAGAAATGGGCATTAAATCTGGATCGATATGACGTGTTCAAGCTCATCGATTTTACCTTTTCTGTTCAGGGATTTATTAAAGGGGAGCGGGTTTTCAAGACTTTGCAGGAGTTTATCCCAGATCAGAAAATCGAAGACATGAGCATCCCTTTTGCAGCTTTGGTGACTGACATTAAAAGTAAAAAAGAAGTGGTGTTCGATCAGGGGAGCATGTATGAAGCCATTCAGGCATCTGTGGCTATTCCCACGGTGATCAAACCAATAGTCAGGGATGGACGAGAATACATTGATGGTGGAGTGACTAACCCGATACCCATCAATCATGTGAAACGAACAGAAGGTGATATTCTGGTCGTTTCCAACGTCAACGCGATAATTCCTTATCAGCGCAATGTGGTAGACCAGCGACGAGAAAAGGTAGCACAAGCAACTTACAATCAAAAGATTCAATCTTTTTTGAACGGTTGGAACAAATTTTTGCCAGGCCCTACAGCAGAAAGTACAGAAAAGAAGCTGGGGTTTTTCGACTTGCTTAATGAGTCCATCGATCTTATGCAGGATCGACTTACTTCGTTACTCATGGAAAAACACAGGCCTGATATTTTAGTCAATATTTCACGTGAGGCGTGTAGTACATTTGAATTTTACAAGTGCCGAGAGCTCATTGAAGCCGGTCGTGATGCTTACAAGAAATCGATCAAATCAGAACTCAGTTCTGAGAAATAGACAGTTTGTTGGTTTCGTAAATTAAGATGTCCAGCAGCACATCTGTGAGGAGCATTGACTTGTTAAAAGTGACCATTCCAGTATGTCGCCCATTCAGTATTTTACCAGTCTCCATTTGAAATGAAATATTGGTAACTTCAGATTTGGTACTGAGCCGCACGAAACTGACCTGCATGATAGAATGATTAAGTCCATCATCGTATTGGCAATTCAGCTTCCAGGTCAGGTCGTCATTTGTCTCACAAATTTTATTGAGCAAATTGACCAGGGTGATTTCATCCATCACTCTTAAGATAAACATTTGTAGAATATTCGCCAACTTTGCTTTTTATGAAGACAAAACAAGAAATAGTAGAAAACTGGCTTCCGAGATACACCGGACAGGCATTGGAGGACTTTGGGCAATACATCCTACTCACCAACTTTCGAAATTATGTGAACATGTTCGCATCGTGGAATAATGTGGAAGTAGTTGGTGTTGGTCATCCCATGCAGTGTGCCACAGCAAATGGCATGACCATTATCAACTTTGGTATGGGATCTGCCAATGCTGCTACGATTAGCGATCTATTAAGCGCCATTGACCCTAAAGCGGTACTTTTCCTTGGCAAATGTGGTGGACTAAAGAAGAAGAACGAAGTGGGAGATCTCATTCTGCCCATCGCTGGTATTCGAGGGGAAGGTACCTCAAACGATTACATGCTTCCGGAAGTGCCTGCGTTGCCTTCATTTGCGCTGCAAAAAGCCATCTCCACAACCATACGTGAATACGGTCAGGACTACTGGACAGGAACCGTCTACACGACCAATCGCAGGGTATGGGAACATGATAATAAATTCAAAAAGTATTTGAAAAAGATCCGTGCGATGGCCATAGACATGGAAACCGCCACCTTGTTTACGGCTGCTTTCGCAAATGAAATTCCAGTAGGAGCTTTGCTACTGGTTTCAGATATTCCGATGATTCCTGAAGGTGTGAAAACGGATGAAAGTGATAAGAAAGTGAGCGCTCAATTCGTAGATCAGCACTTAAAAATTGGGATCGACTCTCTGCGTCAGCTGATCAATAACTCACAAACGGTTAAGCACCTGAAATTTGACTAAAAAAGCTAAACCCCGAGATAAATCTACCTCGGGGTTAGCAGTATGCTTACATAACACATTGTAAGACGCTCTATGGTTGCTACTAACAACATCTATGATCTGGTCAGACAACCTGAGGTTGCCCTACTTTATTTCTGTTAAAAATAGAGCCCCGGACTTGTCGCTTAAGCAAACACTATCCGGAGCTACTATTACCACCTTGATGCTTTCCTATTGGCAATGGCTGTGCCATAATCTAAAAAGACCTGAATTGAGCTTTAAATAGAGTTTTGAAGAT
Organism: Marinoscillum sp.; assembly: GCA_024305105.1. Taxonomy (GTDB): domain Bacteria; phylum Bacteroidota; class Bacteroidia; order Cytophagales; family Cyclobacteriaceae; genus Marinoscillum. Next base: position 6,730 of record JAMWZA010000035.1, read on the forward strand.
TGAAGACGCCATCCTTTTTTCTCTTTTTGAGAATGGTGAGATCAGAATGACATTAAAATATCACAAATATCTCTTGGAATAATTGATATTTTAAAATGGAGATTTAGAATTACAAGTTGATTTACCCTCTTGCACGGATGTGTTTGCGGAAGTCTGGTATTGCATCCAGAATCTTATCTCTGCAGCTTAGTGGATAAAAAAAGTCATGATGAAAAACTATCTAAGAAGAATGAGTTTAGCAGTGGTTATTGCCATGAGTTTAATTTCATTTTCATGTGGAGAAGACGAAGAATCTTCAGGAAGCGATTGCTATACCTGTGATGAGTGCACTGGGCAGTTTGCCAATATTCTTAACGGACGCGAATATTGTGTAGACGGATTCGATAATCGATCCGATTGGGAAGCGAATAGAAATGCACAGGAAACCGATAGTGGGTGTACCTGTACGGATAGCTAGTTTGCCAGATTAGCAGGGTCGAATTGAGTAACCCACTAATCTGGCAATTAGGGAGTTTTAGTTATTAAGACAAGTTGGTAAATCCCATGGATTCTGGCATTGGTTGCAACCTCGATCTACAGAAATTTGCCTGTAGTTGAGTTCCCATGGTTTTCGACAGTAGGTAATTTCAATCCAACAAAGTCTCTTACCACCATATGGGCAAACATCCACATCATAGTATGTTACTGTATAGCAGTGCTCTTGTTGGGGGTTAACCTCATAAGTATCTACCAGGGCAACTTTTCCCTGTGACAACTGAATCCCTTTTCCAGCTGAGTCTGTAATAGTGCCATCATACTCTGCATAGTTAGCAATTTGTACTTTCTGGAAATCCAGATTTGGATAATCACTGCTACATACTATTGTTCCATCCAGTATTGAATACTTGAGACCGTTATGGTCTTCAAAGTATATGGGACCCGAGAGAGTCATTAAATCCTCAAATAAAATAGTGGGCGACTCATCTGAATTTTGAGATGCCTCAATAGGTACAACCATTTCATTCTGATGGTCGGTGCAGGCAATTAGCACAGATGTGCTTAAAAGAATAATTATTAAGTATTTCATAATGATTTAATTTTTGTTTAGAAACATATGGTGTCGAACTCTTCCGGTTCTTCATCCAGGCCATTTATAGATCCACCACATGGGAAACATTGCTCTGGACTTGGGTCGATTTGTAGACCAAAGGCATTTGAAAAGCACACTAAAACCATAGTGAAACAGTATTGTGATCCTTCTCTACCCTCACCATCAATACATGGCCGTTCTCTTTCATTAAGAAAGAGACGACAATCTGGGGGAACAGGTTCAAATCCACTGGTTGCCTCAGACTCTTCAGAATTGTAGTAGACGATTCCTTCATTCAAAAAGATGCTTTGATCTTGGATGTCTGTGATTACCCCAGTGTATTCCTCCTGATCTACAATCTCTATCGCCTGAAAAGCTATTTCTGGATGGTCATCCGCACACACAAATCTGCCATCTATCAGGTTGAATGTATTGTTAACTGCATCTGTGAAGTACAAAGCTCCCGATGTATTGGTGAGTTCTGATGCACTCATTAAACTTAGAGTTGGATTACCAGGAACTACCTCTGAGGCCACAGCTAATTCAATCTCTGTCGGAGTGGAATCTTCAGTACAAGACACTAAATAAATCAGTGCAAAGACCGGTAGGAGTTTTTTTAATTGTTTCATAGTGTTATAGTTTTAACACCGAATGTCAACAATTAGGCAATAGCCTGAAATCACTATTTAGTTAAGGGCGATATAAAATTAGCTAAAGTGGGTTCTCATTTAGTGAACGATTTGGCTACAGCAGCTCATTTGCCAGATTAGCCAGTTCTGATCGCTCGCCTTTCTCTAAAGTAATGTGTGCATACATTGGATGATCCTGAATGCGATCAATAAGATAGGACAGGCCATTACTCTGCGAGTCCAGATACGGCGTGTCAATCTGGTAGATATCTCCTGTGAAAACAATTTTACAGTTTTCGCCAGCTCTGGTGATGATGGTTTTTATTTCATGTGGTGTCAGGTTCTGTGCCTCATCGACTATGAAGAAGATATTGGACAAACTTCTACCCCTTATGTAAGCCAAAGGAGTGATCATGAGCTTTTCCTGGTTCACCATATCGTTGATGGCTTTAAACTCTTTGTCACTTTCCTTGTACTGACTTTGGATCAGTTTTAGGTTATCCCAAAGTGGTTCCATATACGGATTGAGCTTGGACTTGATATCTCCAGGCAGGTAACCTATGTCTTTATTGCTGAGCGGTACTATCGGTCTGGCCAGATAGATTTGTTTAAAATTTCTACGCTGCTCCAAAGCTGAGGCAAGCGCAATGAGTGTTTTACCCGTACCAGCTACACCATTGATTGTTATCAGACGGATGTCTGGATTCATCATCGCATGTATTGCAAATGTTTGCTCAGCGTTTCTTGGTTTAATACCGTGTACGGGCATTTTCTCCACTTTTTCGATCCGTTTTTCTTCTGCATTATATCTGGACAGAACAGAATTCTTTTCGCTTTTTAGAATGTAGTAGGAGTTGGCAATGGCTTTCTTCCTAGCTAATACGTTTTTCTTATCCGTAGATCCTTTTTTAAAGATATCGTCAATAACACTGGAGGCAACATCATCCAGCTCATATTTACCCGTATGTAATGTGCTGACGTTTTTAATTTTACCTGTCTCATAATCTTCCGCCTGTATATCAAGACTTTTCGCTTTCAGCCGGAGGTTAATGTCCTTACTAACGAGTATTACCTGTCGCTTCTTTTCAACGGCTTTCAGTGCCAGCGCAGCATTAAGAATACTGTGATCATTTTTGCGTTCACCGAAGACTTTGTGTGCATTGACTTCACTATCTGTTTCCATCAGCACTTTGAACTTGCCTTTGGTTTTACCGTTTAGCGGGTTCCACTCCTGGAGCATCTTACCGGCGGCCAGTTTGTCTAGCAGTCTTGTAAACTCTCTCGCTTCAAAATTTTTCGTGTCGTTACCTTTCTTGAAGGTGTCCAACTCTTCCAAAACGGTAATTGGAATCCCAACGTCATGCTCCGCAAAATTGAGGATGGAGTCATGCGCATAAAGGATAACAGAAGTGTCTAAAACGAAAATTTTTTTTTCCTTGGTGGTGGTCTTAGCCATAGTAGAGAATTGGATGCAGTGAAAAAGTGGCTTGATGTAATATTGTCAATTTGGAGGTAATATCACATTTAACACCAAAGAATTTCAGGAAAAATTATCCACAGCGATAAACCAGTCCTCTTTCTCTCTTGGGATGATTTTCAGGGTATTGGCAAGCACCATTTGTACCATGGTGGAGGACGCCGCTTTATAGTCCAATCCACTCAATTCTCTAAATTCCTGAACTGTGACATGTTCATTGTCATTTAGGTAATTGAATAACAGTTTTTCATTGGTTCCATATTGGAAATGAACATCCTGTGGAGCGTTATTGAACTTCAGGATTTTTCGAATCTCCGGACTTGCCTGAATGGAGCGATCTTTTACTCGAACGAAGGCTTTGCCGTACCGATGAGACTTTTTCTCAAACGCATAATAAGGCTTTCTCTCCCCCGGATGGATGTAATAATGCAGCAGGCTCCGCTTTTCTGTCAAAGGGAATTCTTCAAAGTCGAATTCAATTTGTGGCCTGCATAATTCTCGAATGGCTTTTTGCAAAATATAATCTTCTTCATCGGCATGCTTGCACCCCACGATAGAACAGTCATCATCTACACCAACAAACAGGTGGCCTCCACCAGCATTGGCAAAGGCAATCACCTCTCTGATCACTTTTTCCGGGTGGTTGATTTTGCGTTTGAATTCTACATACTCATTCTCTCCGCCAAAGATCAACCGTTTGATCTCGTGCATTTCCATTGATCCAAGGATTAATAGAGGTCTTCATTATTCTCTTCATCGCCGGCACCAGGCATGGAAAACATACTGCTTAACAGGTCTTTGAACTGCATGCCCTTTTCTAATTTGTGTTTGCTAAGCATGCTGTATTCAGCCAACCCATGAAGAGCAAATTCCATCAAGAATAACTGGAATTCTTTGGACTGCTTACCATGTTGGTCCACTACCAGATCTTGAAGGCCGGGGATTTGCAAAAGCTCTTTTTCATAATCCTTACTGGTGTAGTCATGAAGCACGTCCACCATATTTCCTTTTTCGAACCAATCCGTAATGGATTTATATGGGTTCTTGCCTTCTTTGTTTTTTCGGATTTGCTCAGGATCCGGGAAATACTCGATGAACTGCTTTCGGATGGCTTTACCAACTAAGTTTTGCGCCACAATACCTGGTCCCTCTTGCTCTCCTTCGTATACAAGCTCCACTTTTCCAGTGATGGCAGGAAGTACGCCAACTAGATCAGCGATTCGAATGTGCGTTTGTTTTTCTCCATTGACCAGTCGCCTTCTTTCTGCAGCACTAAAAAGATTTTCATACGCAGAAATGGTCAATCGGGCAGACACACCGCTATTGGCATCCACATACTCAGAGTCACGTGCTTCAAAGGCGATTTGCTCAATGAGTGTTTTCATTAAGTCAAACACGACTACTGATTCTTTTTGTGTGGTTTCCAGATTCGCCTCCTGCTCTGTAATCTTTTTACCAATCTCAATGGACTTGGGATAGTGGGTGATAATCTGACTATCGATTCGATCCTTAAGCGGTGTAACGATGCTACCTCTATTGGTGTAATCTTCCGGATTGGCTGTGAATACAAACTGAACGTCCAGCGGAAGTCGAAGTTTGAAACCACGAATTTGGATGTCTCCTTCCTGTAGGATATTAAAGAGCGCTACCTGAATACGAGCTTGTAAATCTGGCAATTCGTTAATGACAAATATTGCTCTATGAGATCTGGGGATTAATCCATAATGAATAACACGTTCATCCGAGTAAGGCAGTTTTAAGCTTGCTGCTTTGATAGGGTCCACATCCCCAATTAGATCAGCTATGGTTACATCTGGTGTTGCCAGCTTCTCCGTGTAGCGCTCACTTCTATGCATCCAGCTGATGGGTGTGCTGTCTCCATGCTCGTGGATTTGATCTTTTGCATAGCGTGATAGCGGTTTCATTGGATCATCGTTTAAATCCGAACCTTCCACTACCGGAATGTATTCGTCAAGTAGTTCGGTCATCATTCGTGCGATCCTTGTTTTTGCCTGACCTCTGAGTCCCAGAAAATTAATGTTGTGTTTAGCCAGAATGGCCCGCTCAATATCAGGAATGACGGTGTCCTCATATCCCCAGATTCCTTCAAACACATTCTTTTTCTGTTGCAGATTTTGGATAAGGTTCTTGCGCAGCTCAGACTTAATGCTGATTGGCTCGTATCCAGTACTTTTTAATTCGCCAAGCGTCTTGATCTTCAAAAGCTTGTCCGTAGGTATATCCTGATACTTCATTAATTCCTTTTAGAGGTTTTTTTTGCGATTTCTTCTGTAATCTTCAAATACCAAGTTTCCAAGACCCTTAAGGCTGCTGTAATATGCATTGCCATTGTTTACTTCTGTGAATTCCCTGACAAACTGCTGTAAGTAGGGATCTGAAGCAATCATAAATGTGGTAATTGGAATATTGATTCGGCGGCACTGAGCTGCCAGGTTGAGTGTTTTGTTTAGGATTTTTGGATCCAGCCCAAAACTATTTTTATAATACTTAATTCCTTGTTTCAAGCAAGTGGGTTTGCCATCGGTAATCATAAAAATCTGCTTGTTTTTGTTTTTTCTTCGTCGCAGCAGATCCATGGCCAATTCTAATCCAGCCACTGTGTTGGTATGGTATGGACCTACACTTAAATAGGGCAGGTCTTTTATTTCTATCTGCCAGGAGTCGTTCCCAAAAACGATCACATCTAGCGTATCCTTTGGATATTTTTTGGTGATCATTTCCGCGAGAGCCATGGCTACTTTTTTAGCCGGTGTGATCCTGTCCTCACCGTATAAGATCATGGAGTGACTAATGTCAATCATTAGTACTGTAGAGGTCTGAGTTTTCACCTCACGTTCGCGCACTTCCAGATCATTTTCGGTAAGCATAAAATCACCAAAACCATGATTTATTTGAGCGTTTCGAATGCTTTCAGTCAACTCAATTTGCTCAGGACTATCACCAAACTGAAATTCCCTAAAATCTGAACTCAGCTCATCTCCCCTTCCGGAATGTTTGGTTTGGTGATCACCTTTTCCAGATTTGCGGAGCTTACCAAAGATTTCTTCCAAAGCACTTTTACGCATGGATTGTTCACTTTTAGCGGTGAGCTTAAATTCTCCATCTGGCGTTTTGTCAGAAATGTATCCTTTGGATTTTAGTTCATCAATGAAATCGCCGATTCCATATTCTTCATTGGAAATGTTATACTGCTTGTCCAGATTTGTCAACCAGCTCAGGGCTTCACTAACATCACCAGATGTAATGACCATTAATTGCAGGAAGATATTGAGCAAATTATCAAATGTATTTTGCTCTGGATTTTTCTCAGGAATGAATTCTGTAAATCTATTTCCAATCATGATGTGGTCTTTGGTCTTAGTAAACTAAAAAATACCAAGAATGATTTCCACTTTTTCAGGATTGATGGAGTTTTTTATCGTATTGGACTAATAAGATTCCTCAGAAATAAAAAATTCATTTTAAATTGGTGTTATACCGACTAAAGTTATGCCTGGACACAAGCCAATATTTGCTTCACTGATAGTTGACTTCTACACTTTTTTAAGAGATGGCTTATACAAAGCCATATTAGAGCCTGGCTCGGCATCTAAGCGGCGTGCCAAACGCATGAAGGACAAAAAGAAAGACTAATGAATCCTTATTTTTTAGGCATGGTGCGGAAGATCACATCCCAAAAAGGGGACGATACGCCGAATGCATTGTGTGGATCTTTGTAGTGATGAATACCATGATGTACCCAAAGCACTTTGAAAAAGTTTTTTGGTGGCTTAAATGCATGCACCATGTAATGTACCCAGAGATAAGAAGCATAACCCATTAGAAATCCGGGTAGAAAGCCGAAGACCATGTTGCCCATAATCACATAGTAAAACCCAAAGAACAACGTGCTTAAGATTAAACTGAGTGGTGGTGGCATTGCCAATCTATCTTTGTCTTTAGGGTAGTCATGATGAACACCATGTACCGTGTAGGCAAATTTCTCTTGTTTTTCAGTCTTTGGCTGAAGGTGAAAAACAAAGCGATGCATGATGTATTCGATCAATGTAAAAGCAAAAAAACCAGCTAAAAACAACAGTGGACCATTAACTGCATTGATATATCCATGCTGAAAACCATAGATCATTAAACCCGCAGAAATAACCCCAAACAAAACCAAAGGGATGGCAATGTGTGTTCTGGTTAGTTTTTCGAGTAGTGGGTTTTGAAATAGTGCTTTAGTGCCTTTTGTATGTGGTTTATTCTTGAGCTCCATACTGATTGAATCGTTCTATTAGTTGCCTCAGCTTAACTTCCGCAAAGTTAACCTGAAATACCGGAAAATATTATGATTTACGCAATGGTTGAGATGTTGTTTCTAACATTTGCCATTGTTTGTTGATAAAAGTTGACATAAATGGGTAAAATGTTGGATACGTCAAAATCCTTCGCACGGTTGAGTGCACCTTCTTTAAAATGTGACAAATTTGCTTCATCGAGTATATGAATTGCTTTTTTCGCCATATCTTCTACATCTCCAACGTTACAGACAAACCCAGAAGTTCCATCCAGATTTAATTCTGGCAAACCACCGGCATTTGATGATATCACAGGTACCTCACATGCCATGGCTTCAAGTGCTGCCAAACCAAAACTTTCTTTCTCTGATGTCATCAAGAAAAGGTCCGCTACTGAGAGTACTTCCTCTACAGCTTCCAGCTTACCAAGAAACCTCACATCATCGTGATTGCATAGTTTGCGACATAGCTCCTCCATAGGATATCGTTCTGGCCCATCGCCTACAAGAAGAAGCTTAGCAGGGAGCACTTTTCGTACCCGGTTAAATACCTCAATGACGTCTTGTACACGCTTTACCTTTCTGAAGTTGGAGGTGTGAACAATGAGTCGTTCATCTTGCGGACAAATCGCTTTCTTAAAATGATCTTTCTTTTGTTTTTTGAATCGATCAAGGTCAATGAAATTGGGAATTACCTCAATGTGTTGAGTGATGTCGAAATGATCTTTGGTGTCTTTCTTTAAGTCACTTGATACAGCAGTCACTCCATCTGATTGATTGATGGAAAAAGTCACCACCGGTTCATAAGTAGCGTCTTTCCCAACTAGCGTAATGTCTGTCCCGTGTAGCGTGGTGATTACAGGAATGGTAATGCCCTTGGTTTTCAAAATCTGCTTGGCCATAAAAGCCGCAGAAGCATGAGGAATCGCATAGTGGACATGAAGGATATCAATTTTTTCATGCTCTACCACATCCACCATTTTACTAGCTAATGCCAGCTCATAGGGAGGATAGTCGAAAAGAGGATAAGACTTCACATTCACCTCATGGTAGTATAGATTTTCACTAAAAAAATCCAATCGGGTGGGTTGAGAATAGGTGATGAAGTGCACTTCGTGACCTGCTTTAGCTAAAGCTTTACCTAACTCTGTGGCCACTACGCCACTACCACCATAAGTGGGATAACAAACTATGCCTATTTTCATAACGCTCGCAAAAGTAAACCTGTCTGGTTTCCTTTTGTTCTCAATTCATCCATTTTGCTAACAATGCCTCGTAGACGACATCCTGGATTCTTGTACGGATATTGCGACGTATAAGTTGATAATTATTGGAGTTCGGATGGATTCTGTTAGACAGGAAGACAAAAATCAAATCGTAGGCCGGATCAGCCCAGACCATGGTGCCTGTAAATCCAGTATGCCCGAAACTGTACGCTGAGGTCAAAATAGAGGCATTTCCAATTCGAGTATCGGGTTTATCCCAGCCGAGTGCTCGGCGGTTGTTATTATAAAACTTCTGATTGAAGTAAGCGATTGTTTCTGTGTTTAAATACTGCTGTCCTCCATATGAGCCATTTTGCAACATCGTCTGGAGGAGTATTAACAATTCATGCGCATTGGAGAAAAGACCCGCATGCCCGGCCACCCCACCAAAAACGGCTGCATTGCGATCATGAACTTCTCCCCAAACAAGCTCATCTCTAAAATAGTAGTCATACTCGGTCGGTGCTATTTCAAAGAGTTGAAATCCCTTATCTGTTGGATTAAATGCAAGCCTTTTTAAACCCAAAGGCTGATAAAAACTCCTATTTAGGTAGCTGTCCATTGGTTCCTGGCAAATGGCCTCCACTACTTCATGCAGAATCATAAAACCAATATCGCTATAACCATAGCCAGGAAGACTGTCAAAGGTCATAAGTGGAGACTTGACAATCCAGCTTTTTAGAGAATCCAGAAGCATTTGATCGGGTTTCAGCCCATAGCTTCGGTGGTCATTGATTATGTCTTCCTCTGTTTCATAAACGAAGGTTTCTACAAAATCACCATTCAGTGCTTTTTGCCAGAAGGGTACATACGGTTTCAATCCAGCATTGTGCGAAAGGAGCGCTCTTGTCGTAACAAAGTTTTTATTGGAGCTTTCATAGTGTGGCAAATAGTGGCCAATTGGCTTATCTAAATCTAAAAGTCCATTTTCGTAAAGTTTCATTGTAGCCAACAGTGTAGCGGTCACTTTCGTAACTGATGCCAAATCGTACATAGTCGATCGCTGAACAGGAATTAAACTATCGTAAGTGAGATAGCCATAAGCTTCTTCCAAAATAATGGATCCATCTACGGCAATGGCGAGTTGCGCTCCGGGAGTACTTCCAGAGACGATTGCTTCGTTTACAATTTCCTGAATTCGATCCCTGGCTAACTGATCTAGTCCGGTCATTTCTGCTGGCGCATAGCCAAGCTTTTGAAGGCCAGGTAGCGGCTCATTTTTGAAATTGGAAAGGTAGGTATCAGATACGGGTAAAACTCCGTTTGCACCATGAGAGCCAAACAGCTGCTGCGGTAATAAGTAACTGTAAATATCACTTTCAATGCTGTAGATCAAAGCTGCGTCAACTTCCTTAAATATGTTTTTGAGGTTTGTACGTGTTCCGGTGAAGATGACATCTCGCTTATCCAAGGCCAATTCCATGGGAATGAATGCATCATTGTCAATTACAATTTTGGCATTACTGCTAGCTATATCCTCATATTCTGTGATGACAAAGCTGTATTTTCTTAGCATGTTGGCCATGTCGCCATAAGGCTCGTTTGAGAGGAAGCATACAGTATCATCTTGTAAGGGAAGCATTTGTTCTCTGAACAAAGCAATGATGGACTCCCTTCCGATTTCTACAGCAAGCTTGTTAGGAAGAGAAATTCGTTCAAAAGGTGATTTATAGGTAGCATTTATCAGGTTTTGCTTGATTCGATGATCAAGTGTCAAGTCGTTCATCAGCCGATCGGCATATTTGGGTAATTTTTTAGAGACCGTTTGTTGATACGCATTGGGGATAACCCAGAATGCGTTAGTTTGAAGAAGCTGTTCTACATGTTTTCGCTTTTTTGTCTCGGCAAATGATAGTGCTTCTGGATCGATAAAAAAATCAGGATCATGTGCATGCATCTTTTTGATAAGGAGGTTGGTCCGATCTTGATTTTCTAGTTTAGGTAAGATGAGATAGTCAATGCCATGACCTCTGCTATACGATTTTAAGAAGTGGAAGTAAGTGCTAAGGAGCTCGGTGTTGTTTAATGCTGATAATGTAAACAGATCCGGAAGGTTGTTGTCATCGTTCAGTACCGGATCAAGCCGTTGATCTAGCTGGACCGCAACGACCTTATCATAGTCACCTGGCGAATATGGAAGGGGTTCATTGAAATAATAACCTCCAAACTCAGTGTTTAGGATGCTATTCTCGAAATCAGCTTCCACCCAGATCAACTGACTGATCTTTTCGGTATCATTCAAATGCGAATAGATGCTGTCTGCTTTGGACAAAGCAGAATTACCTAACCCATAAGCCACCGTCAGGCCCAGGGAACTAATCAGGTACAAAATGCTTTTCAAGAAATGCATTGTGTCAAATTAAATTAACTTTGTCAGACTCTGTACTCAGTAGGTAATAATATCGGCTGATCAAAGGAATTTTTCTATTAATGACCCATTTTAAGGGTTAGTTCGTTGGAAAATTGATGTTTAACCTTAACAGATCCTTATGAAATTCCCTTCCATCATAAAAACTGCGCGGTATCGAAGGTTCGATATAGAACCAAGGTATTACGACCCAATCAAAGAGGAAATTCAGGAACGCACCGAACGCATCAAAAACGAGATGAAGGGTGAGTATCAGGGTGAATTTGCCAGTGGGCGTATTTCTTTTGATCGCAAAACCAGAAAAACAGCCAGTTCATCGATGATGCAATTGCTCATTGCTGCGATTCTATCTATAGGAGTAGTCGCCTGGTTTTATTTAGGCAATGACATCCTCTATGCTGCGTGGTTGGGAGTGCCACTATATCTGTATTTCAAATTTAGAAAACCAACAAGACGCGATTAATGGAAGATATTGTCCACCTGCTGCCGGATAGTATCGCTAATCAGATAGCTGCCGGTGAGGTAGTTCAGCGCCCCGCGTCAGTAGTTAAAGAACTTTTAGAAAACAGCATCGATGCGGGAGCTACTGAAATCAAGATGGTGGTAAAGGATGCTGGAAAATCATTAATCCAGGTCATCGATAATGGCAAAGGCATGAGCCTGACCGATGCTCGAATGAGCTTCGAACGTCATGCTACCTCCAAAATCCGCTATGCAGAAGACTTATTTAAAATCCGAACGATGGGTTTTCGCGGTGAAGCGCTTGCTTCTATCGCCGCAGTAGCACAGGTGGAGATGAAAACCAAGCGAACGAATGATGAGCTTGGCACACTGCTACAGGTGGAGGCATCTGAGATCAAAAAACAGGAGCCAACAGCCACTAAAGACGGCTCTTCTATCAGTGTTAAGAACCTTTTCTACAATGTGCCGGCCAGAAGAAATTTCCTAAAATCGAATCCCGTAGAGCTGCGGCACATCACCGATGAGTTTCAGCGTGTAGCCCTGGCCAATGCTGGGGTGAGCATGTCTATGCTGAACAATGATCTGGAAATGTATCAGCTGGATGGAGGCAAGTTAAGTAAGCGTATAGTTCAGCTGTTTGGTCGCAATTACCAACAACAACTAATTCCCTGTCAGGAGGAGACACCTCATGTCAAAGTAGAAGGTTATTTGGGAAAGCCGGAGTATGCAAAAAAGACGCGTGGTGAACAGTTTTTCTTTGTGAATGGTCGTTACATTAGGAACAACTACCTCAATCATGCAGTAAATACCGCATTCCAGGGTTTGTTGAAAGAAGATTATCATCCATTTTATGTGCTATTCATGGAAATGGATCCACTACATGTCGACATCAATGTACACCCGACCAAGACCGAAGTGAAATTTGATGACGATCGGATGCTTTATGGCATTATCAACTCATCTGTGAAGCAGGCGCTGGGTTCGTTCAATGTCACTCCTTCTTTGGACTTCAACACCGATGTGAATTTTGAGCAATTTACAAGTCCCGATCGGCCTGCCTCCTTTTCTCAAACTTCCAGCTCTAAAGACAATCAATATGCTCAGTTTAAAAACATAGACTCCAAAAGAGACCATGCAAAGAATTGGGAGAGTCTGTATGATTTTGCCCGGAAGGAGGATATCATTTCTGATGAACAACTCGACCAGGAAATGCCAGGCGCTACAGTGACATTTAGCAGTCGGATAGACGATGCAATGGATGAGCAGGAGTTGACGCCAAGTAAAATTTATCGCTTACACAATCGCTACCTCATCCGTCAGGTTAAATCTGGTATGACGATCATCGACGAACGCGCAGCATTCGAGCGTATTCTTTTCGAACGCTACGACGCCCGTTTAAAATCGGATAAAGGTGCTTCACAGAGTTCCTTGTTTCCTCAGCAGATTTCTTTAAACCCATCTGATTATTCCCTCGTTATGGAGATAAAATCGGAAATTCAGCAGTTAGGGTTTGAATTTGAGGAGATGGGTCAGCACATGATTGTGATACAAGGGGTTCCTGCCGAGTTGTCTAACTGCAACGAAAAGGAAGTATTTGAAGAACTTTTGGAACAGTATAAGTTTAACCGAAAGGAACTTGGCTTAAACCAAAAAGACAACTTGTGCAGAAGTCTGGCCAAAAGGACAGCAGCCATCAAATGCAAAAATTTGTCGGACCAGGAAGCAGAGCAGTTAATTGATCAACTATTTGGTTGTAAGCAACCCAACTATACTCCAGACGGTAATCCGACATATAAATTAATTAGTTTAGACAAAATTAAAAGCTGGTTTAGCTCATGATGCGATTAACGCCAATGGTGAAAAATATCCTACTGATTAACGTAGTGATTTTCATCATTCAATCATTTTTGAAATTGCCACTAAATGATATCGGTGGATTACGAGTGGTTTTTTCAGACGAATTCGCTCCTTACCAATTCCTAACTTACATGTGGCTACATGGAGGGTTTGGGCACATTCTGGGGAATATGTTTGCGGTGTTCATCTTTGGTCCGATGCTGGAACAAGTCTGGGGTTCGAAGCGATTTCTTACCTTTTACCTGATTTGTGGGATTGGCGCCGGCGTATTATTTGGTGTGGTCGACTTTTTTGAGAAGAACCAGATTCGTCAGGATCATCACGCTTTCATCGAAAACCCGGATCCCGGTGCATTTGAGATGTTTATCGTAGAATACAAAGTGAGTAGCCAACACACGCAAATGCTGGCAGAGTTTTCGGAGCAATTTTACGATTCGCCGAATAGTCGGTCTTACCAGGATCAGGCAATGCAGTTTGTGGATCAGATCTATCACTTATATGTCGATGGCATTATGGTAGGAGCTTCAGGGGCTGTTTTTGGTATATTAATGGCTTTTGGGATGTTGTTTCCGAACACTCAACTGTTTTTGTTGTTTCCTCCGATACCGATTAAGGCCAAATATTTGGTTCTGTTTTATGGACTATATGAACTTTATAGCGAATTTAGTAGGATGCCTGGGGATAATGTGGCGCACCTTGCTCACCTTGGGGGCATGTTGATAGCCTACATCTTGTTAAAGCTGTGGAAAGACGATAGACGAAGATTTTACTGATGAATAATAGCATACTGGACGATTTTAAGAATGCCTGGAACAAGCCGAATAATGCACCGGCTCAGTTGATCATTATTAATGTGGTGATCTTTCTGGCCCTTGGGGTGTTGATGGTGGTGAGCCGAGTTTCTGGAATTGATCCGGTTTTTCAAATCGTTTATAATCAATTCTCAATACCTCCACTATTTAGCGATTTTATTTTGCGACCATGGACGCTTATAACTTATTCATTTGCGCATAGTCTAACCGGCATATTTCACATATTATTTAATATGCTGATCTTTTATTGGTTCAGCAAACTGATACTTGAGTTTTTAGGGAATAATCGGGTGATCAGTATTTATGTCCTTGGTGCCCTGGCTGGTGGATTAGCTTATTTACTCGTTTACAATGTCATTCCATTTTATCAGGACCAGGCGCCTGGAATTAGCGGAATGGTAGGAGCTTCCGCTGCGGTTTATGCAATTGTAGTAGCTGCTGCGGTATTCATGCCCAATTACACCTTTTTCATGCTGTTTTTAGGCCCAGTTCGGATTAAATACATAGCAGCATTCTATGTAGTGGTTTCTTTTTTAGGAAGCACAGGTGGAAATGCTGGTGGCAATATCGCCCATCTTGGAGGAGCTTTAATGGGTTGGCTGTTCATTTTGCAGCTGAAAAATGGAACAGACCTTGGCGCATGGATCATCGGGTTTATTGATTGGGTGAAGAGCTTTTTTGTGGCGACACCAAAGATCAAAGTAACGCACCGATCTGCACCGAAAAAATCAAAGCCAAGAAGCAAAACATCAGGATCGGCCAAAACAGACCAGGAGGAAATCGACGCTATCCTCGATAAGATTTCGCAATCAGGGTATGATTCGCTCACTAAAGAAGAAAAGCAAAAACTCTTCAACGCCAGCAAAAAGTAAATCCGAATAAGCCGGTTTAAACCCTATGGGTAGTTATGGGTTTCTTAACCATGAAGCCTACTGTAGTCATTGCCGGAGCCACTGGATTTATTGGTCGCTGGTTCATTCAAAAATATTCTGAAAAGTATCACATCATCGCACTGAGTAGGCGAGATATGAACGCTTCGCTGCGTGAAGGTGTGGAATGGCGGAAGGTGGATATGTACTCCGTTTCCAGTACCATCAAAGCCTTGGAAGGTGCAGATTACGCCTTGTATCTGGTGCACTCGATGCAACCATCTGCCCGACTGAATCAGGGTACTTTTGATGATACGGATCTTTTGTTAGCAGATAATTTTGCCCGTGCTGCTGATGCCGTAGGGATACAACAAATCATATTCATGGGCGGTATTCTGCCGAAGGAGGAAAGTAATTTTTCCAGACATCTGAGAAGTCGATATGAGGTGGAGCAGACATTAGGTGCTCGGAAGCCGGCACTTACTGCCCTCAGAGCCGGAATAGTAGTGGGGCCGGGAGGTTCATCTTTCGAAATAGTGGAAAAGCTCGTCAATCGGTTGCCGGTCATGCTGTGCCCGAAATGGACGCTATCAGAAACACAGCCCATTGCCCTACCTGATGTCTTGAAAATCATCGACTATTGCCTTGGAAAAAGTGAATCTTACAGTCAGGCAATAGAAATAGGTAGTGATGAAAGAACCACCTACATGGACATGATGAAACAAACGGCTGAAATTTTAGGCAAGAAAAGGTTGATTACTTCAGTGCCGTTCTTCTCGCTGGGTCTGTCCAAACTATGGGTAGCGTTGTTTTCTGATAGTAGTACGACATTCGTTTCGCCGCTTATCGAAAGTTTACGGCATACCATGACAGTGGATGAGCATCCACTAATGAAGAAACTGGATTTGGATTATATGTCCTATAAAGATGCGGTTCGATACGTACTAGCCTATCGGGATAAGTTACCAGAATTACCGCCCGGTACCTCAGGTAGAAAAGTGAAGAATACCGTCAGAAGTGTTCAGCGTCTACCAAACGGTTCAGGGATGAATGCTATACAGGTTTCGGAGGAATATTTGCAGTGGTTGCCTAAATCGTTTAAGTACCTGATCAAAGTGGCAGATCAGGAAGACTTTGTCCGATTTAGCTTATTTGGTCACACTTTGTTGAGATTGCAATATGTACAGGATCGAAGCGATGAACAGCGGCAGTTGTTTTACATCGTAGGGGGTATGTTGGCCAAACGGACCGATTATGGTTGGTTGGAGTTTCGATCTGTTTTGAATGACCGTTACGTCATTGGAGCGATCCACGAGTTCGTTCCACGACTTCCCTGGTTCATTTACATCAATACCCAGGCGTTGCTTCACTTGTGGGTGATGAAGCGTTTTGGCAAGCATTTGTCGCGTTTACGTCAGGTGGTAAACTAACCAACCCAAAATGACGGTTCTTACAGACCAGCTAATGGTTCGCCACCAGTTTATAGTAACCAGTTTTTCTATAAGCTCAATATCCAGGCCATCATTAAGTAGTTTGTTGTGAGCGGGGATTGCCCAAAAGGCTGTATTGATCCAAATAATCAATAGAAAACCCACTGAAACCAGGTAAAGGGAAGAATTACCCATAGTTTTTAGGTAGAAGAGTAAACCAATGGACAGTATCAGCTCCAGTAGCATAGAAGGGGCCACAATGAAACTGATCGTACGCATGTGGAACTCCTGATAAAGCTGGTAGGCATCCTTACCCACCTTCGCAAAGCCAGGATAGTGGACCAATTGCACCAACCAAATAAGTCCGGTATTGAAGGCAGTGATCACCAAAAGGCATACGAGTAAGGATTTCATGTAGTACAAACTCCTTATATGCGCTATTGTTGAAGGATTTTCACCTTAAAGTGAGAGTGTTTAAGCAGCCTTGTTCTTATTGGCCAGCTGACCACAAGCCGCATCAATATCTTTTCCTCTACTTCTACGAACATTCACTATCACTCCGTTTTTCTTCAGGTGATCGGCAAATTTATCCAAACGATCGGCTTCCGTGTTTTTGAAATCTGCTTCTGAAATAGGGTTGTACTCGATGATGTTAATCTTTGATGGAATTTGTTGAGCAAATTTCAGGAGGTTATTTGCATCCTCTATGGTGTCATTGAAGTTGTAAAACAAGATGTATTCGAACGTGATTTTATTTCTTGTTTTATCATAGAAATACAGCAATGATTCTTTCAATGCCTCTAATGTATTGGTTTCATTGATTGGCATGATTTGGTTTCGCTTCTCGTCATCGGCCGCATGCAGTGACAATGCCAGGTTAAATTTCACCTCATCATCCGCTAACTTCTTGATCATTTTAGCGATGCCTGCAGTAGAGACCGTAATTCGCTTTGGGGACATATTTAAGCCATCTTCAGCGGTAATCCGATCGATTCCTTCCAACACGTTTTTGTAGTTAAGTAAAGGCTCACCCATGCCCATAAATACGATATTGGAAAGAGGGAGATTAAAGGCTGCTTTAGCCTGACCATCTATAGCGACTACCTGATCATAAATTTCTCCGGCATCCAGGTTTCGCTTCCGGTCCATGTAACCAGTAGCGCAAAATTTACAACTAAGTGAACACCCCACCTGTGATGATACACAAGCAGTCATTCGGTCATCGGCTGGTATCAAAACGCCTTCAATCAGTTCATTATCGTATAGTTTGAAAGCAGATTTTATCGTTCCATCCGAAGATTTTTGTTCTGTGGCGATAGAAATAGGACGAATTTCAAACTCTTTTTCTAGTTTTTCACGTAAAGACTTAGAGAGATTGGTCATTTCGTCAAAAGTCCGGGCAGACTTTTGCCACAGCCACTCCCATACTTGTCGGGCTCTAAATGCCTTTTCACCAACGCTGGTGAAATATTCAGTGAGCTTTTCGAGATTGAGTTTGCGGATGTCCTTTTTTTCCATGGTGCAAAGTTATGAAGAGATTTTAGCTTTGGCCCGATTTATGGTAGTTGATAATCAAGCACTTGTCTAAAATATCATGAAGTTACTCCTATCAATGAATTTGATGCTTTTTTCGTTCATTCCACTTTTTGCACAAGGGTATGAGGATGATAGAATCTCGTGGAACAAATCGAGACCTGCCGGTTATTTAACCATTCGAAATGACCTGAACCATCAGGATTACATCCTTGGAACAGAGTTAGGTATGGTGAATGCCAGGAGAAATCTCGCAGCATTTATCACATTTGATGCGCGCCCGTACCGCAAACGAATTTTACAATATCAGGGTAACAATATGTTTTTCCAGTTTCGGGAGGAACGTTATTTCATTGGGGCTGGGGCAGAGTATATGAGGAAAATTAAGGAGTTGCCGCTGGCAGCGTTTATTCAACTAAATGGTTTGTATACCTGGGGGCAATATGCCGGCACTGACCGGAAACCGGACCAGGGCTGGGAGATTGTTCCAAGGATAGGTGTGGCACTAGATCTCCAGTCCTACGGGTGGTTGAAAGTTGGTTACACTTATTTGGATGCTCGTTCTTACCGGTTGGATAAACATCGGTTGTACATTGCTATAACGGGATTTTTAAGCAAAGGAAGATGAAGAAAGCATTATTACTAATTGCCATTATTAGTTTGTCGGCTATTTGGTCCTGTGATGAGGATGTCTGTATTTGTGATTCTGGACCCTTCTATGGTGAGCTTCGGGTTAAAATCACGATCAATGATGAGAATCCTGAGGTATTATTAACCATTATGGAAGGCAATATAGAGTCTCAGGACACGGTAATTTCAGAATACGTTAATGAGACCAATGTCTATTATGAGCTAGAAGCAGATCGCTATTATTCCGCTGTAGTGGGTTATGATCAAGGCACACGACAGATTACGGCCATCGATGGTCGCAGAATGACGCTCAGTGATGATGACTGTGGGTGTGAATATGCCGATAATATTACCCTCAATTTGAGGCTGGCGAATTAGCTTTTACTGTAAATGTTTTGTGTATTGAAACAGGTGCTCCCGCTGTATTAAACCCTTCGATAGAGAGTTCAAAATCCCCAGTTAGATCCGAAGTAAAAAACTCTATCTGATCAGTGTTATTTATTGTTAAATCAGGTTTCCAATACAATTGTCTCCTATAATCAGGTGTTTCGTCTGTCGGTGAGTTTTCATGATTAGGAAATTCATATTCTCGCAGCGGTTCCAAGCCCTGGTAATCATAGGTGAGACTGTTTTTTCCTGGTTTGAACCCATAGAGATCTCCAGTAAATGTCTGAAATGAAACCATTCCATCGGCCACAAGCGGACCAAGAAAGAGTCGGCTTTGATTGATATGGATACTTTTGATTTTATATGGACTGAAGGATAATATATCTTCAGGCGTAGTAGGTAATCCGTCTATTAATATCAAAGGAGGCAGATCTGTAGGCATCATATATTTCAACAACACTTTCAGTTTCGATCGATTCTTATTCTGTCGGGCTACTACTTCAGGGACAAACTCGATAAAGTGTTCATACATTTTCGGGAAGCGATTGTAATCATCTAGTACATAGCTTTTCGGGAAAGGGTCAAACTGGTACGGAAGTATTGGAGATGGAGTAAATGTAATTTGAGGTTTGTAATAGGCGTTTTCTATTTGATTTTTGATGCTTCGTTTGGCTAGATCGGCCGCTTGAGCCGAGTCAAGGATCACGGCAGGAAAGGACAACCCGTCATAGTTTTCCATAAATGGGTTATCTGTGGCGATTGCGCTAGTCGAATCTACATTCAAGACAGTTAGAAATCCCTTCTTATCAGCGAACATTGGATCAATCTGAATAGAGAAAGTCCCGTCTTCCTTGATTTCACCTGAACGTATCTGATAAAGTGTGTCTATGGTTGAGAAGAGCAACTTTTCTCCTGCAAGAGAAGCTTCCACCTTGCCTGATATGAGTTCTCCACGCGTTTCAGGAAGGAACTTGATGCTGTGCGGCAATCTTTTTTGTCCAGTCCAGATGAAGTAGGGGTTAGATGAGTTCGTTCGGTTGCGAAGACCCATTTCATGACTCGTAGGTAGACGTGATTCGTTTACCTTGCTGACAGAGACGGAAAATGATCCGGAGGTATTCATTGGAATTTGGACTTTCGATCGGGTAGGAAAGGTTCCAATGTCTTGTATTTTTGGTCTATCATAAAAGGTTCCAAATACCAACTGTGCGTTTTCATATGTAGCTAAAAAAGGGCCCATGGTTTTAAAATTATCCTTGCTAACCCGAAACGGTTGATTTGTTGGTTGACGCTTTTCGAGAATTAATTCTTCACCATCAAAAACCTGAAGCAAACCATCACCATCACCTTTGCTAATGAGTTGAAACTGAAAAAAACCGGAATATTCCTGAGCTTTGAGGCTGTGTTCAGTAAATCTGTTTGGGAGATTAAAAAACTCAAATTCACCAGCTTCATTTTCTACGATGAGTTGATATTTCTGGTTTTCGGAGGGAGTTATGTCGAAGATGGCTATACCATTCTTATCAGACTTGAAGTCTGAAATCTTTGTCCCTTCAGTGTTGACAATTCTACCCGAAATGGCGTGAGGTTTTGAGTTTTGATAAACCTTCGCTTTTACTTCATTTACTCGATTAGGAACCATTCCACCACCTTGTTGAAAAAATTCTATGGACAATCCGTTGGCTTCAGGTAGCTCATATTTTTCGAAAGGGTTAACAATTGTAACAGGAAGGTTAAAGAATGTTTCAAAGTTCTTCATCCATCTGGTATAAGCCACCAGTTGATAGCTGCCAGTAGAAACCAGCGTAGGAACAAAAAACTCTCCGGAAGCACGACCATTCGTGATAAGAAGTTTTTGCTGGAATGGTCGTTGGTTATCTTCCCCAACAAGTTCTACATAGAGAATTTTGCTCAATGAAGAAGGCAGCCCCGTACCAGCCTGATTGATGTATGCGGAGTAGTAGAGCGTTTCGCCAGAGAGCAGAAAGCTGCTGTTTGCATGCAGAAATACTTCCTCAGTGACGCGCTCGGATTGAGCTGATAAGGTGAAAGCTATTAGTACAGTGATGATATTTAAAAGTCCTTTCATTCTTCCCAGTATGTTGGAGGTGTGAGGGTAGCATAAAATGAGCAATCAGTACACGATCTGGTATGGATGCTCACCTGATCCAGGAAAGGATCGTACAAGAAAACATTCGCTCCCTGTTCTACGAAATAGCCAGCACTATCGCTAGTCGTTTCGATGATTTCACTATATGGACAATTGTAAGGATATCGTGGAAAATCGAACTCTTCAAAATCTCCAGGCTTGAAATAGGATCGTTTCTCTGCTACACCTGCCGCCTCGAAATACCCCAGTATGTTTTGATTTGGGTTATCAATACTTGTAATATTTCCGATAACCGTACCGCTTTGCTGATCAAATAGTGAGCCACCAGATTGATTGTTTTCATTCAGCTGTTTGTAGAAAAGGTAGGCAGATTCACTGATCGCAAATTGTTTTACCAATAAGGCATATCTTGTGCGGAGTTGCTGCTGTTCTTCGGAAATAAACCGAATCGGGAATTCAATTATTTGGTTAGCGGTGGATGTATTGGTGGTACTGTAAAAGAGTTCATTGGAGAACCTTTCCTGATAGCAAATTCCTAGTGAAGTGTCCATGTATTCTAGCGTCGAATCTTCATTTACTCGATATCTGGCAGGATAAGGAGTTGCGATTTTGTAACCTTCCTCCCATTCATACCTGAAGTATTGGTGGTCTGTTTCCTCTGAATCAATAAAAAACTGAATGCCTCCAACATTTTGTTCCCCTGCTTCATTGGGTTGTTCTGTGTATCTACCATAAATGGTTGCTATTGGAGGAGCTGCCTGGAGTAACTCAGGTTCTGATTGATATTCCTCACCATTTTCCATGGTGATATGGAGTTGATAGGTACTTCCCACTTTGCCAGCAAATCCCGGCGGAGATTGATAAATACCATCTTCGGACTGTGAAAATATGGTCTGATCTCCATTCTCATCCTCCACCCATACGTTCAATGTCGTTAAGTTAAGCTCATATCCCTTTATAATTGATGATTTTGGCTCTTCTTCTTGCAGATGAACTGCTTCGTTCAAAAGATCTGTTGGGACGAATAATTTCTAACCTTGATTGAAGGATTTTGAGCATTTGCTTAACTAATCGAGGTATTCTATTGGAGTAGAAAATATCTATTAGAAAGTCTTTCATTTTTGCCATTACTTGGGTCTTATTGCCTTGTTTTGGGTGTTTGTTATTTGGTGCTATGTTGTCCTTATCAACTCCTTGTGTTCTGATCATTGTTGAGATATTGAGCATAAGTACTCTAGCGTTAAAATCCTGTTTGACAGATTGTGGCGATTTCCCACTAAAATGCTCTACATGAAGTGTTTTTTTAAAGGACTTATAACTCTCTTCAACTCCCCACCTCATGCCATATAATTCTCTAATGTCTTGAATATTAAATTGTTCCCTGTCCGTAAGATTCGTCAACAATATTTCTTTTTCTCCAGAAGGCAAATCAATAGCTACCAATCGTAAGCCATTCAACTGCTTTGGGATGTTGTACAACTTCATATTATCACACAACTTATGTGTATTATGACGCATTACCCAATCGACATCATTATGGCCTTCATTCATTAGATCAGTTGCTTTCTTCCATCCAGTACTAAGCCGGAAACAAAATTGAAAGCCTCTTTGCATTAACAAGCCTGCAAGCCATTGACAAGGGTAACCACGATCAAAAACCAGAATGTCGGATTCAGCATTTAAAGCTTGTAAGTGTTTGACAGCTAATTCTTTCTCGCAACTTCTTCTCTGTGCTATTTCTGAATCAATAACCAGCTCGTTACATACATCATAAGCAAATGAACAACGTGCACTTATCAGTTTTTCATATTGATTGGGGATGCTTCCAAATTCTTCTTCAATCTCATCGGTATGAGGGAGATTCAACAGACTTCCATCAATTGCCACGACTCGTTTGCTCTTCCATAATTTCTGGTAAGGAGATTTTGTATAAAAATAATCCAGGTGCTCATTAGCTAACTCTATAAAAACTTCGGGCTTTAGCTTTTTTCTGGATTGAGTAAAGGCACTTTTTGATACACTTTCAAACGCTATTGGAGACCTTGATAGTGATTTGTAAAACCTGTCCAACTCTGTCTGAACGCTAGGTCTGGTAAATCCCATAAGGTTTATAAGAAGTGCCTTGAAAGTCAGCTTCCTATTTCTGGTAAATGAAGACTTAGTGGTTTTATTTCTCTCAATAAACCGCTCATCTTCAATGGATTTTAATGTGTTTTTAAAAAGCCCTTCTATGAACCGGGCTCCTTTGTTTCTGTTACTCCTCTAAATTAATCAAATACAACCACATTTCTTAACTTAACGACATTGCCCATACGTTAGCCCCTCGGACGTATTCGTTGAGCACCGTATCTAATGGGTATGTATAGGTGATGGTGATCACATGAGGGCCGGATTCGTTAGAAAGTTGTCCTTCTACAACGAGAGTGCGCTCAAAGTTGTCCGGATCAAAATCATACGGCTTCACACAGGATAGAAACCCTGTTAGCATCAGTAATATGACTGTATAGGTTGAAAGTCGCATCAGAATTTGAAGTTATAGCTAAGCGTTGGGACAGGATCTCCAAAAACGATCAGTTGGGAACCCTTGATCTCACCATCTTTTACATCAAAGAAGACAGAAAATGGATTATCTCTTCCGGTAAGGTTGTAAATGGATAGTGACCAAAAAGAATGTGAGAGTTTTTCGATTTTGTGATTTCCTTCCAGATTTATTCCCAGATCTATTCGGAAATAATCAGGGATCCTAAATGAGTTTCTATCTGAAAAATTAATGTTTTGAGACCCCATGAAATTGAATCCTGCTACAGGAACAGTGACGGGTCGTCCTGTATTGTAAGTGCTGTTGATCGAAAAACTCAACCGTCTTGTCAGCTTGTAATTAGCAACCAGATTAATGGTATGCGGCTTGTCGTAGGCTGTAGGGAAGTACTGGCCTTCATTAACCGTTTCTTCTGCCGCAGTGCCATCCAGTTTTATGAACGTTCGTGCATAGGCGTAATTTATCCAACCATTTAATCGGCCGGATTTGTTCAAAGAGAATTCTAAACCATAGGACTTGCCAGGCCCCTGAAGTGCCACACGTTCAATGTTTTCATTCAGCAGAAAATCAGCTCCAGTTTTGAAATCTACCAGATTATCCATCCACTTGTAATAGCCCTCCACGGAGACTTCTATTGTATTTCTGAAGAGGTTTTTAAAGTATCCGAGAGAAACCTGATCTGCCGACTGTGGCATGAGGTGATATCCTGATAACCTCCACGTATCTGTGGGGGATAGCGATGCGGAGTTAGACAAGCTATGAATGTACTGTCTTGTACGGCTGATGCCCGCTTTTACAGAGCTGGTAGAATTTAGCGTATATCTTGCTGAAAATCTCCATTCAGGACCATGGTAGGTTTTGATTACGGCTCCATTTGTAAAGTTGATTGAATCATTAATCGTCTCTCCATTCTTGGGACTTCCAGAAAGATATTGATAGACATCTTTGGGTCCAAGTGCATTGAAGACGACATAACGTAAACCAGCATATAGCTGTAAATCTTCATTCAGATTGTATTGAGAGGAAGCATAAAGAGACGTTTCCAATCCTTTTTCATGGCTTAGCTCATCTGACTTGACAATTGATTCGGATGTAAGTGGTGTTTTACTTCCTGGGTTTACATTGTATAGCTTACTGCTCATGCCTGCATTGAGCGTAAGCACTTCAGAAGGATAGTAGTTGAGGTCAGCAGCTATTGACCCTTCAGTCAAGTCAAAGTCTTGCTCGAATCCATTAGGGATGGACTCATCATAGGTAATGGCGTAGCTGTAACGAGTAAATGTACTCGACAGGGAGCCAACCAGTGAGGTGGAGAAATCATGATCCCATTTGATGCTGGAATTGAAGTTTTTGTATCCAAAATTTGAAAAGGAGAATAAAGTATCCGACGATAACCGGAAGTCATCACTACTCATGTAGGTAGAGAATGTGAGGTCATTCTTCTCATTAATTTGATGGTCCACTTTAGCAATGATATCGTAGAATGACACTTCGTTTTCACTAAAATTTGCACTCTTGGCTCTTTTTAGAACCCAGTTTGAATAGGTAGTTCTACCTGAAAGTAGCAGGCTCGTCTTTTCTTTGATTATTGGTATTTCCAAAGTAAGTTTTGAAGTGATTGGGCTGATACCTCCTTCTCCATGAAACGTGGTTTTATCGGGTTCTTTGCTGCTGATATCGAATACAGAAGAAAGTCTTCCGCCATACTTCGCAGGAATACCACTTTTATAAACTTCCATATTGCGAATAGCGTCTGAGTTAAACACAGAAAAGAAACCAAAAAAGTGACTGGTGTTGTAAACAGGCGCTCCACCAAACAGTACCAGATTTTGATCTGTTTTACCACCACGGACGTTGAATCCTGAAGCTCCTTCGCCCACATTTTGGACACCAGCTTTTGTTGTCGCTATTTTCAAAATATCGTTTTCCCCAAGTACGATAGGAACTGTTTTTACTTCTTCTGTACTGATTTTGCTTACACCCATCTGTATGTTGTTAATGTTTTCATCTCGATCTGCCGATACGGTCACTTCTTGAAGTGCAATGACATCTACATCCATAGAGATATCCAGCTTACCATTGGAAAACAAAATGACATTTCTGAATGTCGTTTTCATTCCGCTAAACTGAATATAGATTTTATGCTTGCCATGTGGAAGTGACAGGGAATAGAATCCATCACCATCAGAGGTCGTTCCGATCATTGGGTTTTGTACAAACACAAATGCACCTTCTATGGACTCACCAGTTTCTTCATCTGTAACATAGCCAGCAAGTGTTGCCTTACCAGAGTTACTGGTCTGGGTTCTGTTACCAATCTCAAAAACGTAATTCTCCAAATCGCTTTTGTCACTGCTCTGTGCGGAGTATTCGCGGGAAAAAACCAGTCCTTTGGTAGATACTTCGTCAGAAGCTCGCTCTTTAGCGAACACCTCCATGAAGCCCGGCTCTTCGATGATGACTACATTATTGAGCAAAATGAGTTTGTTATCATCTTGATAGTAATTGAGGGTGGTGCCTTCAAATAAATCATCTAAAGCAGACTCAAGTGTTTGTCCGGTAAGAGGCTTCGTTACTTTCAGGGAGTCAATCCAGCCACGCTCATAATAGAATTGGAGTGTATGTTTTTCAGAGATATCCTGAAAGACCTCATCAACTGGCTGATCGACGTATGATTCTGAAATTACGATCCCAGACTGAGCAATTAGGCCTAAAGAAATAGAGAATAATAGAAGAGTTATCGAGTATTTCATTCTGGCTGATCTGTAATTTGCTGGTCTATATAGGACATTAGTTCAATGATATCAGCATCGTTGCCAGGGGAGATTTTAAGATTGCGCTTCGAGATGAATGATTTAATGTCTGATTTTTTACTTTTAAATACCTTGAGGATAGATTCCTTTCTTTTGATCCGATGATAGGTGTCTTCGTAGTTGAAATAATAGAAATCGTCTACTTCAAATTCTATGGTTCGCTCTATGACTGTTTTTTTATGCCTCTTGGCAATCAGAGAAACTTTATCACCTCTACTTAAGATTTCATAAAATCCAGGCGCTTTATTTCCTACCGACTCATTGATGTATTCGAAAAGACTTCCTCTAAGTTCAAAAGACTTCACCTGAGATTGAATAATTTTGATGGCCTGATTGTGATAGATAAAAGAAGTCGGGTGCCGAATGAGTAAAACGTCCTGATCAATATCGTAAGTCATGTAAATGCTATCAAATAATTGTCCGCGATAGTAAATCTGACCCGGATACCATTCTTCACTAACAAAAAATTGATGTGATGCAGTGGAGATTCTTTTTACTTCCAGGTACTCACCATTCAGAATACCTGAGTTATTCAGTCCGTTTTTGGTATCATACCACGACCGAGAATCGGCTAAGATCTGGGAGCTTTCCAGCATATACTGAGCCTTTAATGAAAGACTTCCTAGTAACAATAAGCAAAGAATTAGTAGGTGGTATTTCCGCATTGGCGCAAGTATATTGGACAAAAACTTTAATTACCATTTTTTCTACCGTCATCTTAACGTTTCTAGAAATATTCGATCACAAAAGTCAAGGTATTTTACTATTGGGTAACAATTTGATAGTTTAGCACCCTACTCTTCTATGAAAAATATTGCAACAGAAATAGATCGGATAAACTGTGTCATTGGCAAGGCTACAAGCTGGTTGACTTTTGGACTGGTTGT
Source organism: Marinoscillum sp. (assembly GCA_024305105.1). Classification (GTDB taxonomy): domain Bacteria; phylum Bacteroidota; class Bacteroidia; order Cytophagales; family Cyclobacteriaceae; genus Marinoscillum. The sequence goes on from JAMWZA010000035.1 coordinate 34,164, forward strand.
GATAATTATTTTTGATGTATTTATGAGGTACGTTTTTTCCACAACCTCAGCGGCTTCTTTTGAACTGGAGTGGCATCTGTTTGCGGCTATCTTTCTATTGTCTGCAGGATGGACTTTTCAGCAAGATCGACATGTGAGAGTGGATGTGTTTTATACACACTTTTCTCCGTTAACCAAGGCATGGATTAACGGCTTAGGATGTTTGATTTTATTAATTCCTCTATGCTATATCGGAGTTAGTGAGGGGGTACAATTTGCCTACAATGCTTACAAACTGGGAGGAACCAGTCCGGATCCAGGAGGTTTGCCTGCACGGTTTATTATCAAAGCATCAATTCCTCTGGGATTTTTACTACTGGGCATGCAGGGATTGGCAGAAATATTAAAGTCCTTCACCACTATTGTAAACGGTAGGAAATCATGATGGAATACTTACCGATTATTCTGTTTGCATCTGTTTTTATACTTATTCTTTTGGGTTTTCCAGTAGCATTTACATTGGGAGGTCTTTCTGTGATTGTGGGAATTTTCGTCTTTGATGTTGATTTTTTCTACCTCCTGTCATTGCGGGTATATGGCACCATGCAGAATTTTGTGTTGCTAGCAGTACCACTGTTCATTTTCATGGGGATCATGTTAGAGAAGTCGGGAATTGCCGAGCGACTACTTGAAACCATGGCGTTGATGTTTGGCAAATTCCGAGGTGGGCTGGCCATAGCGGTAGTGGTGGTCGGGGCGATGCTGGCGGCTTCCACAGGGATAGTGGGAGCGACAGTCGTTACCATGGGATTAATTTCTTTGCCCACGATGTTGAAGAGAGGCTATGGGCCAAGGCTAAGTACCGGGGTAATTGCTTCATCTGGTACATTGGGGCAAATAATACCTCCTTCCGTAGTACTTGTACTTTTGGGGAGTGTCTTGAATGTCTCGGTAGGAGACCTATTCATAGCTGCGATAGTGCCAGGATTAGGTCTGGTGGGCTGTTATCTGTTATACATTATTGTCTATGCACAGGTTTTCCCCGACAGAGCGCCAGCGATGCCTAAAGCTGAAATAGATGTGTTTAAAGCGAAAGGAGTTTCTAAAGAAATTATAAATTCATTTGTATCGCCCTTCTTACTGATACTAGCCGTTTTAGGCTCCATTTTTGCAGGTATCGCATCACCAACAGAAGCGGCTGGAGTTGGTGCTTTTGGCGCGATGGTTTTGACCATAATAGACCGAAATTTCAACCTATCCATGCTCAAAGAGGTGATGAAGGAAACGACTTTGCTAACCTCGATGGTATTTATGATTTTGGTAGGAGCTACGGCTTTTTCATTGGTCTTTAGAGGGTTGGAGGGGGATAAGTTGTTTTTAAGTATGATTGACAATGCCGAACTCAGTCCAACAGCTTTCTTATTAATGGTGATGCTACTGGTGTTCGTTGCTGGGTTTTTCATTGATTTTATTGAGATTGTTTTTATCATCGTGCCAGTGGTGGCTCCCATTATGGTAGCTATGGGGATGGACCTGATCTGGGTAGGTATTTTGTTGGCCATCAACTTACAAACCTCTTTTTTGACACCACCTTTCGGCTTTGCACTATTTTACTTAAAAGGAGTAACACCCCCAGAGGTTAAAACGATGCATTTATATCAAGGTGTGATTCCATTTGTGATCATTCAAATTTTATTTTTGGTATTGCTTTTCATTTTTCCAGATATTGTGTCTTTTTTGTAATTCATTCATTAATAGCGGGTACAGTTGTTTTGTATGCTTTGAATGACTTAAAAAACCTAACCACAATGATTAATTTAATTAAGTTGTTTGCCCTTATGGCAACACTTTTATCTGCATTTATAACTTTAGCTCAGGATGGTATAGGTATAGGAACACAAAATGTCAGTTCTGATGCCGTACTGGAAGTTAAGTCTACTGATAAGGGTGTTCTGTTACCACGTTTGACTACTTCGGATAGAACATCAATGACCCCATCTTCAGGAGGCCTTATGGTCTACGATACGGAGTTTCAAGCCTTTTTTTATTATGACACTGTGAGCGTATCCTGGAAACGAATGGTAGAGGAAAATAGCTTCGGGACTGTTCCTTTAGGGGGAATTATGATGTGGAGTGGCAGTTCTAATGACATTCCTGATGGATATGCGTTGTGTGATGGTCAAACTGTAAACAGCTTTAAGACACCGGATCTGTCTGAACGCTTTGTGATGGGTGGATCTACTCCGGGTAATTTGGACATGAGAGTCGTTGTTACCGATACACTCAACTCTAATTATCAGGTTGGTGGGGCGGAATGCTCAGAGCATGAATTTCTGTGGTCAGGAACGATTACTATTGCGGAACCTCCAGGTGGATTCCCACCACCTCCAGCTCCTGGAGAGCCATTATTAATTTGTACTGGTATGGAGGATAATGTTGGCATGAGTTTCACATATTCTCTGCCAATGGATAGTTGTGATCATATTTTAAATGATGTATTACTCATAACTGACGTAGTTGTTCGAAGAGCTGTCATTGCATGTGATGCGTATGAATTAACCAATTGCACATCTACACCTAATCCTAATTACTATTTAAATAATGAGGCTTGTAGGTTGGCTGCTGAGCTCTATACCATTGCCTTCATCATGCGGGTAGAGTAATGGGATAGAAAATTTGTCAATGTTAATAAAACCGTTTCTTGCTAATATAGTAAACTGGAAGAGGATGTATGGTGTTTTTATGGAAACTTAAATTTAATTGATCATGATCAAGGGTTGTATTTGTCTTGTTGTCTTGATAATTTTTAGTCCAGTATTTGCTCAAGATGGAGTTGGTATTGGTACCAAAACCCCACACAACTCCAGCATACTACATGTTTATTCATCAAGCAACAATAAAGGTGTTCTTTTTCCAAACACCGCGCCCGCTTATTTAGATGGAATTAAATCAACCTCTGAAGATGGTTTGATCATGTTTGACAGCACCTCACATAACCTTGTTTATTTCAAGAATAATAGGTGGAATTTTATCACTCCATGGGTGACAGACGAGGTAACGGATAGTGATGCGGTTGATTACATTAGCACTGCTTTCAATGTTGGGATTAGGACCTCTTCAACCCCTGCCGAAGCTTTGGATGTTAATGGGAATATCAAGGCAACAGGAGATGTCTCTGCAAACAAACTGAATGGCCTGGGGGTGGTGCCTTTAGGGGGGATAATTATGTGGTCAGGAGCAAGTGGAACGGAGCCCTCTGGATATGTACTTTGTAATGGGCAAACTTCCAATGGTTATGTTACCCCGAATCTATTGGGGCGCTTCATAGTGGCTGGAAGTGAAGGAGGCGCAGGTGGTGGCTCTAATACCTTATCGACATAAAATATAAGTTATCAACGGCTTGAGGAATATATAATTGACGAAAGTGCTGGGTGTTCTACAATTGCTCAATTGTATTCAGGGGAAGCACTAATCACTGGGTCATGTACTGAAAGTGGCTCTTATATTTCATTTTCAGACATTGCAGCAACATCGTGTTTACAGGCAGCACAGTATTATGCAGCCGATCACATAGAGCCTACATGTGGAGTTAGCACTACTAGAAACTGTTCTTCCAGATCTAACCCAGATTACTATATGACAAAGGAAGAATGTTACAATGAAGGTGTAGAAGAATTGGATGTTGTTACTTCAGTGGATAGTCGTCCTCTTTATTATCAACTGGCATTCATCATGCGGGTAGAGTAGCATCAGTTAATTACTTTGCAAGTAATGCGGCATTTCGGTCATTTTGACCTGAAAACACCCCTTCAATCTTCTGATTCGGACTTTTTGTCTTGTTTATGGTGTTGGCTCGTCATTTGAAGCTCTGGTTAGTCGAAACATAAACCGATTGACGATCATGAATTTTAATAACTATACCATAAAATCTCAGGAGGCTTTACAAAAGGCAACTGAAATAGCCAGTGGAAATAGCCAGCAGGTCATTGAAACTGGTCATTTGATGCAAGCTATTCTGCAGTCAGATCAAAATCTGATTTCCTTTCTGCTGAAAAAACTAAGCGTATCCAAGGAAGGTATTGATTCGAAGCTCAAGGAGTTGATAGCTACGTATCCTAAGGTGAGTGGTGGACAACCTTATCTTTCTTCTGATTCACATCAGGCACTGCAAAAGGCAGAGACGTACCTTAAAGAGTTTGGTGATGAGTTTGTTGCGGTTGAGCATATCATTTTGGGGTTATTGGCAGGTAAGGATAAAACCTCGCAAATACTAAAAGATGCAGGATTTGATCAAAAAGGGTTGATTCAAGGGATCAAGGAACTGAGGGGTGGAGAAAAAGTAACCGACCAGAATGCAGAATCGAAGTATCGAAGTTTGGATAGGTACTCTAACAACCTAAATGACTTAGCAAAGAAGGGTAAAATTGATCCGGTAATTGGGCGCGATGAAGAGATTCGACGCGTACTTCAGATACTGGCAAGAAGAACTAAAAACAATCCCATTTTATTAGGTGAACCGGGTGTTGGTAAAACGGCCATTGTCGAAGGACTGGCTCAGCGGATTGTGGATGGTGACGTACCAGAAAACCTTAAATCTAAAACACTCATATCTCTGGATATGGGACTGCTCGTTGCAGGAGCAAAATACAAAGGCGAATTTGAGGAACGACTCAAGGCGGTCATCAAGGAGGTAACCGATAGTGATGGGGAGATTATTCTCTTCATAGATGAGATTCATACGCTAATCGGCGCAGGAGGCGGCGGTGAAGGTGCGATGGATGCAGCTAACTTACTCAAGCCAGCATTGGCGAGGGGTGAACTACATGCTATAGGAGCAACTACTCTTAAGGAATATCAGAAATACATCGAAAAAGACAAGGCACTGGAACGCAGGTTTCAGGGTGTGCTCATCGATGAGCCTTCAGTTGTTGATGCCATTTCTATACTTCGAGGGATCAAGGACAAATACGAAGTGCACCATGGGGTGCGAGTAAAAGATGATGCAGTGATTGCCGCAGTAGAATTATCCAGCCGATACATTTCTGACCGCTTTTTGCCGGATAAGGCTATTGATTTAATGGATGAAGCGGCTTCCAAGCTGCGGATAGAAATAGACTCTCTTCCAGAGGAGCTGGATGAATTGAACCGCAAAATCATGCAGTTGGAAATCGAACGAGAGGCCATCCGGCGTGAGAAAGACAAGCAAAAGGAGAGTGAGTTAAGTAAAGAGATTGCAGATCTAACTGGCAAGCGAAATGAGCTCAAGGCCAAATGGGAAAATGAGAAAGCGGTCATCCAAGGCCTAAGACAAGAAAAGGAAAACATAGAGAAGTTTAAGCATGAGGCTGAGCAAGCTGAGCGGTCTGGGGATTTTGGTTTGGTAGCTGAAATCAGGTACGGTAAAATCACAGAGGCAGAGAAACGTTTGGAGGAATTCAAGCAGCAACTTCATGAAATGCAGGGAGAATCATCGCTGTTAAAAGAGGAAGTTGATAGCGAAGATATCGCTGAGGTGGTAGCCAAGTGGACGGGGATTCCGGTATCCAAAATGCTTCAAAGCGAACGTGAAAAACTCTTAACTCTCGAAGAGGAATTGGGACGAAGAGTGGCAGGTCAGGAAGAAGCCATTTCGGCTGTTTCTGACGCGGTTCGTAGAAGTAGAGCAGGTCTTCACGATCCGAATAGACCAATCGGGTCTTTTATATTTCTTGGCACCACTGGAGTAGGTAAAACGGAGTTGGCTAAAGCGCTGGCCGAGTATCTGTTCAACGATGAAAATTCCATGGTACGCATTGATATGTCGGAATATCAGGAACGACACGCGGTGAGTAGACTAATCGGAGCACCTCCGGGATATGTAGGCTATGATGAAGGAGGCCAGCTTACAGAATCTGTGAGGAGGAAGCCATATAGTGTCGTGCTGTTAGATGAAATAGAGAAGGCACATCCCGATGTGTTTAATATTCTCTTGCAGGTTCTTGACGATGGTCGGTTGACGGATAACAAAGGCCGTGTTGCGAATTTTAAGAATACCATTATTATCATGACCACTAATATTGGGTCAGGGTTGATTCAGGAACGATTTGAAGCACTCAATGATACCAATGCGGATGAACTTGTGGAGGAAACTAGAAAAGAGGTTTTTGAGCTTCTTAAAAGATCTGTAAGGCCAGAGTTTTTGAATCGTGTGGATGAGACCATTATGTTCCGTCCTTTGAGTAGAACCGATCTTAGAAAGATTGCTGGTATCCAATTTAAGGTAATTCAGAAGCGGTTGGCAGAAAATGGAATTAAAATTGAAGCTGACAATAAGGTGCTGGACTATTTGGGGGCAATAGGCTTTGACCCGCAGTACGGTGCCAGACCTTTGAAACGCGTGCTGCAGCGACAGATACTCAATGAATTGTCTAAAGACATTCTGGCAGGAAAGATTTTCAAAGATGCCGTCATTGGAATAACACTTTCTGATGACCATCAAATAGAATTCATCAATCTGGATGAAATTCAGGTTGAGTAGAAGTCTTAAGTACTAGAAATGGGCCGGAGCTACTCTTCGGCCCTTTTTACTTCAGTTTGTAAAGTCAGATATGTGAAGTATTTTTCCATTAGTTGGGCAAATTATGCTGAATGTATAATTTGTGGTTAAATCCAACCGCATGGAAAAAATGAAACATTGGTTTATTGCATTTGCCTTAATAGTTGCTTCTCAAGCTATTGCTCAGGACAATCCAAAATCTGAATTTGCCCGTGATTTTTTACCAGTATGGACGACATCCACCAATAATGCGGTGGAAGTAGCTCAGGCAATGCCAGAGGAATTGTACGATTATAAGCCCAATGATTCGAGCATGACGTTTCGCGAGCAGATAGTTCATATCGGGTTTACCGTTAGTTTTTTGACGACTTATTTCACGAGTGAAACTAAGCCTGAGTTCAATGAACCGGATTTTGCCAACAAGTCAAAGGCTGATGTAGTGGCATATTTACAAGACAATATTCTGAAAGCGACCGAAATCATTTTCAACATGACTGAAGAAGCGTCTCAAGAAGAAGTACGAGTTTTTAGTGGTAAAATGATGAAGCGCTATGTGGCCATACTATTTGTACAGGATCACTTGACAAATCACAGAGCCAAAGCAAATCTATACATCCGCATAAATGAGATGAAACCACCCGCTTATGGGTTCTTTTAAATAAACAGTACCTTTTCAAAGGTGATAGTTGACACGTGCTGAAATTGACCTTCGCATTCTGAATAGGTCAAAAATAAGATAATTCTGATCTGAATGTTTATTCTGAGATATCTTGTTCTCTTTTTGTAATATGATCAGTGCTACCTCTAGATTTGCATTCAAAACTTGATTGATGTTTATAATTGAATTTTTAAAATCAGCGGATAGTTTAACCATTCAGCTGTCGATTACTTTGGTGTTGGTGGTGATTTACATTGTGATCACTAAGCTTACGGATAAGGTCATCAGGCGATTCGGAAGGAAAAATGAAATTGCTTTACCCAGAGTTGTTTACACGATTAAGTATTTCAGGTTTGTATTATTAGCGTTTATTCTGCTTGTGCTAGGAATCACATGGGACATTTCATTTGAGGGACTGTCTGTTTACTTTTTATCATTTTTTACAGTGGCGGGTGTTGGATTGTTCGCTTCATGGTCCATTCTTAGCAATATCACTTCAGCGATTATTCTATTTTTCTACTTCCCTTATAGAATTGGCGACCGAATACGAATTGTTGACGGAGATAACTCCATCGAAGGAATTGTTTTTGATCTGAATATGTTCTCAATCGTTATCAAAAATGATGAGGGTCAGAAAATAACTTACCCAAACAGCGTCGCTTTGCAAAAGGCCATCGTTATGATGAAATAATGTGGTTGGTGATGCTTCTGATTATGTGTAGTTTAGACAAGCCAACCAGCCAAATTATAATAGACATAGTATGTATACCGAAAGTGATAGGCTTAAAGCTCTTGAGGAGCTTGGGCTCGATCGACAACCTGAACAGGTCTTTGATGATATAACAAGACTTGCTGCTACGATTTGTGATACGCCCATTTCCTTAATTACGTTAATAGAAGCAGATGTCCAATGGATGAAATCGAGGTATGGCCTCAGTGTATTGGAGACACCTAGAGACGTTAGTTTTTGTTCACACGCAATCAATACGCCCAACGAATTAATGGAGGTTCCCAATACATTAGAAGATGAACGGTTTAGGAACAATCCTTTAGTCATGCAAGACCCAAAATTACGGTTTTATGCAGGCATGCCCATTGTAACAGATAAAGGCCTGCCGATTGGTACTGTATGTGTGATCGATGGTGAGCCACGTAAATTAAGCATGGATCAGCGATCAAGTTTGAGTACCTTATCCAAGATTGCTATGCAACTGATCTATGCCAGAGTCGTGAAACGAAAATTGGCCAAAATGGATTGTCAGTTTGATGACGAATTCAAAAGCCTATTGAACAATTTACCGTGAGCTTTTT
>JAMWZA010000036.1 GCA_024305105.1 Marinoscillum sp.
CATCTGCATTATTGCCACTCACACGCATGTCTTCTGTAAAAGTCACTGTACCTGCCGATCCATCCATTTGGATGAAGAAGCCTTGCATGGACCCAATGTGACCGTTCCAACGGCTTAAATCCGGATCGCCATTGTCAGTAGCTCCTGATTTGGTAGCCACGATATAGTCGCTGTTAGAACCTCTTCCCGTATCAGAACCATTGTCATCCCAGATGTAAATGGTTTCGGTGGTTGTAGCGTTGGCATCTATGAATGCATCTACATCAATGGCTGCTGGATATGGATTTCCTACCATGTGGTAGCCATCATTTGTAGCAGAAGCAGTGTAGTTGATGGTGCCGCTATTGGGTGTCCCTTCAAATAACAGCAGTTGCTTGTTGGCCTGTGTATACCCTCTGCCCGGAACTAACTCCTCTGAGGAGGCATCCACCCAGCGACTTAGCGCATTTGGATCGGAAGAGGCAGACTCGTCGTATTTGTAAACATGTGCCCCAAGGTCTGAACCCGTGACAGAAGAATTCTGCTCCACAGGTGTACTGACAAAACTGTATTTACCATCTGCATATCGGGTTTCTCTTCTAATCTCAATTGGGTTACCTGTCACCGTATTGCTTTCATAAGTAATGAGCGAAGAGCCGCTCAAAATCCTGATCAATCCATCATTGTCAATATCTCCATTGACTTCTAAAGTCCCTGCTGAATTTACAAAGATTTCCCCATCTGAGGTAACTACCAGGTCTTCACATTCGAAACTACCATTACTAAAGAATGTGTAATTCCCGTCGATAACGACATCATCTGCATCTGTAGGGCCAGTGGTATTGCTCCAATCCGTGCCATCCCAAATAATTGGGGAGTCTTGTACACTTACGGTCCAGGTAATGTCTGAACCAGACTCTGAAGTAACTGAATAATCCACCGGAGAAGAAAAGTCCTGAGAAGCGTTCGATACCGGATTAACACTGGCTCCAAATGAAGTAACAATCATTGGAGTCTGTACAGCGCTTGAACCCTCAGTTAAAAACAAGAATATTGTCTTGTTCGAGTAATCAATTGTTGATTCGGTGAGTTGGTCTGGTACAGAAAAGGCAATAATATTGGCTAGCTCATTATCATATTCAAAAGCACCTTTGGAAGGATAAAGTGCATTTCTCTCAACTTCATTGTGGTCATAATCAATGCTTGTTCCTCCTTCAGCAAACGGAATACTCGCAGGAATAAAATCACTTCTCAAGTCATCATTTGTCAAGGAACTACCAGATAATGTCAAATCACCATTATCAGAGTCTGTAAACTCAGTGATACTACTTGTACTGTTGGCGAAATCGGAAATATCCAATTCTGTAGTATTATCAATTCCAAATATCCAGTTATCAATCAAAGAACTGTAATCGTCTATCTGATTATAGTCAACAGTAAAACTCACCGCACCTGTATTTTCGGTAGTTATTGATTGAATACCCAGAGTAGAACCTAGATCATTTGTCAGCCTATCGATACTTATGATGTTATTGACAATTTCGAAGCGATCTGATGCAGTGCTTTTTGCAGAAATACCGACATTTCCTGAAATCTCATCTGACGAACCACCAGTGATGTAAATGGTATTTTGATCAATCACTACTTCTCCCGCGCCATCAACCACCTTAATACCAATCATACTTTGTGCTCCCGGAGTGTCCATGAAAATAACATTGTTATAGACATAAGCTGTATTGTACACTTCTACCGCTCTACTGCCATTTCCATTGAAGCTTAAAAACTTGGAGTTAGCTACGAGTATTTCATCCATTGATACACCCCCTGTCACGCCAACAGCAGAAGAAAGGAAAGAAGATGCGGTGTGATTAAAAGTACAATAGATGACTTCAACATCAATTCCATCTCCATTCAGATTGATTCCATACTGACCTTCATAGTTGATATTGAGGTTAGTAAACCGTGAACCTTCTCTGGTGCCAATAAGCCTTATTGCGGCATTTTGAGTCGTTCCATTGATTGTTATTTGCTGGCTGTTTTCCTCATCTTCTCCCAAAAAGCTGACGCGGGAATTATCAATTAAAAATGAACCACTGAAAGTAGCCGTGGACACATCCGATTCAGGACGAATAACCAAATGCTCTTCAAGATTGTCAAATACAAAGTCTCCTGTTTCGGTATGTCCATCAAGTATTTGAATAATCACACTGTTCTTCATCCCAGATACATCAACGGTGTTTATGAAATCCGCCAATGTTTCAAAGTCTCCACCAGCACCGACGGTGTAGGTACCGCCAAGACTCTGATCAACTGACACAGTCCAGACCTTATCCACCCCCGATTCTGAAGTAACTGTGTAGAGCACATCATTGGTAAAGTCTCTTTCCACGTTACTCGCAGGATCAATAGTTGCACCTAGAGGAAGCGTGATCTCAGGGGTAATCTGAGCCAGATTCACATCAATTGAAGCCTCCATTGTGATTTTTGCACCAGGTGTATCAGCATTAAAGTTTGAACCACCTTCAAATGAAAACCCGGTGATACTTGCATCAGTATTTAAGATTTCATAGGCGCCTTTGCCTCTAAGATCATTTGATCTCCGTGTTACACCAAGTATGTCAGTTGTAATGTCTACATCCAGATCTGTTCTGAGATCAGCATCATCTAATAGATCTGAAGTCTGTGAAAGGTCTCCATTGTCTTCATCCGCGAAAGTCATGGAAACGGCTGTTGAGTTTTGCTCAAATGCCAGAAATGCAGCTTCAGTCGCATTTACATTATCACCATCTGTATAGTTTAATGGAGCGAGACCAGAAACATTGTTGTACTGGATGGTACGAGTGCCTGTCCCGTTCAGCCAATACATACCAGTCCTTGTTGAGAACTCTGAGCCTTCATTAGAAATGATATTGTTTTGGATCGCTAGTGAGGACGGATCACCTTCTACCACAATTCCGGATAGCTGACCAGTGGAGCCATATGCTCCCCGGAAAAAATGAATGGTATTGTGTGTTATAGATAAATCACCTGTGAAGGCCGTCTGGGCGTGAACTCCATAAAATGAACCAGTTCCACGAGCATTCATCGTAATGGCATTGTTATAAATATTTACAGATTCTGCTTCATCTGATATTAGATCTATAGCTGAAGTAACTGCAGGACTTGAATCGGACGTGCGGATATTGAAAAAACGATTGTTAGAAATGGTCAGATTTCTAACGCCATCTACCTGGATGTATTGGGTAGCATCCACGTCGGCCAAATTATCATCGAAAATACAATGATCAATTACCATGTCTCCTTTAGTAGAAAAAGTCTGGTTAACCAGAATTTTGGTTGTACTTCCTTCACCAAAAGTTACATATTGAAGTGTTGTTGGGTGATTTATGGATGATAGGGATTCTGAAAAATAAGGCTTCACAGTCAGTTCTCTATTTATTTCCATTACTGATTCCCCCACTCCTCCTGCGCGACCATCTATGGTAAGGTTTTGCGAGTTCACAATTTGTGCAAACAGGTCAAAAACCACCGACGTTGCACTTGATTCGGGACGAATAGTAAGTTCATGAAAGTCTGGCGACTTCAATCCTTTGACTTGCTGTAAGCTGTTTATGGCGGTAAGACCCTCTCCATCGTAACCATCTTTTAATTCAAAAATGACATCTCCGTCCATTCCGAAAGATCTAAGCGATTTCATCGCTTTTTCAAGAGTTTCGTAATCTCCTCCAGTACCAACAGAATAGGTTCCTCCAACTATTGGGTTGGTGCTTGTCATCCTTACTCTCCAGCTCTGAGTAGTAGTTCCATCAGGTGCTGTTACTATTAGAAACATTTCATTAGTTGCATCTGGAGCATCATCAGCCACATTGAATGCTGTACCTGTAGGAAAATTCTCTCCCGTATATAATGCAGAGGTCGCTCCAGAAGCCAAGACAAAGCTCGGTGTGTAGGTAAGGTCCGCCAAAGGATTTTCCGTTACAATATTGATAATTCCGACTGAGGAAATCACAGTAACATCAAATCCAGGCACTTCAAAATCATACATCTCTGTGGAAGTAACCGGAACCGGAACTTCAAAAGCTCCCTTTGTCGGGACGGTTCCATCACGGGAATCCCCATTAAAATCGGTGGTAACAGAAGTAACGATTGGACTTCTTACACTGGCAGCTGTTAACGACGCGCCAGCTAAGGAATAGTCATCGTTCGCTGCGTCTGAAAACTCGATAGTTTCGGATGTTAGCTTTTGAAAAATCGCAGGAAAATCATCTGGATTTTCTCCTTCGGTACCGGTTTGTCCGGGCTGATAAAATGCATAATTGGGACTACTACTTGTAGATGTAACATTGTTGTTTGCAAAGTACTCAACTGTACCACCCTTGGTAGTGATGTGTTTGATAAACCCATGTTCTGTAGTGCTTGTTGAGTTGAGTTCAAAAATATTGTTTTTGACATTCATATTACCCGTAGGATTGGCATCTACCATCCAGGCACCTATCGGATCTGTACTACCTTCTGATACAATTATGGTGTTGTGAAAAATATTAACGTCCCCTACATCATATGATTCGAAAGCTATATATCCCTTAGCTGATCCCGCATTGATGGTTTCACTGGTTATCATAGTCATTACGTTGTTGGACGCTGTATAGGTAACTTGTGGAGTACTCGTGTAGATTCCTGCATAGTCTAGAATTCCAGGTGCTTCCGATCCTTCAAAATAGTTACCATCGATATTAGCATTTCCTGTAAAACCCTGAAGCTGAATCCCCCGAACATAATAAGATGCACCACTGTTTAGCACTAAATGGTTATTTTCAATAGCTACATTACCCGATCCATTTACCTGAACACCAAACCCTGTGTATTCAAGGATACAGTTTGTCACTTTGGCAGTGGCTCCAGCAAGAACCGTGAACTCTATCGGGGTTCTACCAAAAGAGCCCTCGATTTTACGAATAGTCATGACAGGATCACCTACACTGCCTGCCCGTCCATCCACAGTCAGATTATCCACTTGACTTAGTTCGAGCACATCTCGAGATGCTGTGTTTTCTAATAGTACACTTGTGGCTCCTGCTTCAGGGCGAATTAGTAAGTCAAAACTTGACTTACCAGCATAATTAAACAGTGTAAACCTATCATCTTCGCTGTGTCCATCCTCTATTTCCAGAGTAACATTGGCGGCGATCCCATTTGCATTTATGTCATCAAAAGCTGATTTTAATGTAGTGTAATCTCCACCGCTTCCAATGCTATATGTTCCAGCTAATTGCGCGTTTGCAGAGCCAACGGTGAACAACATGATTAAAAATGAGAACAAGTAGCTTTTAAAGCTGGATTCTGAAGCGGCAACTTTTAGAGAAGCGGCTCTCATTAAAAAGCACTGGTAAAATTGACTTTGAAACACCAGCTTACTATACAGCGGTACTGGCGTTTTTAATTTTAAATAATGATTCATAGCATAAATTTTTTAGAGCGTTATTATGCTGTGAAATTGGGGAGAGCTCCAATTGTATCGGCTATCCAAATAGGGTAGTTGTGCACCTACCCAGGTGGGTAGTCATAATTAATATATTGACTTCCAGATAATTAGCTATTTGAAATTTATGACTTAACTGCAAAATGCAGTGCCTCTTTTCTGTTGGCAACACCCAATTTTTCATAGACTTTCTTCAAATGAAACTTCACTGTGTTGACCGAAAGGAACACTTTATCGGCAATTTCACTATTGGAGTGTTGGGATATAGCCAATTGGAAAACCTCAAATTCCCGATCGGTAAGTGGTGTAACCAAACGACTGTTTAACTCCTCCAAATCAATCTCTGGAGCTTCCGGAGTTTGCTCTATCATCGACGTAATTCTGAGCCTCAGATTATCCATTTCTTCTGTAAGTAACTTCTCCTTTAGACGCGCTTGATAGATGATAAAATAAGTAATGGCAACACCGATAACTAAGAGTACAAAAGCCCCAATGATTACTGCCAGTTGCTCTCTACTCTTTTTTTCAAGACTAATAGCTGCAAGTTCATTTTGGGTAGTTAACAGTTCTATTTGTTGTTGCTTTTTTTCAGACTCATATTTTGCTTCCACTTCGGCCAATCGCTCACGAGCTTCTGCTGCATTTAAAGAGTCATTTATAGATGTTGCCAATAACTTTTCTTCCAATGCGCTTTTATAATTGCCTTTTTTTCTGGCAATGTTGAAGAGCAAATTGTGTGCATTTTTAGAATGAATCGGATACTGTCCATCTTTTGCAATTCTTAAGCCATCTTCTGCATAATCCTTTGCTTTAGCCAATTGACCCATTTGCAAATAACAGTCACCAGCTGAAAGTTTAGTATGCGCCTGAGTCTCAGCGTCTCCTAGCTTGGCAGCATAATTAGTTGCTTTCAAATAATGAATAAGCGCTTCATTATAATCTCTTTTACTCTTATAGAGGTCACCAAGATTATTCTCAACATATGCTAGTGAATTAATGTCATCAGCTACTTCTAAAAAGGCAAGGGCTCTTTCATTGTATGTGATACTTTCTTTAATAGAATCCAGCGCTTCGGTCACTATAGCCAACATCAAATATCCATTCCCAATGGAGGCGGTATCACCAGTCTGAAATGAATTGTCAAGAGATTTTTTTGCATATCTCCACGAAGAGAAGTAATCCTTAAGTTGATAAAATATTCCACCGATGTTTCCGATGATATCTGATTTAGCCTCCTCAAAACGTAATTCACCTTCATTCTCCAGCGCGATTTTCTCTGCATGTTGGAATGCGTCCAAAGATCGCTCATGATCTCCTTGTATCCGCGTCAATACACCAATAGAGTTGTATGCCCTCATCAGGCTATAATCATCATTAGATGCGACAGCTGCATCTACACATTTATTCAAAAAATAAATGGACGAATCTCCGTTGCCTAACTGTCCATGTGCAATACCAGAAGCGAGGTAGTATTTATTTCTGACTGTATCGGCTAAAGCATCAACTCCCGCTACTTGTCGAAGAAGGTTAAGTGATTCATTAGGGTTTTGAGCAGCATAAGCTTTATTTATGAGCTCAAAATCAGAGATATCTTGTGCGTTCACTAGTTGCACACCAATCAACAGTATAATAATACTTGCAATTTTGGGAACTGGAAATAGTCGGGTGAATTTCATATGACTAAAATAGACGTATTTGTGGAAACTCATAAAAAAACCGACTTATGAGAAGCCGGTTTAATTCCTGAATTCGATTCACATCGATCCAGGACGCCCTAGGCTGTTAATCACCTCCGTCTGTCGATGGCTCCAACATGACATATTATGTTGGGTTTCTGTCTTTGTCATGTGAGGGTGACTGGTTGAAAACCTCACCCTAGCCCCCGAAACATCGGACCGCTCCTAAGAGGAGAGGGAACAAGCTGCGTTAATGATTTTCCCTGTGGTCTCGCAGTTTCTTGATGCCATAGGCTCCACCTACTGCCAGCAGGATGCTCAAGCCTCCGTCTATCGGAGTGGCTGGAGGTGCACTCGGCTGTGCAAAGGCTGGCAATACAAGTAACAGTGCTGGTAGAACTAGTAAGACTTTATATAGTAGATTTTTCATGGTATTTATTCTTTAGTTTGTAGTTGAAAGTCCACAGTCCACAGCTTCAATCTATGGACTAAAAAGCTGCGGACTATGGTCTAATGTTACTTCAAAATGACTTTATGTGATTGCTCTCCGTCGGTGACGATGTAGATACCAGGTGGGAGATTCGTTTGGATCTGTGCTGAACCGTCAAGCTTTTGGGTTAGTAGTTGTTGGCCACCAAGACTCAACAACTGGAAGGTTCTTTCTTCTCCTTCTGGCATGCTGATGTAGACCGTTTGCTCATGAGCATAGACCTGAACCTTGTTTTCATCCAATCCGAGTACTCTTGCATTAGATAATAACTCAAAGCGATCCGCGAATTGGCCTGCCGAAGAACTAAATGAATAGCTTTCGTTCGTCAAATTGACCACCGCCTCCGTGAGGTTATCTCTCAAATAGAATGTCTCTCCCCGTGCATTATCTGAATTAAGATCAAGTGTGTAAACGCCTGCCTCCGCAACATTAAATGCCAACTGAACCGCTTCGCGCTCGTAACTGATTCCTTGAATCGCTAGTGCATTCTCTGCCTTAATTGTATAAATCAAATCTGCAGATCTCGAGCTAAAGACTTTTGCATCAAAGCTTCTGTCTAGTGACTCGTCACTTATACCGCCTATTCGGCCAACAATCGCCTGTTTAAAGAGCCCTGCATCATTGGTCAGGTTTACCCTAACATAAGCGGGAGTGCTCACAGTTCTGAAGAAATTATCATCTGAGTTGCTACCGGTAACTCTCATATCCGGAGTAAATGATACTTCTGTATCTGAGTCATCAGCGAGCTTCACAAAGAACCCTTGCGCTGAACCAAGATTGCTATTGTATCGGGTATGGCCACCAGCATCAGTCGTGTTCGTAGCAACCGTTCCATTAGCGATGATATAATCTGAATTGGTGCCTCGTCCATTGTCCGAACCATTGTCATCCCAGATATACACCGCACCTTCAATGTTGGTATTAGGCGCAAGAAAATCAGCTACATCTATCGCGGTTGCATAAGGATTTGAGACGAATACCCAACCTTCTGTTTCCTCGTTGGTGGCATCATTGTATGTTCCAGAATAGGTTCCCATCACGCTAACATCACCTACATTAGGCACACCTTCGAAGGTGATCTCTTGTTGCAGCGCCTGGGTATATCCGACACCCGGAACGAGTTCACCACTCATAGCTACCCATCTGTCTAAACCATCGTTTGGATCATATGACTGGCTTTCGTCATAAGAATAGACATGTGATCCTAGAGTGGCGTTGGTCACATTAGCCGTTTGCTGAACCGGAGTTCCCACAAAACTGTAGCGTCCATCTGCATAGCGCGTATTGCGCTTTATGATCACGTCATTTCCAGTGAACGAACCCGTTTCAAAAGACATCAAATCGGCTCCAGATTCGATGATTAGTGATCCATTGTTGGTAATGTCATCCACCACATACAGATGATCATCAGCAGCTACTGTGAAAGTGAACCCTGAATTGATGGTGATACTATTCACATCAATTGTCCCATTATCGGCCGTATTGTAATCGCCATTGATGATCACGTCATCTGATCCTGCACCAGGAGTTCCGTTCATCCAGCTACTACCATTCCAAATCAGGGTCTCGTTGGTGTTGTCGATAATTGTAATGGTGAATTCCTCTGTATATGTCAGTGACCCATCACTCACCTGTACGTTAATGGTGAAGGAGTTTTGAGTTTCATAGTCAAATGACTCAGCCGCCAGCAGCTCACCAGCCTCTATATCGAAAGAAGTATTGTCTGGGTAGCTAACATTATCAATCAGAGTGTAGGTATAATCTTCGCCAGTATCTTCATCGGTGACAGTGAATATCCCAATTACATCGTCAATGCTATTGTTTTCCGCAATAGATGTGGCATCCAGGTCTATGTCGGTTGGAGCTTCGGTAATGTCATTTACATTGATGGTGATGGCCTTCTCAAACGTATCACCCTGACCATCATCGGTCTGCACATAAATATTGAATGAAGACTTGGTTTCGAAATCAAACTCGGCTGTCGTGCGCAACTCCTCGTCCACAATAGTGAATGACCCATTGTCAGCGTCATTGGTTCCATTGCCGGTGATCAGATCATAGCCATATGTACCCGTAACCTCTTCACCCAGAGTAGAGAGAGTTCCCACTAGCGCACCTGAAGACAATCCTTCGTCAACAGAACTGCTAGTGAGGCCAATATCTGTAATGGAAGCTGGCACATCGATGATAGAGATGGTGAATGACTCGGATCGAGTCGCACCTTCTGAATCGGTCGAAATCACACTAACCAAATATGAATTTTCTGACTCATAATCAAACACAACCCCAGAAACCAACTCATCATCCACAATGTCAAATGAAGCATTATCCGGGAAAAAGATTTCATCACCCATAGTATAAGTAAAAGTGTCTCCAACATCCTGATCGGTGGTAGTCAGTGCTCCAATCGTGGTGCCTGTAGATACACTTTCACTAATGCTCTGGTTGTCAATTTCCACTAGGGTAGGTGCATCATTGGCATTCGTAACCATAATGGCAAAGGGCCTGCTGAAAAGTCCCCCATTCTGGTCATTGGTTTGAATTCTCACGGAATAGGTCTCCTTGGTCTCATAATCAAATCCTGAGCTTGCCCTCAAAGTAGTTCCAGAGATATTGAAGGACCCATTATCGGTATCTCCATCTCCCGCCACCAGGGTATATACATAAGTCTCTCCTCCGTCCTCATCATCAGTAGACAAATAGCCTATAACGGCATTAATAGAACTATTTTCCTCAATGGTGGCATTGTCGAGATGGATATTATTAGGCGCCTCCGGTGCATCGTTAAGATCAATTGTAATGGTAGCCTCTGAGCTATAAGGTACGGCGGTTACCTCCACAGTTAATGCGAACGACGGTGTAGCCTCAAAATCCAAAGGAGTAGCATTGGCTACAGTGATTTGACCAGAATTCTCATCAATGGCAAAAGCACTGGAGGTATTTCCCGCTATGATTTCAAATGTCACATCTCCTCCCTCGGGATCTGTCGCCGAGACAGTACCCACCACGGTGCTAGCAGCGCTATTTTCATCTACTGAAAAATTTTGATCATCTATGTGTGGCCCTTCTACAAAGTCAATTCCGAATCCGCTGGATGCTAAAGTGCTATTGGCTATTGCACTTGCACTTCCCCCTGCAAATGCTGAGTTCTCAAAAGTGAACTGTAGGTCTGCCAAGTCATCTGTATTGGCATGACTCGTAGCAGCACCAGTAAAAGTCAGCTGAGCATGTGTTGGGTCTAAAACTTCCAATGACGGTACTAAACCGGAAGGTAGGTTATCAATGCTATAATCGGTAGAATAGGTCAATGCCCCTCCCAAATTCGTGAAAGCATCAAACGTCAGGTTGATCATAAGACTTCCGTCCAAACTACCGTCATTGGCGACTGCCTCGGTAAATCCACCCTCCATGTCAATGGTATATACCCCTACTTCATCATAAACTCCTCCAGTGATAAACATCTTGCTACCATCATAATTGAAATCAATACCAGTAGCAGAGTTGATGGATGAAATGTCTATGGTTCCCAAACTTTCCACGGTGCTGAGCACATCGAATGGAGTAGACAAACTAAAGGCTTCTACCACCTCCGCAACACCATCAAGAAGGATCATTATTAATCCGTCATCGCTGAAGGTCATGGTGTATGCAGTGATATCCGATGAGAAAGTGTACGTACCATCGAGCGTCGATCCGTCTAGCAAATCAAAAGAAGTATCCAGTGAGTATTGCTTAATCTCATCTGCAGCATTAATTGTATAATATTTGCTGCCATCGTTATTGAAAGCAATGGTTAAAGGCTGATTAAATGGCACATAATAACTCCCATCATGTATTGCGCCTGATGTGATGTCAAATGGAGCCCCGAGCGTGTATTGCTCTACATAATCAGGAGCACCACTAGTACCGGTAACATATAGTTTCAAACCGTCATGGCTAAATTCTATTTCCTTAATATCCGTTTCTTCTGGTATAGATAGATACTCGTATTCGGAGGAAGCAGACGATGGGTCAAATGGTGTGGCCAATCTAAACTGAGCAATGTAAGCCGCAAAGACCATGAACATTCGTGTACCGTCCGGATTGAAATGGACACCATAGGGGTATGGAAAGCTAAACTCAGAAAGCAATCCAGAAGTGGCTGTGGAATAACTAGCTCCTGACACATTATAACCACGGCCAAAGCTCAATGCCGGAGTATTAGAAGCTACTGTAAAGTCAAAAGTGTCTTGCGCTGAACCGCCATTTTGATCATTTGCGGTAATGGTAATGGTAGCCGTTCCGACTCCTACACCAGTCACAGTTAATGCATAGCCATCTATGGTAACAGTAACAACTGCTTCATCGTCAGATGTTGCGGTAACAATCAGAGTTTGATCATCCACATCAGCAAACATGCCATCCAGATCGTAGACTTTATAGTCAAAACCTAATGTTTCAGTTCGGTCATCAATGTTGAATTCAACTGTTGGCGCATTGTTATCACTGAAGTCGATCCCATAACCACTCGATGCAGTAACTGCAGCTGCAACACCAGAGGCATTCCCTCCATCAAAGGCAGAATTGGCAAACGTGAATTCCAGACTCGTAATATCATCTGCATCTTCTTTAGCTGCAGCGTTCCCCGTAAGAGTGAGTATGGCATACGCCCCGTTATAAGCTACCGTTAGCTCAGGAACCAGACCACTTGGTAAATTATTAATGGTGTAGTCCACTCCGTTTTCAAGATTAGAACCTGCATTGGTAAACGTTTCAAAATTCAGACTAACCAAGAGACTACCTGCCACCGAACCGTCATTGGCACTGGTTTCGGTAAAACCACCGGTAGTTCCCACATTGAATTGTGTGAAATCATCCAAGCCGTAACCCACAGCATAAAATTTGCTACCATTCGGATTAAAAGCTATACCAGTGGGTGCGTTGTGAGTTCCTATGGGAGAAAATGAGCCGAGGTGAGTTATACTAGACTGAATGTCAAAATTCGAAGCAAGTTGGTACTCCTCTACCTGATCACTAGTTTGATCCAGCATAAACATTTTACTTCCATCATGATTGAAATCAATCGAACCAATAAAAGTTAATTCAGAGAATGAGACCGCTCCATCAAGGGTAATTCCCGCTGTGATATCAAATGGAGTAGATACTGAATACTGAGCAACTGAAGCTCCACCATAGGCATTGCCAACATACATTTTAGAGCCATCCAGGTTGAAGGTAATTGATATAGGATTAGAGCTACCAACTGTCGTCTGACCATCATGGGTTACTCCTAAAGTGATATCAAATGGAACTGCAAGAGCATATTGGTCGATATGATCTGGATTTCCGTCAGTACCAGCTACATACATTTTAGACCCATCAGCACTAAACGCAACGTCCTGAGCAGAAGTCTCCTCATCCGACCAGTTGTACACTCCATCATAGACTATTGGGTCATTGAAATCAAAAGGTGTCTCCATACTAAACTGATACACCCATCGATTGTAGATGGCAAAAACTTTAGATCCAGTCTTATCGAATGCCATTCCATAAGGGGTACCAGATGCATGGTTTGAGTTGGTCACAATTTCTGAGGTTACATTGGATGTAGTAATCACATCGAAGCCCTCCCCATACAATACTGTCTTTGGGGCAGCAGTGATCGTTAGCTGAAAATCATCCTGCACGGTACCGCCTTCTCCATCATTGGCAGTGACCGTAATGGTGGTGGACCCTACTCCCTGTTCGGAATATGTAAGTATCCCATTTGAAACGCTGACTGTAGCTACTCCAGTATTATTGGAGGAGGCAGAAATAGTTAATGTCTGATCATCTTCATCCTCAAACGTGGCACTCACGTCCATTCCTGCAGTGATGAAGCCTCCTATTCGGGAAATATCGTCAATGGGTTCCGTTAAAGTAGGCTCGTTATTATTTACAAAATTGATTCCAAACTCACTACTGTAACCTGTAGAGTTAGCAATCGAAGATGCAGGTAGGCTTTTGAATGCTGCATCAACGAATGTGAATATTAAATCATCTACATCATTTACGTCTTCAGAACTATTGGCCATTCCCGTAAGGTTAAGTGTAACAAACGAACCATCGTCTGATACTGCCAAATTTGGAGAAAGACTCTTTGGCAAACCCTCAATCGAATAATGAGTCTTATGAACAAGTGTCCCCTTAGCATTAGTAAATACATCTCCGATCAATTGAATCTTGGCTGAACCTTCCACTGATCCATCATTAGCAGATGTTTCTACAAAATTTGACAACCCATCCACCGTATATTGATAAACCGTGTTATCAGTACTACCTACTATAAACATTCGGGTGCCGCTTTGGGCAAATGTGAATCCTTTCGGAGTAACCTCATCAGGAACATCCCAGGTTCCAGAATAGGTAGGAGCCGATAAAAGGTAATCAAGTTCATACGGAGTACTAAGTTCGTACTGGTGAACTTTCACATCTCCATCATCAAGAATCAACATAATAGTGCCGTCATCATTAAATGCTATATCCGTCGGTTGATCAGCATCCGTATAGATGCCCAATTGTTCCTGTGCAGTAACCGTACTGGTGATATCATAATCGGTAGATAAACTATACTGATCTACAGAAACACTGTAGCCATCAGTCGGGTCATATCCCGTAATAAACATTCGCGAGCCATCATCATTAAACGCAATTCCTCTAACTCCTGCTTGCTCACCGGAAGCATCAAATGTACCTTGATGGATAACAGTGCTTGAAATGTCAAATTTTGACGACACACTAAACTGATCAACGGAATTATCCGAAGTACCAACAACGAATAAAGTCATTCCATCTGCACTAAAAGCCATGTCCGTGGGACTGGAATCATACGTACCAACTGCAAAATTCGCGTCAGATGAAGCGGTGGACACAACAAATGCTGTAGACAATGTATATTGATAAATTGCTGTCTTTGCCTGATCCAACACATGCATAATCAACCCATCGTCACTGAATGTAACATCTTGTCCACTACCAACTTGCACAGCGGCAGAATAGGAACCATCTAATGTAGCCGGGTCCTCATCATTAAATTCGAAAGTAGTAGAGAGGTCAAACTGATCTACAGCGTCTGAATTACTCCCTATGGTAAACATTTTATTTCCCGAAGGGCTGAAGACAAACCCACCTAAACCCCATGTATGTGGACCCACATCGAATCCTTCTTGATAGGTAACCGTACTCGAAATATCAAACCCAGCAGACAAACTATAACGGTACACCCAATCGCCGGAAGAATTACTTCCCAGAAACATAGTCGTCCCAGTGGCATTGAAACCCACCTCAGTAATGTAACTAAGTTCCGAAGCAGTATAAGTGTCCTGAAAAGTAACTGTACTCATAAAGTCATAGGCAGTGGATAACGTGTAACTGTGTACCTTATAACCCACAACAATAAATTCTGAGCCATCATCATTAAACGCAAATCCAGCAAGAGATGACTCACCTGCAGGGAATATCTGCACAGAACCAACATAGGTCACACCTGCACTTAAGTCATAGGCGGTATTCAACGTGTATTGAAAGAAAGTTCTACCCTCTAATAAGTACATCTTAGTCCCATCATCGTTAAACCTTATCCCCCCCAATAAACGGCCTGTACTATACTGATGCTCCAGTGTTATTCCATCAGTCACATCATAAGCGGTATTTAAGCCATATTGATTCACCTTTTTTCCAGTAACCCCAATAACATATATTTTAGTACCATCGTCATTAAAGATCACTGATGTGGGGGAAATCTCTTGATCACTGATGTCCACACTGCCTTTATAGGCTAGTGCCATTCCTCCTCTAGGTGAGGCCAGATCATACCCATTGCCATATATGAGTTCCTGCGAATGGATCTTATGGTTACTCATCAGAGCACCTAAGAGCAAAAAGAGCACTATCCAATTCTGATAGTTTGTTGCGGTGATATTTTGAGCGCCATCTGGGACCCTCATTTTTTTGTAACATTTCATAGCATAAATAATTTTAGAGCGTAATTATGCCAGTGAAATTCATTGATTCTAATATCAATTTACCTGACCCAGTGGGCTAGTTCTTATCCTACCCAGGTGGGTAGTTTTCATATAAAACTGAATATCAGATAGTTATACGAACCTCTTTTCTAGTTGGTAGTTGTTTGCACCGCATACTTCAGCGCTTCTTTGCGGTTAGAAACACCGAGCTTGGAGTAGATATTTTTAAGATGAAACTTAACCGTGTTCACGGATAGGTGGATTTCGTCGGCAATCTGATTATTGTTCTTATTACTCAGTGCCAGGTTCAATATCTCGAACTCCCGATCAGACAGAGACTCCTGTAGTGATTCATTGATTTGCTCTTTTACAATCCCCACCTCCTCTGGTTTGAATTCTAAAATCCCCTTGATTCTAGCTCTCAACTCATTGATTTCTGCTTGTAACAAACGCATTCTGTATCTGGAGCGCATCACAATGATGATGATTGCTGACACACCAATAATCAAGAGGATGGTGCCAATCAAAATCAAATTTCGGATCTCGGCTTCCCGCTCGGACAACTCGGCGCGGGTCACCTGATTCTCTAACTGCAGAACTTTATTCTCACTTTCAATCTTCTCGGCATCATAGCGCACGCGCATCTGTTCCGTAGCTTTCGCTGTTTCCAATGTGCTAATGGAATCCGACAGATCATTGGCTAGTTTCGACTGAAGGTAAGAAGTTTGGTGCTGGCCGAGTAAGTGATACACTCCTGCCATTTTCTGCTGTGAGTCTCGCTGTTCATACAGTAACCCTAACTTACCAGATAGATCAATATTTTCTTTCAATAAAGAGAGTGCATTTTGATAATTGGCCTTCGACAAGTTCGCCTCAATCAAACTGGTATTGGCAAAAATATGATTACTACTTACTGGGTATTTAGACAACAATGACCTGGCCTTTTGTGCCCACTCCATCCCCAGATTGGGATTACCACTGGAGTTAGCAATCTTCGCCAACTTCACCCATTGAACACCTATATGCAAACTGTCACTCTTCTCAGCATACGACTCAATAGACTTCTGCGTATAGTAAGTGGCACTATCCCATTGACTAATCGTAAAAAACGCTTCCGCAAGCAATCCATATCGCTTTGCCAGTGAATTGTAATTTCCAGAGCTCTTAAGCAACAGGTCAATTGACTCACGGTAGTATTTGACTGCCTTATCCCCTTGATTGGTCTTTAACATCGCATTGCCCATCATCGTCAAATCAAACCCGATTGCAGAGGTATCCTTTCGGATAACATCAATTTCATAGGCCTTTTCTAGCATTTCCATTGACTCATCGAGCTGCCCCTGGGTAAGCAAAACTGTAGATATGTTGTAATAACAAATCGCAATTTCAATGGAATCACCAATAATAAATGCCTGATCTAACGCAGACCTAAAGAACTCTTCCGCCTTTTTGTCTACGCCAAGTTCTCGATAGACAAACCCCGAATAACTTGTAGTTTCTTCTCTTAAAAGTCGGTTTTCCGGATGTTGAATGGAGGGTTGCTCAAGTGCCCGTAGGTAGTATTTTAAAGATTCTTTCAAGTCACCAAGGAAATAGTAAACATCCCCTTGCTTAGACATGTAATAAGCCCAATTGGCTTTTTGTGAGGGATCATTGATCACCGAGTCACATAAATTCCGGGCAACATCATACTTTCCTTCATCAATCAGCTGCTGCACACGAGAAACGGGCTGAGCAAAGGCGAATGATGTTAAAACAAGGAATAAAAAGGACGGGCTAAGCCTCTTTAACCACATATTCAAATGCTTCTTTACGATTATTTACACCCAATTTAGCATAGGTATTTCGTAAATGGAACTTTACCGTACTGATTGAGATAAATAGTACTTCCAAGATTTCTGCATTTGTTTTGTTTTCAAGTATTTTGGACTCACGGATCGTCTAATCAATGAGTCACTTTTGATGGAGCTTTTGCAGATTTACGGACAATGAAGGTTGAGTCATACCTGAGTGGTTTTAATGAAACCAAGTGAGCTCAAAAGCGACTAAATACCGAATTATCTATGCTTTCTTAACTACGTATTCAAAAGCCTCCTTGCGATTACTCACACCTAATTTTGCGTACATATTCCGAAGATGAAATTTGACGGTACTTACAGAAATAAACAGCTCTTCGGAAATTTCGGTATTGGTTTTGCTTCCTAGACTTAACCGTAGAATTTGAAACTCGCGCTCTGTCAGGTCGTTATGCAGCTTGGCATTTAATTCCTCCATATCGATAGATACGCTCATGGAAGAATTTCCAGATTGGATTTCAAAGAGCCGCTTCTGTAATGCTTCAAATTGTAAACTCTGTGCCTCCTGCTCTGCTCGTAGTTTTTTATTTCTCAGAATGAAGAACACTGCCATCAAAAGAATCGCAAGTCCGCCTCCTATAACAATTGCTACAAGAACTGTGCGATTACGTGCGAGATTGGCCTCATATAGTGAATTCTCCAGTGTTAGCTGCTCAATCTCTGCTTCCTTACGTTCTGTCTCATATGTAGCCTCCAGCTCAGCTATTCTTGATTTCACCTCTACATTGCTAATAGAATCTTTGATATTGATATACTGATTTCGATGCTTTAATGCCTGGATGGTATTGCCTTTGGCTAAATGTACCTTGTATAGTATATCATGCGCCTGACTTATCCGATCAGTAAGCTGGCTTTCGGAAGCTCTCTCCAGAATCTGAAGAGCCTTTTGTTTTGCTTTATCATATCGATGTATATTAAGATATAAGTTGGCAATAGAAGCCTGAGTATGAACAATATCTTCAGTATTGGAAATAGCAATGGCCAGGTTTTCAGCATCAATGTATTCATTAAGTGCAGCGATGTGGTTTGATTGCTTTTCATAGATGCCTCCAAGGGTGTTTTTAGAATAGAGCAACATGATGGTATCACCTGTATCGGTAAGCATTTCATTAGCCAATTGCAGTCTACTAATGCTCTGATCCAAACTGTCTAGATCTTTGTAAATAATAGCCATGCGTAGATTACTGACACCTAGACCATTAGTTAAGCCAATTGATTCAGAAAGGGATATGGCCCGCTTCATGTAATCGATAGCTGAAGTGAGGTCGCCAATTTGGTAGAAAACACCTGCGGCATTACCAATGATTTTAATGGCTAGTTTCCTAGACTCCACATCTGTTTTGGACTCAGCCAATTTCAGCGCCTTCTGATAATAAGCCAAGGACTCACCAAACTCACCACTCCCCATATAAACCAGTCCCTTAGCATTCCAAATATTAATCAACACATTGTCCTGATCATCAATTGCCAAATACTCTACTTGATCGAGGTAATAAAGCGAAGTATCTCGCTTACCAAGCTGTCCATAAGCGATACCCATGGACAAGTAAAATTGTACTTTAAGTGAATCTGCGACCTGGTCGATAGCTGATTCTACCTGCCTTAAAGCTGAGATGCTCACATTTGGGTTTTGTGCACTATTGGCGCTCTGTAGGGCTTTTTCAAACTCCTGAGCATTAATTTGATAAACACTTAAAAAGACAAGGACAAGTAATAATCCGGGCAAAAATTTCATACTAGGGTCTAGCTTGTGAATGAACAAATATAAGCCTTAACACTCTTTAACCCACCTTAACGGTACTTAACAATGATTCAACGTAACCTTGTACCACCCTATACCCTAAATGTATGAGAAATTTTGCATTCATTTTCGTCACACTAATCTCATCGGTATTACTGGCCCATTGCCCGAAAGAACAACTTATTAAACTAATGGAATTAGCTGGTCAGCTAAAAGAAAAATTGGCCAGTAAGTATTGGCAGGAATGGGCTGAGATAGACATGCCCATCCTTCATGTGTCTGACACGATGGAATTTGTTTTCAACACAGAAGTGTCTGACACGACATTTCATCTTTCTTGTAACTATCAAAGTAGAAAAACACGTTTTAACAAAAGTTTTCTAGCCACGTTCCCTTTCCTTAACGGAAAACCCACCATTGTAGTGGGCACTCCTGAAAACACCAGCAAATCTCCAGAAGCATGGACCCTAACGCTCCTGCATGAACATTTCCATCAGCTCCAATTCTCACACCCCAATTATTACACAGCTCAGAAAGGTCTTAATCTGGATAAAGGAGACCAAACCGGCATGTGGATGCTCAATCATCCATTTCCATATCAGAATGAGTCTGTGAACGCCCAACTTAAAGCGATTGCTTCCAACTTATTAAAACTCGATTCGGTCAGTGCACAACAGATTCTTAAAGATCACAAATCCTTAAAAAATAAGCTCAAGGAAGAAATTGGAGAGGAACATTATAAATACCTCAATCTCCAGCTCTGGCAAGAAGGTTATGCCCGCTACATAGAACTAGAACTCACAAAAGACTGGATAAAAAAATTTGATCAAATAAAGCAGAACCAATTCACATTGGAGAAGATGATAAAACTCCAGAATGCACAGGAATCAGAAATCAAAGCTCACCTAACTCAAAGTTCGCCCAAAGAATTAAAACGTGTCTACTTCTACGCATTAGGAACCATGGAGGCACGACTGATTGCACGCACCAACAAAAATTGGAAAACTTCCTATTTTGACTACTTGTTCACAACAGATCATATGCTTGGAGAAAAGTAGAATACATCTAGCTGCTTTATGACACTCAAGTAGCTGGCTAGCTAGGGCCTGCTGAAAAACATTCTACTTTCTAAATACATGATCTCTATGAAAGTCATACAGGTACGTAACCAAAAGCGTTTTTCAGCAGGCCCTTGCTGAATCGCGCAGCAATTAGCCACTAGCAAACTACCAGAGCGCAATTTGACCTTAATGAAAGATTATCCTATCTTCATAGAGTTAAATGTGATAATACCCTAACCTATTCGCCATGCTTCATATCCTCACCGTCGCTTCTTCTCAGTTGGGACAAAAAGAAATAGTCGGTCCTGAGCACAACGAAACCATAGTCGGTTACGCACAGGATATCGGTCTTGACTGGGTCAGTGATGACGAAACTCCATGGTGCGCCATATTTATGTCCTGGTGTGCCAAACAAGCCAAACTATCCTATCCTAAAAGCGCTCTGGCCAGATCATGGATGCATGAAGGAAACCCAACAGCAAATCCAGAGCCAGGAGATGCTGTTATCTTTTGGCGAGAATTCATTGATAGCTATAAAGGACATGTCGGTTTATTTCTGGGTTACTCAAACGACCAATCAAGAGTTTATTGTCTGGGCGGTAATCAGGGAAATCAGGTGAGTATATCTGCACAACCAGCCGCTAACCTACTCGGCTTTCGCCGGTTAAAACCAAGCGAAATTTGGAAGCTACCTGAGGTTTACCTTCGACGGGAGGATTCTGGTAACCAAGTCATACTACTCCAGGACATACTCAAACATCTCAACTATGACGTGGGAACATCTGATGGGGCCTTCGGTCCACGAACAGAACACTGTATAAAAATGCTACAAGCCAATGCCGGATTAACAGTTGATGGCATTTATGGTAACGATACCAAGAACTTTTTAAACACACTCCTGAACCAATAACTATGAGCTCATTTGCATTTTTAGATCTGGTCATCGGACTGGTGTTCATCTATTTGATTTTTAGCCTTGCAGCCTCCACCATTCGTGAGATGTATGCCAACCTGTGGAACCTTCGAGCCAAAAACCTGGAAAAATGGGTACTCAATAGTCTATCGCAGGAAGGTTTTGGACAAAAACTACTGGATCATCCAGTAATCAAAAGCATATCCAGAAAAGATAGAAAGCCGAGTTACATTCCTCCAGAACTGTTCGCCGACATTTTTTTGCAGGTCATCAACGATGATGATCAGTCAAAAAACACCTACAGCGCAGTGAGTCTGGAGCAAAAGATCAGAAGTACCGACTTACTTCCAGACGGTTACAAAACCTACTTACTCCAGAAAATAGCCGACTCCAAAGGAGATGTCCAGTCAGCTAAAAATGCGATTATGGAATGGTTTGACAGCTCCATGATGCGAATAGGCGGAACCTATAAAAAGAAAAGTCAAAGGGCCTTACTGATCATTTCTGTAGTGCTTGTTTCCTGGGCCAATGTGGATACCCTTCGAATAGCCAGTCATCTGCATGAAAACCCCAAGGTGGCAGAAAGCCTGGCCCACAAAGCTGCACTCTATGTGCAGGATTCCACGGTAGTTAATTACATTAATCAGCTCAAAAAAGACATGAACACTCCCTCTGATAGTGCCATTGCTAAGATGCAGCAGGACTATGAAAAACTAAAAGGGCTGAATACCCAATGGGAAAACGAACAATTACCTATTCGATGGGAAGAAGATCCTTTACTAACGACCTTTGGTCAAAAGAAGACATGGCCTATAGTTAAAGGCTCGCTTAGCAAGCTTATTGGCCTGATAATATCAGCACTAGCCATCTCTCTTGGCGCCCCTTTTTGGTTTGAATTGCTCAACAAGCTAGTCAACCTCAGGGGTGCAGGGAGCAATCCTTCTACTAAACCCAAAGAATCATGAGCGCAATCAACATACTATCCATAGATGGGGGAGGGATCCGGGGCATTGTTCCCGGTACTATTCTTGTCCAATGTGAAAAAGAGTTCGGAATCAAAGTAGCGGACTACTTCGATTTTGTAGCTGGCACCAGTACAGGTGGTATTTTATCGTGCGCCTACTTATGCCCATCTCCTACAAATCCCTCAGAACCAAAATTCAGTGCCGAGCAGGTAGTAGGGTTGTATTTTGAAAAGGGCAAACAAATCTTTGACGACCCCTTTTTCCACAAGCTCCGATCCATCTGGGGAGTATTTGGGGCCAAGTTTCCTGGCAAAGGAATCGATGAAGCACTCAAAGAATACTTTGGGGATGTATGGCTAAGTCAGTTACTAAAACCCGCATTAATTACTTCATATGACATCACGAACCGTAATGGGCATTTCTTCACCCAGCATGATGCTAAACTGAAAAGCAATTATGATTTTCTGATACGCGATGTATCTAGAGCGACTTCCGCAGCACCAACTTACTTTGACTGTGCACATGTAAAAAATAAAGAGGGTGAGCCCTTCACACTGGTCGATGGAGGAGTCTTTGTCAACAACCCAGCCATGTGCGCTTATGCTGAAATAAGGGATAATTTTAAAAACGTCCATGGCAAACCTGCCACTGCTACAGACATGAAAATCCTTTCGCTCGGAACTGGCTTTACGAAAAAGCACTATGCGTATCGAAAAGCACGCAAATGGGGTATGGCACAGTGGGTACGACCAGTCATAGACATTATGATGTCCGGAAGTGTAGAAGTAGATGATTTCTACCTAAAGCGCATTTTTGAAACAATAGACAACCCACAACAATACCTACGGATAAACTCTAAAATGCCTGCGGAAGTCGATCCGGAAATGGACAATATTACTCCAAAAAACATGAGCGCCTTGAAAAATCTAGGCGAAAAACTCTTTATTCAAAACAAAGAAAAGCTAGCCAACTGGTTTAAGTTGTGATAATTCGTTAAAAAATCGCACCAATAATATTCCTTTTTCGTTAGTCAAATTATGGCGAACCCAATCACTTTCTACGAGCGAAAAGAAGAAGTCATTAATGTAATCACACACTTCATTGGTTTGATATTAAGTGTTGCTGGTTTGGCTTTACTCGTGACTTTTGCATCCATTTACGGCAATGTATGGCACATTGTAAGCTTCTCTATATTTGGCTCTACGTTGGTTATATTGTATCTGGCCTCTACGCTTTACCATTCGGCCAAACGTAAGAGTCTTAGAAGAAAACTCAATGTCTTTGACCATTCGGCCATTTACTTACTCATTGCAGGAACATATACACCCTTTTGCTTAGTCACGCTCCATGGATGGGTCGGGTGGACCCTGTTTGGAATCACGTGGGGCCTGGCACTTGGTGGGGTTATTCTGAAAGTTTTTTTCACCGGAAAGTACAACCTCATTTCAACAATAGGCTATGTAGCTATGGGTTGGATTGCCATCGTAGCTGCTAAACCACTTTATATGGAACTGAATAGTGGTGGATTGCTCTTTTTAATCCTTGGGGGTGTCAGCTATACTATTGGAGCTGTTTTTTATATGCTGGATAAGTTGAGGTACAATCATGCCATTTTCCATTTTTGGGTACTCTTAGGTAGTCTAATGCACTTTATATCTATTTTTTTCTTTCTTATCTAACCACTGCCTTCAGTTCGAAATTAAGATCAAACAACTCTGAAAAGGCCTCGCCAAGTTCACGCATCGATTCATCACCCATATCGTACTTCCAGGTAATCTTAGCCGCTCTATTTCTAAGTCTAAAGTATTTTAAGTTTTCAAAGAACTTGAATAAGACTTTCGCGGTTTTTGGTCCGAATACTCTTAGATGAAAATCAACAGAAGCTGACCGCTTTTCATGAAGGTCATCATATACCTGATCTACAAATGGCCTATAAAAATCTTCAGCATTTTCAAGACTCGAATTGCCAGATACAATTAATAAGCGATCTTCTCTATTATAGCGTACCGAAGGTGACTCTGTAGTTTCGGGAGATTCCATTGACCACCTCGTAGATAACGTTACATTTGATGGGATGATTGATTCCAATGCTGTGTTCATAATTAATTCTCTTTTTTACTTTAGACTATAACACAAAGTTGATATGGTTCAATCAGCCAGGAAAGAGGGCATTGCCTATTGTCAAGATTAGGGGTATCACGTATCCTTGACTTAAAAACTACCAGAATACGGGAGCACAAACGGGGAGTTACTACTTATTTATAAATCCTAAGGTCCTCTTCTTTATAGATAGTATTTCCTATTCTGCCATCCATAAACTGCCAGGAGCACTTATACAGGGTTTTTCCAAAACCATTGTGTTCTACCTGACGAATGATCATTGGGATTGGGTTTCTAATATTTCGTAATATCACCTCATCCCCTTTGGTGTATTTGGTGGGTTGAAACTTCATGCTCATACAAGGGTTAAAATATATTCAGACGACCTTTTAAAATTAGGGGGATGTCCAATATTATCCATGGGCATTTTACCACCTTTCCAGATATAGGTAAAATGCTGAAAGCAAGATTAATGCAAGGGTTTGATTAACCGACTAACTGCTTCCATCACTTTTTCACCATCCATAGCAGCAGAGGCGATTCCGCCTGCATATCCAGCTCCTTCTCCACAGGGAAATAAACCTTTGACCTCCGGGTGCTCCAACGTTTCCGGGTCACGTGGGATTCGAACAGGCGATGAAGTCCGGCTTTCCACTCCTATAATTTGTGCTTCATTGGTGTAGTATCCGCGCATCTTTTTACCAAATGCTTTAAAGCCCTGCTGAAGCCTCGATGAAATGAATTCTGGAAGCACATCAGTCATAGCTATTGAATTAAGGCCCGGCTGATACGAAGAATCATTCAGCATGGAAGACACTTTCCCATCCACAAAATCTACCAGACGTTGGG
Organism: Marinoscillum sp.; assembly: GCA_024305105.1. Classification (GTDB taxonomy): domain Bacteria; phylum Bacteroidota; class Bacteroidia; order Cytophagales; family Cyclobacteriaceae; genus Marinoscillum. Next base: position 25,092 of record JAMWZA010000036.1, read on the forward strand.
CAGGTGCTTTCTGTGACTGTCCTCCATGCAACCAGGCTTGTTGTTCTATATGTGCCTGGAATTCCATAGCAGCCAGATCACCATATTTAGCAAACTGCTGGATATCTTCTAACTCTACAGCGACGACAATTCCGGAATTGGCAAACTGACTATTTCTTCGGGAAGGGCTCATCCCATTAACAACAACCTCTCCCGGAGCAGTGGCCGCAGGCACAATGAATCCTCCCGGGCACATGCAAAAACTAAAGACGCCTCTTTCCACTTTGTTGTATTGCGTTTGACTTACCAGACTGTAAGAGGATGCTGGCAAGTAAGGTCCGCGATCATCACAGTGGTATTGGATCCGATCGATTATCTGCTGCGGATGCTCCACACGGACACCCAGCGCAAATGGTTTCGCCTCCATTTTCACCTCCTTCTTGTGAAGTAACCTGAAGATATCTCTTGCAGAATGTCCCGTTGCTAGAATGACAGCCTCTCCAGTTAACCTCGTACCATCCGCTAACAGCACACCTTTCATTCGATCACCATCTATGATGAAATCAATCACTTTACTATCGAACAGCACCTCACCGCCAGCCTCAATGATCGTTTCCCGTAAAGCAGTCACCAGTTTAGGGAGTTTGTTGGTACCAATGTGCGGGTGTGCATCCACCAAGATTTCCGGAGTGGCTCCATGCGCCACTAAAATTTCAAAAATTCGGCGCACGCTCCCTCGCTTTTTAGAGCGTGTATAAAGCTTCCCATCTGAATAAGTTCCAGCACCACCTTCTCCGAAACAGTAATTACTATCAGGATTGACGAGGTGATCTTTATTGATCGCGGCGAGATCTCTCCGACGAGCACGCACATCTTTGCCGCGCTCTAATATGATTGGCTTGAAGTCAAGCTCTATGGCTCTCAGTGCTGCAAACAACCCTGCTGGGCCAGCCCCTACAATGAGTACCTCTGGCTTACCAGACACGTTATTGTCTGTCGGATTATATTCAACAAACTCAGTAGTTACAGGCTTATCATCCGCCGCAATTCTCAAGTTTATCTTGATCTGTTTCTGTCGGGCATCGATCGATCGTTTCATCACCATGTAGTGCTCCTCTGCAGAAATCAGCCCTTGACGGATCAAATGCTGTTCCAGATGCTTATCTTCCAGCCCCACTTCTGGTGCCACTACGATGTTGAACTCCCGCATACCTGCAAAAGTAGACTTTCATCAGCGAACAATTGCGATCCGTCGTAATTTGAGTGACTCTAGAGGAAATAGGTGGAAATTGAATTATTTTTATAAACACCACATCTAAAACACTTTTATGAAGACGCCTGAAAATGTTCGAAAGCGAAAACTCGAGCACCTCTTCAATATTCTTGACTTCAATAAGAACGGATTGTTACAGCCAGATGACTTTATCCATGTAGCTGAAAAAATGAGCGATATTCTGGGATTCGATAAGGACAATAAAGATCGTCTTCAGCTCAAATTCAAAGCCACACGCATTTATATCCAAATGCTAACTGACATGGGAAAAATGGACGTGTCCATCGATAAAGATGAGTGGCTTGGTTTTTTCAACTCCGACTTACAGCTTGACTCCAATGCAGCAAAACGATACATCTTCAGAACCGCTGCTTACATTTTTATGCTATTTGATCAAAATGGAGATAAGGTGATTTCGAAACAGGAATTTGTGGACATGTTCACCGTGTATCAAATCAAACTGGATCAGTCAAAAAGTGCCTTTGATAAACTAGACACCAATCATGACGGACAAATCTCCATGGAAGAAATGATTAAGGGATTCGAAGATTACTTTTTATCCCCAGATCCAGATGCAGCTGGCAACTGGATTTTTGGTAATTGGAGGAGTGAAAATGCAGCCTAACTAGTCCTTATTAAGTACAACTCGGAAGGATTTCGTTTCCTCCTCCAAGTTCACACGGATAAAATAAATACCGTCCGGTAAGCAAGACATATCAATTTCCATCGAATCAAAACGCATTACACTCCGTCCACTTAAGTCCAAAACCTGCCCAGAATTAAAACCATTTCTGAACTTAAAATAAACCAATCCATCAGTCGGGTTGGGAAAGACATCTTCCTGGTGATCATCCACTCCCAACACCAATAACTCAATGGTGATGGTGGTAGAAACAATGGCAATGAGATCAGACACTTCGACCTCAAGCTGAACTGACATTTGCGTAATGGGCCACATGGACATATCGGCAAATAGGGTTCCACTTTCATCAACACTAAAAATGTTCAAGTCATTCCCAGAAGTAATCTCATAATAGAGCTGATCGCCATCAGGATCTGTAGCATTAACCTGACCAATTTCAACCACACCCTCAGTAACAGACACCTCGAATGTCTCGTCAGAAACCACCGGAGCTTGATTACTTACTCCTTCAATAGACAATTCCCAACTAAAAGCTTCAGAGGACCATTCGTTAGACCAGTGAATAATGACTTCCTCACCGGCTTCCAACCCTTCCAAAAGAATTTCACTTTGGTACACCTCATTCTCATAGTCAATATCATCGTGCTCGGCCAGCACTTCACCATCGCACCCTGAGAGGATAAATAGATAGGTATCAGTTTCTGTTCTATTCCTGGAAGACACCTTCAGGTCACCAGCTTTAGGCATAGTGTAAGTGTACCAATAAGGTGCTTGTGGTGCCACATGTACTCCCGGAGCTACAGATAAGGCAGTAGTACACACATCTCCTTCGGCCAGTGCCTCCTCTGCCAGTGTAAAACTGTACGATTCACCAAGTAATGTCTCAAATACCAAATACACTTCCTGGTCGTTTTCCAAACCCACTACAGTAACACTTGATTGTCCACTGCCATAGATTTCACCGAAATCACAATCCGAAACCACTCCAAAGTATTCAGAAGAATTGCTCGAAAGAATGAGTTTATTGTCAGCATCACTCATGGTATAGCTAAACCATGTCATGTCGGTATCACTGACTTCAACTGTGTTCTCCCCAACTATTGCAGCTAAAGGGTCACCACAGATTTCACCCTGATCGATACTTACTGTGCTTAGTTCCCATTCAAATGATTCAGATGAATACGCATTATCCCAAAAGATGTAAAGCGTTTCTCCAGCTCCCAGGTCAGATATCAATAGCTCACTCTGATACCCGTCTCCAGAGTCATCGCTTTCCGATAAGGGTCCTTCATCACAATCACTAAATACGTACAGGTAGGTGTCCGCTTCTGTGTATCCAACGGAACTTATTTTCACCGCCTCATCAGTATGCAGCGTATAACTAAACCACATGGGCACATTCGAGGCTTCATTTACTCCTAGACTAGCTTCCATAGGCATAGAACACAGATCGCCTACCTCAATTTCCTCCTCGCTTAATGTATAATTCACAGGTCCTGATTCAATCAAATAACTTAAGTCCCAAACCACTATAACTTCCTGTCCCTGGCTCATGCCAGTTGCCTGAATACTCTGAGTTCCTGAGCCATAAACCTCTGTTGCATCACAATCAGAAATCACATAAATATCCACGTCATCATTGGTTTCAATAACGAGTTTGGTATTGCTATTCTGAACGGTATAGCTGGTCCAAAAAACATCAAACTCTGTGTCGATCGTGGCATCTCCCGTTGATATTACTTCCGGATTTAAACACTGCTCACCTGCAGGTATGTCCGCTATCAAAAGCTCCCAGGCAAAGGCCGCATCGGATGACAAGTTCTCCCATAGAATTTTGACTTCATCACCTTCATCCAGCGTGATGGTAAGATCAGATTGGCCATTCCCGTCATCCTCATTTTCCGCCAACAAGTTATGATCACAGTCCGCATAGACCGTCACATTGGTATTCGCTGACTGACCAACGCTGGATAGACTCAAGTATCCAAACTGCGGCATGTTAAACGTATACCAGTGTGAAGAGAATGTCGCATTGTTTGAGCCTTCCACTGCTACTTCAGCAGTAGAACAGCCTTCTCCCTCAGAGAGCTGTTCGGAAGTTAATGACCATTCAAAGCCTCCACCATCCGCATCAAGCTGTATGAAGACCGTTTCGCTCTGAGCAACTTCTGTTAGTACAATTTCCGCACTTCCAGAAGCTAGTAACTTTAGCTCATCACATGAACCACCGAATATTTGATAGCTATTAGGAGAAGAAATAGTCAATTTAGAATCCGCAGCAGTCTGCTCGTATTCGTACCAATATTCGTTCAAGTTAGTGGCCGGAACGTTATTTGTTCCAGAAGCCGCGGTTTCGGCCAAGCTACACGCTCCGGCAGTGACCTGTTCTGATTCTACCAGAGTCCAGTTAAATGTTCCTTCAGCTCCAATCAGGCTCCAATAAATGTATAGGGTCTCATCAGAGGCTATGGCTACAGATACTTCCGACTGATCTGTACCAAAAGCATCGTCACTAGAGATGATTGGGGCTGTGTTACATGCTGAATAAACTCTTAATAACGTGTTTTGATCGGTTTCATCTATTGATGAGAAGGTCACAATAGACTGAGCAGATGCAGTATATGTATACCATCCACGTGTATCAGTAGTGTTCGATCCTGTGGCTACAACTTCCGCATCAGAACACTGTGCACGTATGAGTGACTGTCTTCTAATGCTATTCTCCAGAACGATACGCATTCGGTCTTTCTGATCCTGAGTGAAAATATTCATACATGCATCATCTGTATAATCCATGTAATTCTCTACCATATCCATCAGGTCATCCTGTGGACACGTATCGCTATCCGGACAACCTACATTTGGCTCAGCAGCTGGAGGGGTATCCGCACAGTAATCATCTACAGAGCAGCCACCATCGCCCCAGATATGCCTCAATCCAAGCCAGTGGCCTACTTCATGTGTTGCTGTTCGCCCTTGATCAAAAGGAGCTGATACATTCCCCGTATTCCCAAAAAACTGATAACCGATGACAATGCCGTCAGTCTGTGCAGGTCCCTCGTCATTACCAAGTCCTGGCAATCCGGAAAGGGAAGGGAATTGTGCATAACCAAGCACTCCATCCAAATCGCCTCCAAAAGGAACCACCCAGATATTAAAGAACCGATCCGTATCCCAAACGGTATTTGGTTTGAGGTTTGTTTCAATATCCACTTCTCCCCAAAAGGCTTTTTCTCCATCCACTCGATTAATCCCCTCTTCACTTAGTGGGGTGCCGTCCGGATTCTGGAGAACAGGATAAAACTCGATATAGGCATCCGCCCCAATCGGGTCGTCATTACTTCCGTTTCCAACGCGCCTGAAATCTTCATTGAGCACATCAAATTGAGACATCACCTGATCGTAGGAGATATTGGAGCCATTACCAATGGCTTCTCCATTATGAACTACATGAACAATGGTAGGGATGTAATAAACTTCATCGGCTACTGACCGTGACCGTTCCTTTTGATTGCTTAAGGTTTGAATGATTTCTTCAAACTGTTGTTCATTAAATCGGTTAGGATACTTAGTCTGAAGGTTCTGTTCTAGTTCAACTGTATGACATGTCCGGGTGAAAGGCACACTGATGGATGAAGAAAATCCAGCACCGAATTGTGGTGCGAACTTTTGAGACCAGGCACAAGTAGACACTAAACATATTATCAAAAAGTAGGATAGCAGGCGAGCTTTCATAAGGAGGTTGTTTTATTGACTCACCACAAAGATTAACAGTTAGCTGTATGGTAAGCTGATAAAATTACTAAAAGCTACAGAGATTATCCCTATATGTTCTTCTGTTAAACTCCCTCCGCCTCTACAGTCTGAACTTCAGGAACCATGCGCTTTAAGAGGTTTTCAATTCCGGCTTTTAGCGTAACGGTAGACGAAGGACATCCGCTACATGCACCTTGCAAAAGAACTTTAACCTTACCATCCTTAAATGAATCAAAGGTGATAGCTCCACCATCCATCTCCACTGCGGGTCGGATGTATTCGTCAAGAACTCCTTTAATCTTTGCCTCAAGGTCGGTATCAGAATCAAGCACTTTGTGGTCTTCTTCCACTTCTTTTTCTGTGAGGATCTGCTTGCCTTCTTCCAGGAATGATTTGATATGGTTTTGAACTTCTATCTTTACTTCGGCCCACTCCACATCTTCCGCCTTCGTTACCGTCACAAAGTTGCTCATGTAGAAAACTCTCTTCACGTAAGGAAAGTCAAACAGCTCACTGGCCAAAGGCGCTTCCTTAGCACTTTCCTTATCTGGAAAGTCCCGACTCACTCCTTCTGGCAATAACAGAAAGCTCACCACAAACTTGAGAGAGTTCGGGTTAGGGTTTGACTCTGTGTATATATTGATCGGCTGCTTAGTCGTTGCTTCCATGATATTTCCTTTTACTTTTAGTAGAAATGCAAAAGTCGTGGAAAAGTTCACAAAACCCAGATATATTCAGAATAATCTACTCCATCTCAAAAAGGTAGAAAACAAAAAAGGCAGCTCCTAGAGCTGCCAATTCTGTTCTCACGTTCTGTGAAAACCCGCCTTAGTTCTTTTTGATAAAGCGCAGTATTTGTCCTGTTTGCTTAATGCGAATCAGGTAAACTCCCGCTTTTAAACTAGTAATATCGAGTTTCCTGTTGGTATAGCCAGATATAATCTTTTGACCATCAACGCTAACTAAGTCGAGCACTGATTCACTTCCACTTTCCACATGAATGAACTCGCTGGCTGGATTAGGGTAAACTATCAGATTCACTTCCTTAACTTCATTCAACACGGTAGCCGAGCCCTCCACAGTAATTTCAAAAGTCTCAGTAACTGATGCCCCTTGATCATCCTGAACCGTAATATCGATGGCAATCGGGTTTTGTTCCAACGTGGCCACGTCTATTACCGATGCTAGTTTCAAATCTGCACCATCAATTGTGAACAGTGAATTATCTACTGTGTAACTAAGAACAGCATCTCCATCTTCATCATCGGCGTTCAGCGTACCAATCAGAGCTCCCACTTCTGCCCCGGCAGGTACAATCGTGCCGGATAGAGTCAGGTTCGCAGGAGCATCATTCCCATCGACAATTGATATGGTGAATGTCTCAGTAAACGAGTTTCCACGCCCATCATTCACAGTAACATCTACAGAATAGCTGCTTTGTACTTCGAAATTAAACGTCGTGTTTGCAAGAAGCTGATCATTCTGAATATCAAAAGGATTTCCTTCTTCGCTTACTGCTCCACTAAGTGAATACTGGTAGCTCTCACCATTGTCAGGATCTTCCACAGAGAATGTTCCGATAACGGCATTGGTCTCATTATTCTCTACAATGGAAGCATTGCTCAAACCAAGTGATGTCGGTGCTTCGGCTACATCGTTCACACTAATGCTGAAGTTTTTACTAAACGTAGCGCCCGCAGCATCAGTTGTAGTCACTACTACGTCATAACTCGCAACAGCCTCATGATCCAATACGGAAGTAGTCACAATTTCACTGCCTGAGATAGCAAATGGAATTGACTCGGTTTCACCAATACCCTCTCCAATTGACTCAGAATTTGTACCGGATATTTCATATGTAAACGAGTCGTTAGTGTCTGGATCGGTTGTGGAAATAGAAGCAACCACTGTACCCTGAGCACTATTTTCATCGACTGAAGTAGCACTCAACACAATATCCGTAGGTGCATCATTGATCCCTTCTACCATAATCGTCAACGTTACTATTGCTGACTCAACTCCATCTGTAGCAGTGATTTCTACGTCATAAGATGATCCTGAAAAAGCCGATGTAGGTGTCCCTGCCAGTGTAACATCACTAACGGAGATGGTATATCCCAACCACTGACTAGCATCTAAAACGTCTACACTGTAAGTGAGTGCATCTCCATCCACATCCACAAACGCTCCTTCTGGCAATGTATAAGCAAATGCCTCTCCTTCATTAGCTATGAGTGTCTCAAAAGTCATATCAACTTCTGGCGCATCATTAACTCCGTTAACTACCAGAGTAAAGTCACTCGTTGCTGTACCCGATTCAGTATCTGTTGCCGTCAGCGTAATGACTGCAGTCCCGAAGTAGTCTTCCTCCAATGTGATTTGCAAATCAGTATCAGTCACTGAAACCATTACCTCCTCATTACTGGAAGATGCAGTAAGCGTTAAGGCATCTCCATCAGAATCAGAAAAGACTCCGCTAATATCAATCACATCCAGTAAGCTATCCTCATTGACCGTAAAATCGGCAATTGGGGTGACTTCCACAGGTGCCTGATTTTCATTTACAGTGAGTGTGAATGTTTGAGTATAAACTTCATTTTCCCCCTGACCGTCATCGGCAGTCACTGTTATCGTCTCAGATCCGGATTCATTAGCAATCGATTGAATAGCAATCGCACCAGTGAACTCATTGATCTCGATAGTCGCAAAGGATATGGCCGGAGAAATACTGTACGTTACCGTTTGCCCTTTTTCATCCTCTGGTACAGCCTCCGGTATGACGAGTACAGAGATTTCATCTTCGAAATTCATTCCCGCGACCACTTCTTCAGTAGACAGTTCGAACACGGGAGCATCATTAACTTCCTTTACAGTAAGCGTGAACTGGTCTGCCACAAATCCGTTTGCATTACGTGCTTTCACAGTCACTGTACCAGATCCATTGTAATCAGCTGCAATAGAATCAACCAACAAGGCGCTACCGTCCACGCTGAAAACTAGTGCACTATCAAATGAATCAGCGATCTCAAAATTCAATGCCTCGTCATTTGAGTTAGAGAAGTATTCGTTCAAATCAGCAATTAATATGAATGGTTCTGCATCTTCGTCAATGCTCTGATCAGCTATCTCTGCATCCAGTTCGGGAAGCTCTGGAGCGGACTCATTGTAAAGAGCCCCAATCTGCTGTTCCGAAAGCACTCTTTCATAGACACGTACATCATCCATAGAACCACCAAAGTAAAAATATGAGCCATTTCCTCCCTGCCAGGTGCCTCCAGTAAATCCAGTACCTAATTGATTAAACACCTGATTGGTTTGATTGATGTAATCTCCATCAGTCCCAACAAGTACGTTGTCTACATAAAGCTGCTGCTGACCAGAAGTACCCGTCAGCACCATGTGATGCCATTCACCATCATTGGCTGAAGCATTGGAAATATTATTGGTTGTTCCCTGCCAGAAACTCGCTTTCAGATCATTAGTAGTCGCCACATAGGCTATAGGAGCCCAATTGTTTGGATAAGTACCGACTGCCGTATTTTGATACCCAACTAGCGCCCCATTGCTCGTAGTTTTGAACCACAGTGATAACGTAATTTCATCTTTAGTGAGCAAGCTGTTTGGCAACTTTAAGTAGCTATTCGCGCCATTGAATTCCATAGCTCCACCGGCATTCCCAAAACGATCTTCACTGTATCCTACACTATTATTGATTCCATCATTTTCTAACCCACTGTGATCTACTCCATCAGCATATTTATAGTGTGCAATCAAACTTGATTCGATATCTGCTACGATCACATCAAAAGACAAGGTGGCTATCGGGTTGCCTGTCTGGTCATCTGCAGTAACCGTAATCGTCACCTTCCCGGGTGTTCCTTCTGAAAGTACCAACCTGGCTGGCTCTGTCATCATCTGAGCCGAAACTATACCAAAGCTGGATGAGGTGGCCGAATGCAACATTGCATCACCTTCATCATCTACGAACATGTCCGATACCAATATCTCGTAAGTACTAAAACCCGTGTTGAGCGTCAGATCTCCACCATCGTAGACGACCTGTGGAGCAGAAAGATCGTTGACCGTGATGGTGAAAGTCTCGTCAAAGCTTCCACCTTCTCCATCTTCGGCGGTAATAACCACCTCGTAAGAAGAGGTGGTTTCATAATCTAATGATATGGCTGTTACCAGTTCATTCCCATCTATTTCAAACGCTGTGCTAGTTGTACTGAATGTTAGCGTTTGGTCTGCATCCGGATCAGTACCAGATAGTGTTCCTACCAGAGTACCAGCCTCCAAATTTTCATCTACTGAATCACTAGATAGCTCAATGTCCGTTGGGTCTTCGTTTAAATCAGCTACACCAATGATGAAGTCCTCTTCATACACTCCACCGTTACCGTCATTGGTACTAATGGTTATGGAGTAACTAGACTTGGTTTCAAAGTCGATCTCCACGGCGGTGTTCAGGTTACTTCCATCTATGGCAAATGAAGCTGCATCCGTACCAGACAAGGAGTAAGTGTGCGTATCATCAGCGTCAGCATCGGTGGTCGTAAGAGTAGCGACAGTCGAGCCAATGCTTACATTCTCATCAATAGAGTCTGAAGACAATGTGATGTCTGTTGGCACCGCACTCGGCTCCTCAGAGTTGTACAGAGCATTGAATAACGTCTGAGAGAATTGCGTGTAGAAAGAAATATCATCAATTGCACCCGGAAGTTCTGCGTTGCTATTGCCCTGAGCTCCAAAGGTCCAGTTGTTCCCTGCCTCTACAGCCTGAGTACCGTCTGATGTGGAGGCAGTACCACTGGCAATCAACTTTCCATCTAAATAAAGGCTCATGTTTGCATAACCTGTCTTTGTGAAGGTAACCATATGCCACTCATTAAGAGAAACGACCTCCTCTGGAGCTAACTCCAGCGTATTGCCAAATCCACCAATTGTTTTGAACGTCAACAATTTCAATTTTCGCTCTGGCGTCAATGTCAGTGTAATTCCGCCTGCTTCCGCTTGTGAAGGCGTGACTCTACTATCGATGATTTTAGGTGAATAAGTGACGTCTTCATCTATTTTAAACCATACATTCACTGCTGCAGAGTTAATCTGTTCTGCTGATCCTGAAGGGAAAATAAAGGTATTTACACGTGCATAATTACCATCAGAAATGCCCAAAGCTCTTTTGGAATCTCCAAAACGATTGGCCACTGTATCCGGGCTACCCACTGCCACAGCATTATAGTCCTGGTGACCTTCGTTGGTCAGGTCTCCATTAGTAAAATCATAAAATGCCAGTCGGCCACTGCTGTAGTCAAGATCGGTAACCGTGATCGTAAAGTCCTTATCAACTGATCCGCCACCATCTGAGGAAGTGATGGTCACCTCATAACTGGATTTCACATTAGCATCAAACACCTCTGCTGAAACCAACTCATCGCTGTTAATAGTAAAGCTAGCAGCATCTGCCCCACTCAAGGAGTAGGTATGTGTAGCAGCTTCATCAGGATTGGTTGATGATAAGAACCCAATTCGTGATCCTACAGGCAATCCTGCAGCGATTTCAGAGTTGTTTAAACCAATGTCTGTGGGAACGCTTTCAATAGTGACAGTTACTTCAGCAGAATCAATATTCCCTTGAGCATCCTCTGCATAGGCATAAATAGTATTCTCTCCAACATGATCAATACCAAACTCGGACTGACTGAGGCTGAATACCAAATCTTCAACAGTTGAACAGTTATCATTGGTGCCTGTATCAATGTCTTCAAACGCCAAAGTAGCACTTCCTGCATTGTCCAGGGTCAAGGTAATATCTTCTACCATAATCTCTGGAGCCATGTCGTCTCCGACAGCTATTGAAATGGTATCACTCAGAATCAGCTGACAAGCATTTTCTCCAGGAACAATGCCTTCTACCCAATCCGTAGCAGGATCCATAGCAGTCAATACACCATCATTTCCGAGAGGAGATGAATTCGCTAATGAAGAAGAACCCGTACCATCATCAAACTTGAAATAAGTCACAAGGCCTGTCTCATTACCAGAAAGGGATCTTTTCCTATTGATTCGAATTTCTCTATCCGTCCGAGCATAATTCCATACCCTGAACTCATCCATTTTGCCGTTGAAATACTCACCATTAACACCTCCCCGGTCTTCTCCCAGCACCCAGGAAGTCGTGTTTAACGGAAGTGTGCTTTCAGGAAACTGACCCGACTGAACAATTACCCCGTCAACCATTAAGTCAACTGCGCCGGAATCAAACCTCACAGCAAAGTGATGCCATTCATTGAGGTTGAAAACATTGCCAGCACTCACAATGTGAGGCTGTAAAGAAGTTGGGTTCATGTAGAGCCTTAATCCTCTACCATTTTGAGTAGAAGCTCCTTGCTGAACCATATCAATCACAATATCTCCCTGTGTAGATCCTGTACCACTATAATTCGTAAAAATTCGTTTGTAGGTCGTTGCCCTTGAATTGATCCACCCCTCAATGGTAAACTGACCTGTCAGAGTCATTTCAGAACGGTGTGGAATGACCACTTTATCATTGACACCATCGAAATCAAGACCAGATGTAGGTAAGTTGTTATCTTCTTCTGCATAGACATAATAAGAAGCACTTTCAGACAAAGATCCTGTACTGAAAGCGAGAGAGCTTCCTGTTCCTGCCAAAGGACCATCTATCAATGTATCTGTTTCTACGTTCTTTAGGGTGTAGTTAACACCCGTCACTGACGCTTCTGTGGTGATATTAGCGGTATCTCCAGACACACAGAATACATTTTGATCAACAGTCAATGCCTCATCCACAATCGATGTGGCACTCACTTCTACTATTAATTCAGATGTATTCGTACAGCCATTAGCATCCGTACCGGTAACGCTATAAGTAGTCGTACTTGCTGGGACAAATGATTCGCCCAACTGGAATGTGCCACCCGTTGAATAAGTCTCCGCTCCTGTAGCAGAAAGCACGATCTCAGTGCCCTCACATATATCCACAGCTGATCCTGTAAGGTTCACATTTGGAAGACTTGTTGCTGTCAGATTTAGGGTCACCAATGTGTCTAACGCTGCTCCACCATCAACGATGTACGAATAAACTCCTGCTGAGTCAAAAGTAATGCCTCCGGCATCATATGAATCGCCTTCGCAGATGGTTACATCTGATTCGGAAAAGGCATACTGCGTGTTATTATATAGGCTGGTTACTTCTCCGGCTGATAATGCTTTCGAATAAATCATAAAATCATCCATGGCAGCTGGAAACCGATAAGCATAAGTCCCAGAGAAAGCACCTTTACCAACATATAGCGTTTCTGCACCGTTCTTGATATCTGCTGGTGCATCATCGCGATGAATTTCCTCACCATCCAGAAAGATTCGCAGAAGACCACCCGCATCCACACTTACAGCGAGGTGGTACCATGTCCCCTGATCCAATGTGGTATCTACCTGATAAACATGATTGGTCCCTGCTACATTAGCCACATCAAATCGAATAACTGAACCCTGATACCTCAGTACCATTCGGCCATAGTATTCCATGATGACGCGTGTAGGGGAGCCATCAGTTAGGGTTGTCGTTGGGTTAATCCAGGTACTCACAGAAAAACCTGTTGAAGAGTTTGAGTTGAAACCAGTTCTTCTCAAATCGCTGTTCCCAAATACAAAAGCACTATCCACTCGACCCAAACGGTCTGTGTCATAAGCAGCGGATCCCACTGTTACTTCCAAAGATCCGGAATTACCACTGGCATCAGTCAGATTACCGTCGAACGCATAATGAACACGCTGATTGGCTCTTACATCAGGCATATAATAGAAAGAAACGGGATGAGAAGCTCCTGCCAGGTTTCCCGCCAGATCTTCTACTGCATCTGCTAGTAAAGCAACAGAGACCTCTCCGGCCTCCGCTGCCTCAAGGGTTACGGTGAAAGTGGTGTCTTCCTGAGACTCAATCGTTAAAACCGAAGCATTGACCAAATTAAAATCATCCGCAGAGAGTGTATCTACTTGCTCACTGAAGTCTACGGTTACCTCAAAGAGGCCATTAGATGATGTATAATTGAAATCTGCAGACAAAGTCGCTTCCGGAACCTGAATTTCATAATCTATGGCCAACGGGTTGGAACGTTCGTTAGAAACCCCTCCAGATGTAGCTACTACATCGATTGGTAATACGATCGTGACTTCTCCTTCTGCTGTAGGAGTGATATCCAGCGTATAGAGACTATCTGCACCTTGTAGATTATCAGCAGTTCCATTAGTCACCTCGAATAAACCAGCTGTCAACCCTGTGACATAGCGATCAAAGTTGATATCAATTGTAAATGGTGACTGATTAGTAGCACTCTTATCGTCAAGTGATAATGTCGCATATACGCCTTCTCGAGTTGTAAATGTCCAGTTACCACTAGTTATTCCGGTATATTTTATTCCTGATTCTGACCAAACTGCTCCTGACGGAACAACAATTGTATATTCTGTCAGGTCATCAAGTACATTGTCAATGAAAAAAGAAACATTGTTCTCTTCGAAAATTAAATCTTCGGCAGCAATAGAAGCCACCAAAGCATTTCCAGAGACCTCTCGCACTTCGATGCTTCCAGAGCCAGCAGTCATCGGTCGATCAAACTGAAGCTGAAAGGTATCTGACTTGGAAATGTCTGTTCCAGTAGTCAATGGCACTAAAGTTGGTGCATTGAGCGTAGCTATTTGAGATGAGAAAAACATGTCGTTATTCGAAGCTCCATAACTCAAAATACGACCTCCCGAATAATAATCAGCTCCACCATAGGTACCATACTGAAAGAACGGTGACCCACTAGAAGCGAAGAACCTGGCGGTATATTTTTGACCACTGACCAGGTTAATGTTGAGTGAAGAAAAGTCAAATTGATTGGTTCGGTTTAGCCCAACCTGAATGGTTCCAGATCGAGCAATCTCACCAACAAACCCCTCGCCTGAATAAATAACAGCATAAGCCGTTGCAGTAGAGGTATTGGTAGCGGTCACGCGCACATGGTTCAGTTTACCTGAGCCACACGCTGTGAATGATTGCCCCACGCCGGAGCCCGCATTTGCTGTTCCTCCAAAACCGTTTACGTTGGTATTGATGCTACAGACTTGTGCTTCTACTGAGTACAGCAAAGCAACCCATGCGGCTACAAGAAGTAATAATCTTTTCATTTTTTTGCGGATTTTATATGTGAAAACAGCTTAAAAATGGAAGAGAATTAGATTCCTTTAGATAAGGAATTAGCAGGTGTTGTTACTTTTTTAGAATATGATGGCTTTGGCTGAGAATTTGATTTTCTGCAAATGCCTGACCATCGGCACAAAAGAAATACCGAGTTATTGGTTGTTATTTACATTCAGAAAATAACTTAGAGTGTTTCCAGAGCTTTCATCAGCTGGTCTTTCTTACGAACAGATACAGGGAGGTAATCTCCGTTCTTCATGACCACACTTCCTCCTTCACGTTTGTCGTAGTGGTCAAAGAAAGAAAGGTTTATCAGATGTGATTGATGGCACCTAAAAAAGTAGTTTCCGGAAAACATGGTTTCGTATTCCTTCAGGGTTGTGGAGACCAATATTTTCCTACCTTCAGTGAGTGTGAATCGGGTATAGTTATCATTTGACTCACAACGGATGATCTCACTAGTATCCACCAAATACACCTTCTCCGAATCCTTCAATACGACTTTGCTGAGTGTTTTCTGAGTTAGGTTGCTCTCTAGAGCTTTGAGCTGGATACCTGAAATAGCCCTTTCGTGTTGATCTTTGGCCTTTTCTACTGCCCGCTCCAAATCATCCGGATCTATTGGCTTGAGTATATAATCCAACGCTGAAAACTTGAATGCCTTGACCGCATATTCATTGTGACCCGTGACAAAGATCACAGAGAAATTGCGCTGAGGAAATGCATGGATGATGTCAAAACCCAGGCCATCTTTCATCTCAATATCCAGAAAAGCGAGATCCGGCTGTAATTTACGAATCAGTTCAACCCCTGACTTAACCCCATCGGCCTCACCTATTAATTCAATATCAGGACAATAGATACCCAACAGTGTTTTCGTAGATTCTCTCAGTGAAGGTTCATCATCAACAATAACTGCCCGCATATCTCAAAAATAGGGCTTAATGATCAATCATAGATCGGATATTGGATAATTAATAACAGGAATAGTCCAACAAAAACAGTTGATTAAATATCACCACTTGGCACGACCAATGAAGCTTGTGTTCCCTGCCCTTCTGAGTGATAGTTAAATGTAAACCTGGTCTTAAATCGCGAACTGAGTATGTCCAATCGCTCCCGTGTTATCACAGAAG
>JAMWZA010000037.1 GCA_024305105.1 Marinoscillum sp.
TTAAGTTAATAAATTCGCTTCTTGGAATATTAATATGAAGGGAAGCTAAAGGTTACAGCGCATTCACTTCACAACGTATATCTTCCTAACTAACTTGATAGGATGTAACTTTTAAGTTACCTTTGTCGTATGAACAAGATCCGAGAGGTCATTGCATACAAACACTATTTTGAAGAGTTCTTGAACAAACAGTCAATGAAAGTTCAAGACAAGATTTTCAAGATAATTGAAGCAATTGAGACTCTTGAAAGAGTTCCCAGTAATTACTTGAAACACATGACCGGAACTGATGGTCTTTATTAAGCAAGAATTAAACTGGGTTCGAACATATGGCGAGTGTTCTGTTTTTTTGATGGCGGTCAACTTGTAATTCTTTTGAACGGATTTCAGAAGAAAACTCAAAAAACACCAAAATCAAAAATCCAAATTAGCCGAACGACTTATGAACGATTATTATCTAGATAAAACGAACAAAAATGGAAACTAAATCTTGGAAAACCATAAAGGATGACGTCTACGGAAAGAAGGGAACTCCAAGACGTGATCAACTTGAACGAGAAGTTGAAGGCCTCAAGATTGGGTTACTACTTCGTCAGGCTCGTGAACACAAACACCTAACCCAACAGCAACTTGGTGAACTGGTGGACAAGAAAAGAACCTACATTTCTAGAGTCGAAAACGATGGTAGTAACTTAACTCTTAAGACACTTTACGACATTGTGGAGAAGGGGCTTGGTGGCAAAGTTACAATCAGCATTGACGTATAAAAACAGTGCTGTAACAGGCACTAGCCCGAATATGCCTGAGTGCTTCCTGCAAGATTCAGTGCAATTTGACCGCTTCACCGCCCATTCTGCTACTTTCAATTCTCCTACCCCATCTTCCTTCTTTCTGGATTTAGACTTGTTGAACGCAGTGCATCGTGGATACCGTTGTAGGCGTTGGGCGGTTTCGCTAGATTAGTGCTGTTTACAACTAGTGGGCATACTCCCGCTAGTTCGAAAGTTACATGCCATGAGGCAATCGCAAAGAGACCGGTGATGGAAAAGACAGATTTAGAACAATACATTGTTATTCATTATCACGAACTTCTAACTATTGAAGAAAAAGCCGCCTACAAACATCATTTAACAACTTTGAAAGCGCAGAATTCAGAGAACACCAAATATGGTGAAATGCTTATGAACAGATGGGGAACAACTAATCCAGAATCGTTAAACCTTTTGGTAGGCGGATGTGATAATTTTAAGAACAGAGTGGCAACTAGGATTTTGAGCGAAGTGTCTGATAAAGTTTTCATCAACAATTGTCCTAAATGTGGTGAACTCGCACGAACACCGAAAGCCAAACAATGTAGATTTTGTGGACATGATTGGCATTGATAAAATATGGATAGAAGCAGAAGAATGGACTGAAGGTCACTGGAACCAT
This sequence comes from Marinoscillum sp., assembly GCA_024305105.1. Classification (GTDB taxonomy): domain Bacteria; phylum Bacteroidota; class Bacteroidia; order Cytophagales; family Cyclobacteriaceae; genus Marinoscillum. The sequence goes on from JAMWZA010000037.1 coordinate 1,432, forward strand.
GAAAACGACAACACTGACGTTATCGTAACTCTAACGAACGGAAAGAGATATGTTGGATCATTCTTTACCTACACGAATATTCAGGAACTGACAAGTAAGAACGAGAGAACTGGCGAAAACTTGAACGGTAAATACCTATGGTCAAGTGACATGATTCTGATCGACAAATGCTCTCAACAGGACATTGAACAGGTGATTAACGAACTCCTCAAGCAAGATGACCTAACTTCTGTGTTTACCAAGATTGAAGAAGACGGCAAGTAACAACCGCATCTATACACAATCCTTCCAGAAACTGGGGAAAAAGAGTGACCAGTCCAGAAAACCAAAAATCAATAAGCGAACCGAATTTTGGAGTGGACCTGAAGATATCTAGCGTATAACTTCACAAAGCCTGTCTTGTAGGCAGTAATCGACTTAATCCACTGAAATATAACCTGAGCTTTCCATGGGCTGGTTGGTAATTCCGGGTAGTCAGTACAGATTACAGTTGCACCTAAAATCTATTGACTTTCACTCCTCCAAACACCCACGAACTAAGCTCCTCAATACTACCAGTACTTCCTTTTCAAACCACGGATTTTTCTTCATCCAGATGTTGTTGCGAGGAGAAGGGTGGGGTAGCGGCAGAAAATGTGGTAGGTAGTCTTCAAAGTTTCTTACGGTTTCTGTCAGAGTGTTTTTCATCTGGTCCTGCAGGTAGTAGCGTTGTGCATACTGGCCTATAAGCAAGGTGAGCTGCACGTTTTGCATTCGATCCAGGAGCTGTCGGTGCCAGAGTGGTGCACACTCTGGTCGGGGCGGAAGGTCACCAGACTTTCCTTTACCCGGATAGCAAAATCCCATCGGGATGATGGCTACCAGTGCTGGATTGTAAAAGTCCGCTTCACCGATGGCCATCCATCGGCGCAGATTGTTGCCGCTGGGATCATTCCAGGGAATACCTGTCTGATGCACGCGGGTACCGGGAGCCTGCCCGATGATCACGATCTTACTCGCTGGATGAGCACTCATCACGGGATTGGGGCCTAGCTCCAGGTGTTCAGAACAGTGCGTACACTTTCGTATGTCAGTCAGCAGTTGATCCATGTTATTGGTTGATGAGTCATACAGATCACGTATCAGCTCTACTTATTTCATCTGTAGTTTTGTTGTGACCATGAAGGTACACATTAATGGCTATGCGGTACAAACACGTAATTGCGGTGCGTGTCCTTGCGTGGATACTGGTGCTGATCAAATTGATCAATCGGCAGTCGCCTTCCTTTTAGCAGGAAAAATCCTTCGTAGTTAAGGCTTTTCAGAAAGCTCAGAACTGTACCGTCTTCCATAGCCTTATGATGTATTTCAATTTGTAGGATGGGTTGATATTTTGAAATTAACTCAGACGCTCCTTGCAACACTTCCAGTTCATGGCCTTCCACATCACACTTAATAAAGCGGATCGGCAAAGTGATTTCATTGAGTAGTTCATCGAGCTTGATGGATTTTACACTAAGATCTCCTCCGGTGGAGGCTTTGGCACCGCCATGACCCGCATACTTCCGATCCAGTTTGAGTTCGCCCGAATCGTTGGATAGCGCACAGTTAAATATCCGAAGATTGTGAAGGAAAAAGTCGCACTTGATTTCCTTTAAATAAGGAGCTAGTTCTGGCTGTGGCTCAAATGCCCAGACCTGACCTTGCCGTCCTACCGCCTTGGACAACCAAAAAGAATACGCCCCTTTGTTGGCTCCAATATCCAGTGCCAGCGTATTCCTTAAATCCAGCGCATGTAGATAAGTGAGTGAGTCCCGTTCGGTACTAAAGCGGTAGCGCCAGAAGCGGTGGACTGCATGTAACTTTTGCCAGATATTCATGTGTTCATCGCATTCGGGGTGTCACCCAATATTGATTCTGTGAGTAGGTTCAATTCTGCTAAAGTTTAAAGGAGATCCCATTTTTGGTGTTGGCTTCATATTTGTCCTTATCAAAGGTGAAGAGGAACGAGCCTTTCTTGCTGCTACTCATGTCTTTTTCTTCCAGTTTGATGAGTACGTCCAGTTGGTTGATTTTTTTAGCGAAGTTTCGCTTGTCTATTTCTTCATTGAGGATCGTTTCATAGAGTCGCTGCAACTGTCGCATGGTGAATTTTTCCGGAAGGAGTTCAAATCCGATGGGCTGTACAGAGGTTTTGTATCGCAACCGGTTAATGGCATGCTGTACCATTTGTCCGTGATCAAAGATCAATTCCGGTGCTTCATTGAGGCTAAACCATTGGGCTGAGTGCTGCTTGGTGAGCTCTTCGTTGTGATCTTCACTATTGATGAGTGCGTAATAGGTAATGGAGATTGTTCGCTCCACCGGATCACGCTTAGGATCCGTATAGGCATGAACCTGATCGAGGTACACATCGTGCAGGCCTGTAAGGGTCTCCAATACACGATTCGCTGCATTTTCGGACGTCTCGTTGGGTTGTAAGAAACCACCCATCAAAGACCATTTGCCCATTTCGGGCTCAAAATTCCTTTTGATCAATAAGATTTTTAACTCTTCTTTATCAAACCCAAAAATAATACAGTCCACTGCAACCAGCAGATGAGTTTGATCTTGATAATTGCTTACGCTAGACATGTTCTCAATTATAGGCACCATTATGAAATTTCCAATAAACGGGTGCTTGTCGATTTATTTATGATGAAAAATTAACTAGTAGTTCGATTTTATTAACGAATAATATTTTCTACATTTATAAATGTAAATAATACACTTAAAAAAGACTACTACTTACAAGCTTTTATGCTCAATCAGTTTTTCAAATCTAATAGGATTTATGTCCACGTAGTACTTTTGATCTGTATGGCCTCCTTGGGATCATGTACATCGGGCACTTCCAGTTTCAAGTTACTGAGTCCGGATGGTGTATTGGAGCTTGAATTTGCCGTTGATCAGGCAGGTAAGGCTACCTTTCAGGTAAAGCGCAATCAATCCATCGTTTTGGAAATTTCAGATTTGGGTGTAAAAGGGTCAGCGTATGACTTTACGAAGAATTTGAAGCTGGGTAAGGTTTCTGAGATTGTGACCAAATCAGAAGAGTACGCCATGGTACAGGGCAAATCAGCAAAAATCACCTACACGTATAACGAGCAGATTTTCACATTGCTCAATACAGCAGGTGAGGAGTTATCAATAACCTTTCGTGTAAGCGATGACGGTGTTGCTTTTCAGTACTTGTTTTCAACGGATGATGATGCGTTGATTACGGAGGAACTAACGTCTTTTCGGTTCCCTGAAGGTACTCAGATGTTTGCTCAACCCATGTCAGTGGCTAAAACAGGCTGGGAGCAGACAAACCCATCTTACGAAGAACACTATGAGCAGAACATACCAGTTGGAACTGCTTCGCCATTAGGCGCAGGCTGGGTTTTCCCAACACTGTTTGAGCTGGATGATACCTGGGTGCTACTCTCGGAGGCTGGACTCGGTCCAGACTACTGTGGAGCCCGATTGATTGCTGACACCGTCAGCAAAGCAATGAAAATTGGATTTCCAACTGCCGTTGAGGTTTATACGAACAAAGGCCACTTACCTGTAAACCCAACGCAAAGTCCATGGAGGATAATTACCATAGGCAATCTGGAGACCATCGTAGAATCTACGCTAGGCACAGATCTGGCAGCTCCGGCGATAGCCTTGGAGAGCAGTGCTTTTGTGCAGCCCGGTCTGGCGAGTTGGAGCTGGGCGCTACTAAAAGATAACTCAGTCAACTATGATACCACCAAGTGGTTCATCGATTATGCCAGTGACATGAGTTGGAAATACTGTTTGATTGATGTGAACTGGGACACGACGATTGGTGCCGAGCGCATTCAGGAGCTGGCTCAATATGCAGCAGGTAAAGGAGTTGGATTAATCCTCTGGTACAATTCTGCCGGTGAGTGGAATACTACGCCATACCATCCGAAAAGCGAATTACTGATCCATGAGCAGCGAGAAGAGGAGTTTGCGAAGTTGAACGCATGGGGAATTAAAGGTGTGAAGATTGATTTCTTCGGTGGTGATGGACAAAGCGTAATCGCCTATTACCATGACATCCTAAAGGACGCTGCAAAACATGAATTGTTGGTCAATTTCCATGGAGCCACACTGCCGAGAGGCTGGCAGCGTACCTATCCGCATCTGATGACCATGGAGTCGATCAAGGGGTTTGAGTTTATCACCTTCACGCAAGAGACGGCCAACCTTGCAGCTAATCATTCGGCCATGCTTCCCTTTACGCGCAATGCCTTTGATCCAATGGACTTCACTCCGATGGCCTTTTCGAAAATTCCAAACATCGATCGGGTGACCACCAACGCCTTTGAATTGGCACTGCCAACGCTTTTCCTTTCTGGCATTCAGCACATTGCGGAAACGCCTGCAGGAATGGCTGAAGTACCAGATTATGTGAGAACTTATTTGAGGGATATACCGACCGTTTGGGACGAGACACAGTTCATCGATGGTTATCCGGGTAAGCTGGCGATTGTGGCTAGACGGTCCAGAGATACCTGGTTCGTGACGGGTATCAATGGGGAAAATGAGGTAAAAGAGCTTTCGCTGGACATGAGTTTCCTCAATGGGAAATCAGGTTATTTGATTACCGATTGTGAGTCGCATCCAGAATTCAAGAAACAATCAATTACCATTCAAGACGCTTTCCCTGTGAGGTTGAAAGCAAATGGGGGCTTTATAATGAAATTGAAATGAGAGTTTACCTGTCAACCTTAGTTCTTGCCGGAGTTTTAAGTGCTTGTAGCAACGTGGAGCAACCAAATACGGCTCCTATGGAAACCTTTCACCTAAGTAGGGTGCGACTTGGTGACGGTCCATTCAAGCAAGCCCAGCTAACCGACCTGGCTTATATTTTGGAAATGGATGTGGACAAGCTGCTCGCACCCTATTTGATTGAGTCCGGTTTGGATCCGGTAAAAGAGGGTTATGGCAACTGGGAAGGTGGCGGCCTGAACGGACACATTGGTGGACACTACTTGTCTGCTTTGAGTATGATGTATGCTGCTACTGGAATTGATTCGGTGAATGAGGAGGTTGATTACATGCTCAATCAGCTGAAAATTGCACAGGATGCCAACGGAAATGGTTACTTGTCAGGAGTACCAGACGGAAAGGTTATTTGGGAGGAAATTGCCAATGGTAACATCCGTGCCGATTATTTCTCATTGAATGGGAGATGGGTTCCCCTGTACAATATTCACAAGATATTCGCTGGATTGAGAGATGCCTACTGGTATGCAGATAAGCAACTAGCCTTTACCATGTGGAAGGACCTGTCGGACTGGTGGCTGGACATGACCGCTGACCTCACGGATGATCAGATCCAACAGCTACTAAAGAGTGAGTATGGTGGGTTAAATGAAGTATTTGCCGACTTATATGCAGAGACGGGTGAGGAGAAATATTTGGATATGGCGGAAAAGCTTTCACATCGAGTGCTTTTGGATCCATTGCTGGAAGGAAAAGACCAACTAACAGGCATGCACGCCAATACGCAGATTCCTAAGGTAATTGGATATGAACGTGTCGCAGCAGAATCTGGCAATCAACCATGGCATGAGGCGTCCATTTTCTTTTGGAATACGGTCGTGAACAATAGAACCATTGCTATCGGAGGAAACAGCGTTCGTGAGCATTTTCATGGAGCCGAGAACTTCCGGCCAATGGTGACTTCTGAGCAAGGACCTGAGACCTGCAATACCTACAACATGATGCGTTTGGCCAAAGAACTATACCTGGCAGATGAGTCGACGGCTTATTTAGATTACTATGAGCGTGCCCAGATTAATCATATTTTGTCCTCTCAGCATCCAGATGGAGGCTTTGTTTACTTCACTCCGGCCAGACCAAGACACTATCGGGTGTATTCGCAGCCTCATGACGCCATGTGGTGTTGTGTAGGATCAGGAATAGAAAATCACACGAAATATGGCGAGTTGATCTATTCACATAAGGGAGATGACTTGTTTGTCAATCTGTTTATTCCTTCTACGTTGAATTGGGAGGAAAAGGGACTTCAATTGACTCAAGAGACCATTTTTCCTAACGAAGAGTCCAGCGCTTTTGAGTTGACTTTGGAGTCGGCTAGAGCGTTTAAAATGGCGATACGGGTGCCTGAATGGATTGATGGGGAAATGGAAGTGCAGGTGAACGGAACCTCAGAATCAGTAATTGAAAATGGTTACCTGGTAGTGGATCGTGTTTGGAAGGATGGAGATGTCATCGAAGTGAGTCTTCCTATGAAGTTGTCGTATGAACTATTGCCTGATGGCTCCAACTGGGCAGCATTTACATCAGGCCCTGTTGTCTTGGCTACTGTTACGGATACCACCGATCTGGATGGACTATGGGCAGATGATAGCCGAATGGGTCATGTGGCGAATGGGCCATTTTACCCGATAGATGAAGCGCCAGTGATCGTTTCTGCAGAGGCACAGCTTTTGGAAAGAGTAAACCGCATTTCTCCCATAAACTACCAGATAAACAACCTGTATGGTGAGCAGCCTTCATTGGACCTGGTACCGTTTTATCAACTTCACGAAGCACGCTACATGATGTATTGGCCATTTGTTGATTCGGCAGGTTTAGAACAGATGGTTGCAGAAACAGCTGCGAAAGAAAAGGAGCGACTTGCTCTACGTAAAATCACTGTAGATCAGGTAAGCCCTGGAGAGCAGCAGCCGGAATCAGAGCATGGTTTTACAGGTGAGGGCACCTATATGGGCTACAGCAATGAGCGTTACTGGAGATCTGGGAGCGGATACTTCACTTATACCATGTCTAATCCGGCCGGTAAAGGCCGATTGCTGAGGGTGCAATTCGAAGCAGATGAAACGAATCATCTTCAAATTTTGGTTAATGGTAAGAAGGTAAAAACGTATGATCCCACGACTGGATTGAGCGAGGAATTCATTGACATCACAGCTAAAGGGTTGTTGGAAATAACCTTTAAAGGCGGAAAGAATAAGTCCATGCCGCGCATTTATGATGTTCGCTTCCTTGCGCGAATGCCCTGGTAATTGGTTATATTAAGTGGAGGTTAACCAGCCAATAGACATTAACAGAAGAAGAAGTGAAGAAGCCCCTACAATGGATAATTGTGTCTTTGAGTTTGATGGTAAGTGCCGTCCTCACCGCTCAGACAACCAAATCTCGTTTCCAACACTTAACGATTGAAGATGGGTTGCCTCAAAATCTGGTGGACTGCATGCTCCAGGATAGTCAGGGGTTTATGTGGATGGGAACGTGGAATGGTCTCTGTCGCTACGACGGTTATGAATTTGAGGTGTATGATCATACCACACCCGGATTAGACGAAACATTTATTTATGCCCTTCAAGAGGATGTATTTGGAAATATCTGGATAGGAACCAGAACAGGACTTCATACCTATATCTACAGTGGCAACCGATTTCAGATGGCTGATTTGTCAGCGATTAGCAGTGAAATCGAGGTGCGAGAAATTGTCGTTTACAAGGATTCTTTGTTGGCAGTGGCCAGTGATCAGGGAGTTACTATTCTGGAACCTAAAAATTCACGTGGGACATTTGAGGTTCAGAAACATATCCCTCTTGGTGAAAAAATAGCCGGGTCGATTGTACATACGGTGCTGGCTGACAGCTGGGATAATTTGTGGATGGGAACAGATGAAGGCTTGTATTTCTACGAATCCAAAACCGGAAAAGTCACTACTCACCGAATTGAAAATGGCAATGGGCTCGCCTCAAATCAGATTTTAGCGTTGTGCGAAACCACGAATAAGGACATTTGGGTAGGAACGGAGTTTGGTTTCTATCACCACCTGAAGTCGGAAAATATTTTTGTGGCGGAGATGAATCAACCTAATGATCCCAACAGTTTGGTCCATAACACGGTCATGGATATTATCGAGTTAGATAATGATCGACTGCTGATTGCAACGCTGGGTGGATTAAGTGAATACAATCGACTTACCGGATCATTTGTCAATTACCAGAGCAATCCAAATGCAGACCATAGTCTGAGCAACGACTTTGTCAATTGTTTATTAAAGGATGAATCGGGTAATCTTTGGATTGGAACAGAAAGAGGAGGTGTCGATTATTACAACACAAGCCAAAACCAGATCGAGCATTATGAGCATCACTCAGATGAGCCTAATAGCCTCAGTGTTAGCACAATCAATAGTATATATGAAGATGATCGCTACCTCTGGATAGGCACTGCAGGAGGTGGACTGAATCGGTACAATAAATCCACGGGAAATTATCGTCATTTCCGGTATGATCCGAATAGCGAAGATGCGATTTCTAGTGATTTTGTCACAGTGATTGAACGTGATGCTCAGAAAAGACTATGGGTTGGCACCTGGGGTGCGGGGTTGAATATTTTGAATGAAACTTCAGGAACTTTTGAGCGACATCAGGCAAGACCAGGTATGGTTAATCAGTTTGTTTCATCCCTGGCAATAGATAAACGATCCAATCTTTGGATTGGTACGCTTGGGGGTATTTCAAGGTATAATACCCGAGAAGATACCTATGAAGTGATCTTTTCAGATCAAACGGCTACCCGAATTAATAATGTCGGTTGTTTGTTATTCGATGAAGCCAACAGTCTGTGGGTGGGATCCCGATATGGTTTGTATCATCTGGAATCTTCAGATGGTTTTATGGATGACATCCAGGTGACTCATTTCGTTCATAACGATAAGGACCCAAATAGCATTAGTGGAAATTATGTGATTTCTATTCATCAGGATCAGCAAGGAACAATATGGGTTGGGACTTATGGTCAGGGTATCAATAAAATGATCCGGCAAAAGCAATCAGTGGTGTTTGAATCGTATGGTACCTCAGATGGTTTGAGTAATACAGTGATTTACGGAATAGAAGAAGACGCAGAAGGTAATTTATGGCTTTCTACAGACTATGGATTGTCAAGGGTAAATACTGAAACCAGAGTGGTTCGCAATTATTTCAAAGCTGATGGATTCCTCAATAACCAGTACTATTGGTCAGCAGCCCATGAAAACGAAGATGGTAAGCTCTATTTCGGTGGAATGAACGGCATGGATGGCTTTTATCCTGAATGGATACATCAGGATCAGAAAGGTTCGGGTGTCACCATTACAGATATCAAATTACTCAATGAGTCGGTGGTGCCAGGCAAGAAGTACAATGATGTAGAAGTTCTAAATGAAAGTGTCTACAATGCCACTGCTTTAAACCTGTCCTACGAAGAAAAAGTATTAGGAATAGAGTTCTCCGCACTTAATTATCAGGAGCCATCGATGGTTCGGTATTCTTACATACTCGAGAATTTTGAAGACGAATGGAATCTGGTTTCTTCCAATAGGCGCTATGCGACATACACTAATTTGAAACCGGGTAATTACATCTTTAAAGTAAAGTCATCAAGTAGTAATGGAGAGTTTAACGGGCCTGTTAGAGAAATAGCTATTTACATCGCTCCTCCGTTTTGGGATACGACCTGGTTTCGTGGGTTGAGTTTAATAGCGCTTATTGGATTGGTTTTCGGTTATGTACGGTACCGCACCTACTCATTGAAGCGACAAAAAGCTCAATTGGAGGATCAGGTAAAAGAGCGAACGCTTAAAATCAATCAACAAAATGAGGCGTTAAGTTATCAGGCGATTCAATTACAGAAGAACAATGACGACCTGGAAACCAAACAATTGCTCATTGAAGGGCAGAACCAAAAGCTGGAGAGTCAGAACAAGGAAATACTCACTCAACGTGATGAAGTAATTAAGCTTAACGAAAAACTTAAACTGGTTAGTCAGCTAAAATTGAGCTTTTTTACCAACATTTCTCACGAGTTTCGCACACCACTTACGCTCATTATTGGGCCAATCGAGAAATTATTAAGGGACAAAGGGTTTTCCAATGAAGTCCGATCCACTTTGGAGGTGATGAGTCGGAATGCGCAACGTTTACTTCATCTAATCAACCAGATCATGGATTTTAGGAAGATTGAGAAGGGAAGAATGGAGCTCAATGTACACGCCGGTAATATCGAAGAATTCTCCAGAAACATTTTTTTGGCTTTTGAGCCACTAGCGCAGACAAAGAATATTGATTTCACTTTCGAGTCGAAAGATTTACCGGAAGAAGTCTGGTTTGATGGACCAAAGATGGAAAACATACTTTACAACTTGCTTTCCAACGCTTTTAAATACACAGCAGTAGATGGGCGTGTGAAAGTGATCGCTCAGGGTATATCGGTAACAGATTCAAGACTTAATTTGGAAGAGGAGGTTGTATCTAACAACAAGCCTGTCGTCAGCATTAAAGTGATGGATACAGGGATGGGTATAAGCCAGGAAAACCTTCCTTTGGTATTCAAGCGTTTTTACCGCATTGAATCTGAGGAGGCATTTAAAATTAGTGGATCAGGTATTGGTCTGGCATTGACAGAAGAGTTGATCAAAACACACCATGGAGAGATTTTTGTGGAGAGTGAGCTGGGCAAAGGATCCATCTTTGAAATCCAATTCCCATGCCTGGAAGATGCTTATCAGGTGTCTGAATTAACTGAGCGTATGGACGATAGCATCAACATTCATGAACAGGTTGCTTTACTAAATAGTGAGTTTAAGGTAGAGCCTGAAGAGGAAGTGGCTAGTGAGGAATCGAATCAGATACCAAGTGAGAAACGATCCACCGTGTTAGTAGTGGAGGACAATAATGACCTCAGAAAATTTATTGCTCATCGGTTAAGCGAAACTTACCACGTACTAGAAGCTGTAGATGGCGCTGTAGGCGTGCAGCTGGCAGAGAGTAAGTCACCTGACCTCATTATTAGTGATGTAATGATGCCGAATGTAGATGGGTTGGAGCTGTGCGGCACGTTGAAGAATAATCTGAGCACAAGCCATATTCCCATCATTCTTTTAACAGCCAAAAGTGCTGTTGAAAATCAAATTGAAGGGTTGCAGATTGGAGCAGATGATTACTTAGCCAAGCCTTTCAACTTCGATTTACTGGAAGCGAGAGTTGCTAATCTGATTGAGTCACGTGAGAAATTACGAGCGCAATTCTTGCAATTTTCGGATATCCAACCACAAGAGGTTACCACCAACATCAAAGATCAGAAGTTCATAGAACATGCCATAGAAGTGGTGACTCAAAACCTTGGTGATTCCGAATTTGGGGTCAAGGAATTTGTAGACCAAATGGGAATCAGTAGAAGCCTTCTACATAAGAAGCTGACGAGCCTGGCCAATCAGTCTGCCGCTGAATTCATCAACCACCAGCGAATGAAAACCGCCAGGAAATTGCTGCAGCAGAACGAACTGAACGTCTCTGAGGTGGCATATCAAGTAGGGTACAATGATCCAAAGTATTTCTCACGTCTATTTAGCAAGTCCTTTGGCCAATCTCCTAAGGAATATGCTAATTCTTTTCTGATTGAGGGTTGATTTCTTTTCAAAGAAATTTATGATTTGTTAACGTAATTGCAATCGTTCGCTGTAATTGTTGTAATAAATACACATTGTTCAATGATTACACGATTGTCCACCTTTTATCAACATACATCCACCCGATCGGTCGTTGAAAAATTCATCTTTGAATATGGGATTGGTAAAAAAGACCTCCTGTAATCATCAAATTAATAACCCTAAAGGATGAATAATGAAGAATTTTACGAATATGTTAAAGTCGCTCTCACGACTAGGCTTTTGGCCTTAAGACGTCTGCCTCTTGAGGTATGCCATATGGTTGATCAATACGAAGCGACTTATCAAGGGAATTCAATAGACCATACTTAATAATTTATAGGTACTCAATTATTAATAAGAATGAACTCAATCAAAAATAAATTTATGAAAACAACTATACTATTAAGGCGTGCATTGTACGCCATAGTTTTGGTAGCGATTGGCTTAGTTGGTTGTGAGGGTGAATTGGATATTTATTCAATTGATGCTCCATCAGATCTACAGGCCAGAGTTGATTCCATTGCTGCTGCAAAAGCAGCAAAGGATACAGGCGATACGACCTTTTTGAACATAGCCACTGCCATAGTGGGAGCTGAAGATAATAGCGCAGCCTGGTATACAGCATTCTCCGATTATTTTACAGTTCCAATTGGTCAAAAATTGGTTTTGAAGTTTGAAAACTATGGAGCTGGAGTAAATAACTGGAACAACTGGAATCTTGCATTAGCAAATGTAGCAGATCGTGATGCGGACGAGTATGCCGAGTATTTCGTACTTCGTGCTGATGCGTTTGGATGGGGTAATGAAAATTTCGATTTAGGGGTGGTATCTCAGAACTATCCCGATCTTGATGGCGATGGTGATATCTGGAACGACTTTCGCCAGATCATGCAAGGTGCGGATGTAACCATAGAAGTTGATTTTTCAGTTACTGGATATGTTTTTGTGACAGCCACGGGAGTAGGTACTGATGGTACAGAACTCATAATGACCTACAACCAGCCTGTTACTGGCGCACAGGAAGTTAGCGCATTCTTAATTTGTGATGGCAGCCATTTTGTGATGGATAATGCCTTCCTTCTTCCTTCTGAAATTACGGCGATTGAAGACGCGAGTCCGGTGTCTTTAGCTATTACAGGAGCACCTGCTACCGTTGAAATTGGGAATGAAAATTTCTGGGGAAATGCAGTAGCAACAGTTACCTATGATGATGGCTCCTCAGCAGAGATTGACTCAGCGGATTTGTCATTTAATGTCGTTCCTGATATGACAACAGTAGGACAGAAGACGATTACAGTAGCCTATAGTAAAACCAAACAGGGAGAATTTGGACCAGCTGTATCTACCTTTTATAATCTGGATGTGATTAATGCAGTCACTGAACTTGAGATTACAAGCATGCCGGAAATAACGACCTATTACTTCTTCAATGAAGAACCAATCATATTTGATACGGAAGGTCTGGAAATAACAGCGACTTACTCAGACGGTGGCACTGGCGTATTAGATAACTCAGTACTCCAGATTAATGGCATTCCAGCAGTCGCAGGTGCTCAGGATTTTGAAGTTTCTTATGTAGGCGCAGCAAGCACAGTTACGGCCACTGTTCCACTAACTCTTATAAAAGGAATCGATCAGGTAGGCTATACTGACAAGACTACTCCGTGGTTCACAGAATTTTCGGATGAATACAATGTTCCTTCTGGTGAAAGCAAGACCGTAAAAATGTATTGCTATTCGAATGAAATCAATAACTATCACAGCCCTGTGGTTATTCTTCGAAAAGCTGATTTGACAGAATATGCGGGTCTTCGTATGGACAACTTTGGTTGGGGAGATGGTTATCCTGCAGCTACGCTAACCAATGACTGGAATTTCGATGTATTCGCCTCGAATATTAACGGTTCTTACATTGAGATCACAGTGACAAATAATGGAGATGGCACTGCAAATACACGTTATGATGTAACCTATGCCAATGGTGAAACACATTTTCAGGAATACGCTGGTGTAACAGTAGACAGTTCTGATTTGAATTTCGCACTCGTATTGGAGGGAGCCTATCTAGTAATTGTAGAATAATCACTAAGCTAAAAACATTAAACTATGAGATATTCATATAAAACCCTATTGGGCATTACAGATCATAAAAATTACCTGCTAGGTCTGATCATGACATTGGTCTCTATGGTAGCTTTTGCGCAAGAGCGGACTATTAGTGGTACGATCACTGATGCAGAGACGGGTGAGTCTCTGCCAGGTGCCACGGTATTTGAAAAGAACTCTACTAATGGAAATGGTACGGTTACAGATATAGATGGTAATTATAAGCTTTCTATTAGTGAAGATGCCACACTAGTTATCTCTTTCGTTGGTTATGCTTCCACGGAAGTAGAAGTAGGATCACAAAGCACAGTAGACGTAGCCCTTAATTTGGATTTGCAAAATCTGGAAGAAGTAGTTGTGGTCGGTTACGGTACGCAGAAAAAAGTTGACTTGACTGGTTCTGTTGCTATTGTAGATACCGAGGAGATGAAGAAAATATCCCAATCAAACATCTCGTCCACTCTTCAAGGTAAAGTGGCTGGTGTTCGAATTACCAGTGATGGACAGCCAGGAGCAGATCCTCAGATCCGTATAAGAGGCGTTGGTTCATTTGGAGATTCCAGACCACTTTATGTCGTGGATGGAGTGATTATTGGGAACACCATACGTGACTTTTCACCAAATGACATAGAATCACTCCAGGTTCTTAAGGATGCTGCTTCAGCCGCGATATATGGTGCACGAGCGGCCAATGGTGTAGTTATTATCACGACTAAAAAAGGTAGAAATAATCAGCCATTGAAAGTAGAATACAGTGGATACTACGGTGTTGATGAGGTGCCTGATGGTGTGTATGATGTAATGAATTCCGAACAGTACGGACAGTATCTGACGATGGCATTCAATAACAGTAATATGGACGTGCCAAATGGATACGACCCCAATCATCCAGATTTCATTGATCCGAATGTGGTGAATACCAACTGGCAGGACGAAGCATTTAAAACAGGTGTTCGTCAGAACCACCATGTCAACCTATCAGGTGGTGGTGAAAATAATACTTACAACATTTCTCTTGATTATTTCAGTCAGGAAGGAACGATTGAAGGTGCTGGTCCTAATTTGGATCGATACACAGCAAGACTGAACAATACGATGAAAGTTAAATTTCTCACATTGAATACGGGTCTTGTTTACAGTAAAAGTGATCAGGACAATATGGCATTAAGTAATGCCAATGAATTTGTGCAGGGACTTTATGGAGCGCAATACCCGGTGATGGCTTCTGCGCTTATCACCCCTCCAACGATCAAGGCGTATGATGAATCTACCTGGGTCCTGGATGATAGGATTTCGGCAGCATCTGAATACACGTATGACTCTCATGGGTATGGTACTTATTACGATGACATTCATGGTGATTTACGTGTAACCAATGTGCTGCTTACCAACAACCTGTTGGAAAGAAATGCAAAAGTTGATCGTCTTTTAGGTTCTGCTTCTGCAACAGTGGACTTCTTTGAGATGTTTGGAGTAGAAAGTAGCAATCATAAGCTGGATTACAACCTTAACCTGTCTTATAACACGACATCCGTTAAATCTTTTACGTTCGTTCCAGCATTTATCCAGAGTACAACAAACTACCTCACTAAAAGCAATGAGCAACTAGTTAAATCAAATCGGAGTATCGGTACTTCACTGATTGAGAACTTTTTGACATATGATGGGAATTTTGGACGAAATCACCTGAATCTTGTAGGGGGTACATCATTCCAACGTACAATTGATGAAACTGTAAATGCTCAAGGGGTTAATTTAACTGAGCCTTACTTTTTACAGGTTGACAATTCGTTACAAACTAATTCTGATAGTTACCAGGAAGAACGAGTATTGTGGTCTTATTTTGGTCGACTGAATTATGATTTTGATCAGAAGTATTATTTGTCAGCTACGGTGCGTTATGATGGTTCCAGCCAACTCACTCCAGATGAAAACCAGGATATATTCCCGGCTGCTTCCGTAGGTTGGCGTCTGGATAGGGAAAATTTCTTCCCGGTTTCTGAATCTCTTATAAATCTGTTAAAGTTTAGAGCTAGTTATGGAGAGCTAGGTAATATCAATGTACTTGGACCATATGATTATGTGGCTACTATGTCAAGACTGGACTATACTTACAGCTTTGCTAATGCGAAGGTTAATGGGTCAGCTATATCAGATTTTAATAACCCATACCTAATTTGGGAAAAGAAGCGGACACTTGATGCAGGTGTTGATATTGCGATGTTTCAGGGCCGTTTGGACTTCACGTTCGACTGGTACAGGTCTGAAACTTTAGGTGGTCATTACGGAATACCTATTCCAACTCAGGCAGGTTTTACCAACGCTAATGAAAACTTCAATGCTTCTACCATGGTCAACTCTGGTCTTGAATTTAGCGCAGCTTACCACTACGACGAGGGTCCTTTTAAATTTGACATTTCAGCCAATTTTACGACCTTAAAAAATGAAGTGACAGCTTTGGGAGTGAGTGACTTACCTCAAACAAATGGTACCGCGCGAACTGAAGTAGGTAGAGAAATAGGACAATTTTATGGATACGTCTATGAAGGGATATTCCAGTCACAGGATGAAATTGATAACAGAGTCAATTCTGAAGGAGCATCAGTTATTCAAAATGGTGCACAACCAGGAGATGTAGCATACGCTGACATCAACAATGATGGTCAAATAACAAATCTTGACCAGGCTTACTTAGGAAGCGGATTGCCAGATTTTAATTACGGTGTGAACATCCGTGCAGAATGGAAAGGTATTGACTTAAGCATATTCACATTTGGAGCTGGTGGTTTTCAGGTAGTAGATTTTGTGGACGTTACCTTGAGAAGTTCATATGGTGCGCTTAACAAGAGCGTTGAGCTAGTGGATGCGTGGACACCGGAAAATCCGAGTACTACGGTGCCTCGTGTTGCTAACAGACCAAGTGGTGATATCACCAACGATGCCTTTAGCAGTCGTTTCATGCAGAACGCTTCTTATTTGAGAATTGCTAATATCCAGTTGGGTTATAATTTTCCTAACAAATGGTTCGGAGACTATATCAGCAATGCGCGTATTTATGTGACTGGACAAAATCTGGCTACTATATCACAGTATGTAGGATACAATGTAGACTTCTCTGGAGGTCTCTACACGCCAGGGTATAATTATGCTTCCTATCCTCAGCCACGTGTACTGACCGTGGGAGCACAATTCTCATTCTAATATAAACGATCCAAATAATTAGTATCAATATGAAAAATTTAAAAATAATTCTTACGATGTTGGTCTTGGTCGTGTGTTCAACGGCCTGTGAAGATGAGCTCGTTGTTAGTAATCCGAACAATCCAACAACCGGTGACTTTGGAGATTCTGAAGGAGAGCTTAGAGAAGTAGTTAATGCGTGTTACAATCGTATTCGACTGGACGGCACTTTTGCCAGAGTAGGTTATACACTCGATGCAGTGAGAGGAGATGAAGTTTGGAATTCTTCACAGCAGTGGTACTTGGAGTACGATAACTTCAATTCTCCAGGTACAATAGGAATCGGTGATGAGTGGCCCTGGAGGGATAACTATCACATAGTTAACCGTGCCAACTTTGTGTTAACCTATGTTGATGACGTGGAGATGTCTGAACAGGCTTACAATGAAATAGCAGGACAAGCGCTGTTTCTAAGATCTCTGGCATACTACAACTTGACGACCTACTATCAGGATGTGCCGCTGATCACAAATTTTGAGGATTATGCAGATTTGGAGAAACTTTACGCACCTAACAACACTCAAGATGAGGTTTTTGACCTAATCGAACAAGACCTTGCCTTGGCCATGGACATATTGCCTTCTAAAGATGAAGGTGGCCAATGGGCTCAGGGTAGAGCAACAAGTGGAGCTGCTGCCGGGTATTTGGCTCGCGCGTTGATGTTTCGTCAAAAGTATAGCGAAGCTTATCCAATACTTCAGGACATTATCGCTGGAAACTATGGTAGTTATAGATTGATGGCTGATTATGGTGATAACTTCAGAGAAAGTACTGAAAACAATGACGAAAGTTTGTTTGAGGTTCAGTTCATGAACTTTGGTACAGGTGGTACAGATGAAGAGTGGACCCCGGTAAACATTAGCCCGGATGCAACACAGGGACATGCGGTAGAAAGTAATTTTGCTTCTCAGGAACTTGGTAGCTGGGGTGACCTGGCGGGGTCTCCGTGGTTGTATAATCTGTTCAAAGCAGAAAGTTCAACGGATGGTCGTTTGGATCCTCGTCTGTATTGGACATTGGTTTCTTACGAGCCAGAGTATAATAGTTATACTGATGTAGCTACTGCAGCATACCCTGATGGTGATCCGCGTAGTAATATTGTTTATCAAGAGGAAGTAACAGAAACTCCATTATCAAATAATGCTCAGGGAGGAATCTCTATTGCAAAGCACACCAATGCGAGAAACAACATCTACGCTTCCATTACCAATGGATTGCAGTGTGGAGTTAACCTCCGTTTGATGCGCTACAGTGATGTGTTGTTGAGAGCTGCTGAGTGTGAAAATGAGATCAATGGTCCTACACAAGTGGCAATTGATTACATCAATCAGGTACGCAATAGAGTTGCTCTTCCCGATCTGCAGCTTGCTGATTTCCCAACAGATGATCATCTCTTTGAACAAATCGCCAATGTCGAAAGACCTAAGGAATTTGGTTGTGAAAATGGACGTGGTAGAGACTTGATCCGATGGGGCTTCTTTTACGATGCAGGTCGTCTGCAGCAGATGGTGGAGCATGGCTATTATGTGACGGATGGTACAGCCAATACAGATATGCTCACTGAAGCTACAGCTACCAATTCATCATTCAATACCTATACTCCAGGTAATGAGTATTTCCCGATATTCCAGGGTACGCTCAATGCTAATCCAAGTCTAGAAGGAAACTCAGCCAATAACAACGAAAGTAATGCGGATGCCTTCTTTGAGAAAGGGTATACGGTACATCCGGTTGTAGAATTGGACTAAGACCACTAACTAATTAAAACTTCTGTCAGCACACTTCGGTGTGCTGATAAGGAGCTTTTGGCACAAAACTTTTCGATTGAAAGGTTAAGGTAATGGCAGTTGGTTTTCACCGGCCTGGTAGAAAAATGGAAGGGAATTTTTAAGATAATGGTTAAAGGAATGAATAAATGGTTTAAATATCTAAGTGTGGTGCTTGCTGCTGTTGTGACCTTAATGATAGGTGTCTCCTGTAGTGATAATAAAGCCGCCACAGTCGAAAATGGCATTGAGGAAACTTCACTATCCTCAAACATTGATGTAGATGTATCAGAAGTGATTGCTGAGATTCAGCCCACGATGTATGGTATCTTTTTTGAAGACATCAACTTTGCTATTGATGGTGGACTCTATGCGGAATTGGTGAAAAACCGATCTTTTGAATTTGACAAGCCTTTACGAGGGTGGACCGTGCTGAAGGACGAGGGTCTGGGTGTTCGAACATTACCAATGAACACAGGAAATCCTAGAAATCCTCGATACCTGAGAATCCAAATAGACGATGCAGGTTCAGGAGCGGGTCTTAAAAACGAAGGTTTTAGAGGAATGGGAATCAAAGAAAACGTTCCGCATGATTTTAGTATTCAAATAAAAGGTGTTGAGGGAAATGTATCAGCAATTCGAATTGAACTGATCGATTCTCAAGGTGAAGTTTTTGCAGAAGGACGTGTAGATGGTGTTTCTGATGATTGGCAAACTCTTGAAACCACATTCACACCTACCAGGACTGTAGAAAAAGCCACCATGAACGTTTGGTTTGAAGGGGAGGGTACAGTGGATATAGACATGGTCTCTCTATTCCCAACAGATACATGGAAAGGTCGAAAAAAAGGTTTAAGGACTGATTTAGTACAACTGTTGGCAGATATGGATCCTGGATTTTTACGCTTCCCTGGTGGTTGTATTGTGGAAGGGTTTGACCTTTCACAGCGATATCAATGGAAAAACACCGTTGGAGATATTGATGAACGGGTAGTGACCATTAACCGATGGAATTTTGAATTTGACCACAGACCGGCCCCTGACTACTATCAGAGTTTCGGTGTAGGGTTTTATGAATACTTTTTGCTTGCTGAGGATTTAGAAGCAGAGCCAATGCCTATTATTAATTGTGGTATGGCATGCCAGTTTAACACAGGTGAGCTAGTGCCGCTGGATGACTTGGAGCCATACATTCAAGATGCATTAGATCTCATAGAATTTGCCAATGGATCGGTAGATACCGAATGGGGTAGCCTAAGAGCAGATATGGGGCATCCAGAGCCGTTCAATATGAAAATGTTGGGTGTAGGTAACGAGCAATGGGGTCCACAATACATCGAGCGGTATGTGCCGATGGTGCAGGCTATAAAGAACAAGTATCCTGAAATGCAAATAATTGCTGCAACAGGATCTGATGGCTCGATCTTTCCAAATGGTGAAGAAGAGATTGATTATCTATGGGAGCAGTGGCGAAAGCTTCAGCCCGAAATTGTCGATGAGCATTTTTACCGCAATCCAGATTGGTTCAGAGAGAGTGCAGATTGGTACGATGACTATGACCGTAATGGTCCAAAGCTTTTCGTCGGTGAATACGCTTCACAAAGTGTAGGCGTTGCCAGCCCAGAGAACAAAAACAACTGGGAGACTGCACTTTCAGAAGCAGCTTTTATCACCGGTTTAGAAAGAAATGCCGGAGTTGTCACCATGACTTCTTACGCGCCATTGTTTGCACATGCAGAGGGCTGGCAGTGGACACCTGATTTGATTTGGTTTGACAATCTGGAAGCTTACGCTACACCCAACTACTACGTACAGAAGCTATTCTCTACCAACACAGGTACTCATGTAGTGAGTATTCAGGAAGATGGAAAAGATCTAACAGGGCAAAATGGCCTTTTTGCGACTGCTGCCAAGGATGAGGAAACCGGAGATTTGATCATTAAGTATGTCAATGCGACTGACACCGACAAAGAATTAAATATAAACGTGAATGGCGCTAGTTTGGAGGACCGGGGAACACTGACGGTTTTACAAAATAACGATCTGACAGAGGTTAACTCTTTTGATGCTGAAAATATCAAACCAGAGGAAGAATCTGTTGCTGTGACTGGTACGTCGTTTAAGCTACCAGCAGCTTCTAATTCATTTTCGATATTAAGAGTCAAAATGACCCAGCAGGGGATTTAAACATTACTTCTTCATATACAATTTAGCTATGCTCTTTACGAGCATGGCTTTTTTAAACAAGAAATCAGATAAATGAAAAACGTACTTATAACCTTATTTGCCATCGCAGCAATCACTTCAGCAGAGGCTCAAACGACTGTTTCTGTCCAAAACGAAGGAGAGCATGTCATCAATCCTAATATTTATGGTCACTTTGCCGAACATCTCGGCAGATGCATCTATGGAGGGTTTTATGTTGGGGAAGATAATAAGGTAATTCCCAATGTTGCAGGAGTTCGTACTGATGTAATAGAAGCATTGAAAGACCTAAAAGTGCCTGTTTTGCGATGGCCAGGAGGATGTTTTGCAGATACCTATCATTGGATGGACGGTATCGGACCAAAAGATGAAAGGCCTTCTATTGTTAACCAGTGGTGGGGTGGATATATCGAAGACAACAGCTTTGGTACACACGACTTTCTGAACCTATGTGAAGCTATAGATGCAGAACCATACCTGGCTGGAAATGTTGGTAGTGGTTTGGTACAGGAATTGGCTGATTGGGTGCAGTATGTTAATCACCCAGGTGGTAGCCCAATGTCAGATCTTCGTATCGAAAATGGTCGTAAAGAGCCATGGAATGTTAAATACTGGGGAGTGGGTAACGAAATGTGGGGCTGTGGAGGCAATATGCAGCCGGAGTTTTACGCCAATCTTTACCGTCAGTATGCAACCTTCATGACTGATTGGAGCAATAGCAGCCAGATTTTTCGAATAGCCTCTGGGGCCAATGAGTGGGATTTCAACTGGACGGAGGTTCTAATGCGCGACATACCTAATAACATGATTGAAGGAGTGGCACTGCATAATTATGCGGTAATCGAATGGCATGATAAAGGATCTGATACTGAGTTTACTACTGAACAGTATTTCCAAACCATGGTTGATGCAATTGACATGGAGGAGTTAGTAACTCGACACAGCGCGATCATGGATAAGTACGATCCGGAAAAGAAAATTGACCTGGTAGTAGATGAGTGGGGTGGATGGTACGAAACTCCCAAAGGGCAATCAGCACTTTACCAACAAAACACAATGCGTGATGCCATGATAGCGGGTATAACACTCAATATCTTCCATAATCATGCTGATAGAGTACGGATGGCAAACCTTGCCCAAACGGTGAATGTGCTACAAGCAGTAATTCTTACTGATGAGGAGAAAATGCTCTTGACTCCTACATATCATGTGATGAAAATGTACAACGTACATCAGGGTGCTACCATGCTTCCGGTAGCGATTTCAGACATGCTGTATTTTGAGAATGGTGAGGATAAGTTGCCTGCAATTTCAGCTTCAGCTTCACAAAATGAAGCTGGTGAAACCAATATCTCTTTGGTGAATATCCACCCGGAGAAAAGTCATGAGATCACCCTGGAATTTGATAGCAAAGGCAAGGTTACAGGTCAGATTTTGGCCTCAGATAAGCTTCAGGACTACAACAGTTTTGATAACCCAAATAAGATCACTCCTCAGGAATTTAAAGGATTCAAGAAAAAAGGAAGTACAATCAAGGTGAAGCTGCCAGCTTATTCAGTGGTGGTTTTGAATGTGAAGTAATTATTCGTTTAATCGTAATTAAGAACCAAGTACCAGCTATATGAGAAAGAAGCTCTTTCGTTTTACACTGTTAGTATTATTCGTTTTATCTCAGGGATTATTCATTTCTTGTAAAGAGGATCAGGGTCCGACAGGCATTACTGTGAGAGATCCTTCCTCAGATACACTGGATACCAGTTTGGGAGATGGTCCAATAGACTTTTCACAGTTAGGAGATACCTATGGAGGCATTGCCTCAGTGGCTAATATCTATGAGTGGGCCCACTACAATATCCACGATCCGTCCATTTTTGATAATGGTGACTTCTTCTATTGCTATACTACAGATGTAGCCTATGGAGCGACGGTTCGTCCTGGTCATAACATTCGCCGAAGTAAGAACCTGGTAGAATGGGAGTTTGTTGGATGGGTAGTTGGAAGCAATAACCTTCCTCCTGGTGAAATTACCGACAGTGGGTACCCACCACTGGGATTAGAACATATTAGGTCTAATGGAGGCGAGCCCTTTGATAATTTGTGGGCTCCTTATGCCATGAAGTTTGAGGATGAGTATAGAGTCTATTATTCGATCTCATCAGCTACCCCTCGTTTGAGCGCAATTGGTTTGATGGTATCTAACAAGCCTTACGGACCTTTTGAAGAAAGGGGTTTGGTAGTTACGTCGTTAAACAACAACACCCGACAGACCAATGCGATTGACCCAACCGTCACAGTAGCGGAGGACGGATCACATTGGTTCTATTACGGCTCTGCATGGGATGGAATATACAAGATCGAGTTGGAGCCATCCACCGGGTTGGCAAAAGAATCTGGAGATATCGGAACGCGAGTAGCCCAGCGAGCTTTCACCGGCAATAGCATTAATGGAAACATAGAAGGTCCTGAGATTATCTACAACGAGGAGTTTGATCAATACTACATGTTCATCGCTTATGATTGGTTGGAGTCCAAATACAATGTGCGTGTCGGAAGATCAGATAATCCTGATGGTCCTTTTTATGACTATCTCGGTAGAGACATGAACGAAGAAATAGACGATCTGCCCATGATTTTAGCTCCATATAGATTTCAAGGACATTCTGGCTGGCAGGGAGTCTCTCATCCAGCTGTTTTTCAAGATCAGGAGTCTAAAAACTTTTACATGGCTCATCAGGGAAGGCCTGGTATTGATCGGTTCTTCATGGTGCAGCACGTACGACAGATCCATTGGACAGAAGATGGGTGGCCCATGGTAAGTCCTCAACGCTATGCTGCAGAGGAAGAAACTTCCGTAGCGGAAAGCGAGATTGCTGGAGATTGGGAACGGATCGTACTGGGATATGAGGTGGTGCCTGGATATGCAGACGAACAGACCAATCCTGGTTTTCAAGTGGCTATGGATCTTCAGATAAACACTGACGGAACAGTTTCTGGAGCATCTACCGGTACCTGGTCATACTCGGCACCATGGTTGACTTTCACAATAGAGGGTGATTCAGCTCCATTTAAGCTGAAAGTGGAGCGAGGACGTGATTGGGAAAAAGAAGTAGCGTCAACGATATTATTTACAGGAATTAACGCCGATGGGATTGCCTATTGGGGAAAGAAAGTAGACTAATGATAAAGAACTTAAAGCTATTCGTAATAGGATTCATTTTATTCATCGCAGGGCTGTCGCTTTCTGCACAGGGTGTCTATGATATCGGAGTTCACGATCCGGTCATGATCAAGCAAGGTGATACATATTACCTCTACTGTACAGGATGGGGGATCACGGTATATTCAACTAAAGATTTGAAAGAATGGAAGAAGGAGGAGCGGGTATTTGCTAAACCACCTCAGTGGGCACAGGAGACCGTGACGGATTTTTCAGGACATATCTGGGCTCCGGATATTTCGCTTTATGATGGCAAATATTACTTGTATTATTCCATTTCTTCCTTCGCTAAAAATACTTCGGCCATCGGTTTAGCGACGAATGTCACGCTTGATCCTGAAGATCCTGATTACAAATGGGAGGATCAGGGTAAAATAGTGCAATCTGTACCCAATCGAGATATGTGGAACGCCATCGACCCGAACATCATAGTAGATGAAGAAGGATATCCATGGATGGCCTTTGGTTCCTTTTGGGATGGTATGAAAGCTGTGAAATTGATTCCCAACCGTACCGAGGTTGCCGAACCGCAGGTTTGGAAAACCATCGCTAGAAGGGAAAGAAGTTTTGAATTGGATGATAAGAACCCCGGTGATGCGGCCATAGAAGCACCATTCATTTTCAAAAAGGACACAAGCTATTATCTTTTCGTTTCATGGGATTATTGCTGTAGGGGAAAAGAGAGCACGTATAAAGTAGTGGTAGGAAGATCAAGCAATCCTTTAGGTCCATTCTATGACAAGGATGGTAAAGCCATGAACGAAGGTGGTGGAACACTGGTGGTTGAAGGTAATGAACGATGGGCTGGTGCAGGTCATAATAGTGCTTATACATTTGATGGGAAAGATTATTTAGTGTTTCATGGTTATGACATGAATGCTGATGGACACGCCAAATTGATCATTAAAGAGATGGAGTGGACCAAAGACGGTTGGCCAAAACAAGTGACACTCGAAGAGTAAATGATGAAAACAAACATACCTGTATTGGCGCTTATTGGTTTGATAGTACTATCTGCTTGCAACAAGAGACAGACAGAAAATCAATCAAGTGAGCTAGAGGCTAAAGAGTCAATTGGTAATCCGGTCATTAAGGACCTGTTCACAGCTGACCCTGCTGCTATGGTTTACAACGATACACTGTATTTATATACTGGTCATGATGAACAGGAAGAAGGTCAGCAAGGTTTTCTGATGAACGATTGGCTGCTGTACTCCACCACAGATATGGTCAATTGGAAATCTCATGGATCAGTTCTTCACACGAATCAGTTCAGCTGGGCCAGTGGTCAGGCCTGGGCAGCACATGTAGTAGAGAAAGAAGGGAAGTTTTATTGGTATGTAACTGTGGAGCACGCAACTATTCCGGGTAAAGCTATTGGTGTGGCTGTTGCTGATAGTCCGAAAGGTCCCTGGACGGATGCTTTAGGAGAAGCTTTGGTTACCAATGATATGACCACTCATACAGAGATTGGTTGGGATGATATCGATCCTGCTGTATTCATAGATGATGATGGAAGTGCCTACATCTACTGGGGAAATACGGTATGCAAATGGGCCAAACTCAAAGACAATATGATCGAATTGGATGGTGAAATTCAGACCATCGATTTACCATCATTTACGGAGGCACCATGGGTACACAAACGAGAAGATATGTATTACCTAAGCTATGCCTCCGAATTCCCTGAAAAAATCGACTATGCGATGGCCGATAGTCCTGAAGGGCCGTGGCAGTACAAAGGACGATTAAACGATCTCGTTCCTGACTCGCCTACGAATCATCAGGCCATAGTAGAGTACAAAGATCAATGGTATTTCATTTATCACAATGGCAAACTTCCAACAGGAGGGGAGTTCAGAAGGTCGGTTTGTATAGAATACCTAACATACAATGAAGATGGTACAATCCAGAAAATTGAACAGACGTCAGAAGGCGTTTCCAAAATAGAATAAAAGACATTCCACCGTTCATGTTACACTTAAACTAAATCAACTTATGTTACACTTTTCCAAAGCTAAAGCCTTAGTTTTTGGAAGCCTTACCAAGCCCCCAACCCCCAATTTGATGAAATGGTCAGCAGTTTTACTGTTGGCAATAACGACCCATTTAGCTACGGCCCAATATCCCCCGAGCCATGACCCCACCAAGGTAATTAGAAACACCGATGGTCGGTATTGGGTATTTACTACAGGTAATGGTGTATGGGCCATGTCATCAAGTAATTCCAGTTTCAGCAACTGGCAGCCAGAGAATACCCCTTTCACACCCGGCACCTGGCCTGGCTGGATCAATAACTATGTACCAGGATTTCAAGGTGATTTCTGGGCTCCTGGAGTCATCCAAATGAATGGGTATTTCTATCTATACTACTCCTGCTCCACTTTTGGTTCATCCAGATCGGCTATAGGAGTGACAAGAGCTAGTAACCTCAATGGTCCTTGGACAGATCTTGGTGTAGTCGTTTCTTCCAATGGAAGTAGCAATGCCATCAATGCGATTGATCCTGCATTGTTTCAGGATACCAATGGTAGCGTCTGGATGACCTACGGATCATGGTTTGGAGGAATGGGTGTCGTTCAAATCAACTCGTCCACTGGAAAGACCATAGGAGGAGTAACCCAGGTGGCTGGTGGAAATCATCAGGACAGAGAAGCACCATTTATCATGAAAAATGGAAGTTACTATTACCTGTTTACGAATAGAGGAACCTGCTGCAATGGGCTGAATAGTTCGTATACCCTGGTGGTGGCTCGATCTACCAACGTTACAGGGCCGTATACAGGCGAACGAACCTTTATTGGGAATCAAAACGGTAATGTGGTAGGACCCGGACACTTTGGATATGGCGAAGGTCGTTTGACGTACCATTTCTATGATGCCAATGATAACGGTAATGCCAAACTGATGAACAGATCAGACTTTGGGTTTGCTAATGGATGGCCATATGTGGGAAACCCTCCGACCCCAACAGGACCAGTAACTTCAGGAGGTACCTACCGCATCACTCCGCGTCATAGTGGCAAAGCGCTAGATGTAGTAGCGTGTGGGACGTCTACCGGCACTAATGTGAACCAGTGGAGTTGGTTGAATAACAACTGCCAGAAATGGATTTTTACCGATGTTGGAGGTGGTTATTACCGAATATCGCCTACCAATGCGCCGAATATGGCACTTGATCTGGACGGATGTAGTGGAAGTAATTCGGCGAATATTCAACTGTGGAGCTGGCTGAACAACGACTGTCAGAAGTGGCAATTGGTGGATAGAGGTAGTGGATACTATTCCCTCAGATCAAGAGCAAGCGGAAAATGTATAGATATCAATGGTGTCTCGACTGCAGATGGCGCCAACGTTATGCAATACACCTGCTATTCCTCAAGTCAGAATCAACAATTCCGATTTGAATCGGCAAGTGCAAACCGTGAAGCAGAAAGTTCTGAGTTGATCAACGAAGAAGCAGCTATTGGGATTTACCCAAATCCCGTAGATAACTATTTGGAAATTAGTGTGGGGTCCAATGTAGAAGGTCCAACCAAAATTCAACTCTTCGATAGCTCAGGGCGACTTGTCAGACAAGACCAATTTCAGGGAAGCAATTTCAAAATGGAGTTGTCTGATCTTTCTAAAGGAATATACATGCTAAGTTATCAAAATGCTACAGGTAGCTACTACCAAAAGGTGAGTAAGAACTAATGAAGACAACTAAGGTGGATTCACTCTAATAGGTGAATTCTTTGAAGCGGCTCTGGGGGGAGCCGCTTTTTTTTATGAAAAGGCTACCAACGCATTGGTAGGCTTTGCTCGTTGGATGACATTCAGTTCTTTGTAAGTGCTCATTACTTTTTGGATAGCTTCTTCATCCATTTGCATTTCGGTGGACCACTGCGTGTTTCTGGAAATGATCTTAGCATCTTCTATGGATAACTGGTATGTGTTAGCAATGATATCCGGTAAATCAGGCGATGATTGGAAGTGTTTTGACTGATTGTTGATTACCTGGCATATTTGTTTGAGCTCTTTTGAGTAAGCCGAAACTGTACGTGAGTTAGCTGCTAAAATAAAACAGGGCCATGGAGTTTCTACTACATCGATACAGTTCATGTGACCTTTTTCCACGAAGGGTTTTGTCGTAAATTTTTCCCATAGGAAGAGGTCAATTTCTTGTTTGCTGAAAGCATCTATCGCTCCATCGAGGTTATTGATGACCACAAAGTCAAGGCTTTCTTTAGGCCATCCATACTTTTCGGCCATTAAAAAGGCCATCATGTGCGAGCCAGAACCATACCGGCTGATTCCGACTCTTCGGGAATAGAGTTCATCGAAGTTGTTTACGTAAGGGGAGGTGTGCACACCCCAAAGGAGCGGAGAGGTTACATAGTTTTGTACAAGTTTGATTCTTTGACCTTCAAGTACGCTTTTGGTAGCGCCTTCCAGTAAGATCATAGCCATATCCAGTTCACCATCATGTAGCATTTTGGCCATTGCACCGGTACCTTCTTTCACATCTTGCCATTGGAGGTCAATTTCCTTGTGTCTCAGTTCTGAATCAGCAATTGCTGCTTTGATTGGTAAATTGAAATACTCTGGTACACCTCCTATTTTAAATACCCTCATCTATAGTGATTCGTTTTTGAAAGTGTAAAGTTTAAGAAGAAAAGTGGTAGAATGTAATTATTCATTCAATAATCAATTGATTAACCTTTATTGTTAGCCCAATGCTCCGTTTTCTATTGGGAGAGATGCTCTTTTGAGCTATCTTCAAATTCCGAAATGAGTCGAATTAGAATATTACTAGCTGAAGACAATCCATTACACGCATCTAAAGTTGAGATGTTGCTGGATTTGCTGGATTATGATCTGGTAGGTGTGGGAAGTACTAAAGCTGAAGTGATCCAAATGCACAGCGAGCTTCAACCAGATTTAATGATCATGGATATAGAACTCAGTGATAGTAGTGACGGAGTGAAGACTGCTGAAGCTATTCATCGGGATTCTAAAGTGCCGATCATTTTTCTGTCGTCTTATGAGGACCGGGAAACCATCTCCAGAGCGTTAAAAACCAACCCTTTTGCGTATTTGGTGAAACCAGTGGAAAAAGGAAACCTACAGGCGGCTATAGAGCTGGCTTTAGCAAAAAGTGGGGTGGACGTCACTCCTGATAATGCTACCGAATTCAATCAGGTGCTTCTTCAGAATAGTTTTTTTGTTAAGTCGGGAAGTAAACTTCAAAAGGTTAAGCTGGAAGATGTTTTGTGGGTGGAGGTGGCACAGGACCGCTATTGTGATTTGGTGACCAAAGAAAAGCGGTTTCAGGTGAGATCTTCACTCAATCATCTTGAAGATAAACTTGACCCAAGTACCTTTATAAGAACTCATCGCACCACCATTATTAATCTAAACCATATCGACGGGATCGATGAATTTGAGATGGTGGTAGAAGTAAATGGGCACTCGTTGCCCTTGGGGAATTCATATAAATCCAATTTTTTGAATAAACTCAAGATGATTTGATGAAGTGGTTCGGAGCATTGTCGTCTATACTTGTTTGCCTGGTTCTGCAAGCTGGTCCACGCTCTCAAAGCTTTATTGAACGCTTATCTAACAGCGATTATACCCAATCAGTCGATTTTATTTTAGATAATGAAGCGCAATTAGAAGAGCTCATAGCAATGGAATTGGAGCGTTCATCATCAGATAGCCTTTTGAGTGAACTGAATTTTCTGTGTAGTGAAGTCAGTAATATTTCCCCAGAGGCCCAAAAGATTCTTGGAGAGGCTATTTTATTTCATTCTCTAAGGCTCCGAGATACCGTTAACATCATGGAGGCCAGTTCTAATATAGCCGGAGCGCTGATGAATGAAGGTAACTATGAGGAGGCGCTCACTTACTTCTACCGACGCCTTGAATACGAGCAGAATAGCCAGAATGAGATTGATGGAATAATCTTCAATAGTATTGGGAACACCTATTACATGATGAACGATCATCAGAATTCGGTGGAGTATTTGAAGAAGTATTTGGAGTTGGGTATAGCCCGGAATGATTCCGCCACAATCTGCAGAGCCTACCTCAATATATCGAACCCTTATTACGATAAAGGAGAGTTTGATAGTTCCATGTACTATCTGCAGAAATCGCTACAAATAGCCACATCCATTGGAGATTTTATTATTCAGTCATATGCGCTGGGGAACCTGGCGAGCATGTATCTGGAAATGGGAGATTATCAAACCACACTCAATTATCAACTGCGAGGCTTGGCTATTGAAGAAGGGTTTAATGATAAAATAGCCATGTCCGATTCACATACGGTGTTGGCGGGATGTTATGCTAGTTTAGGTGATGCTGAGAAGGCTGAATTTCATCTTCAGCAAGCTTTAAAGCTTGCCTCTGGCCTTTCAGCGAAAACTAAATTGATGGCTATCTATTCTGAAGGAGCTACTGTCTATGAAAAACTACAAGACTATCAAAAGGCTTACCGCATGTCCTTACAGCATCATACGCTATACGACAGCCTACTGAGAGGTGAGCGCACCCGCCAAATAGCCGACATGCGTGAGAAGTACGAAACCGCCCAGAAGGAAAAAGAAATTACCAGCCTTGAAGAAGGGCGTCGAATAGCTGATTTGGAGTTGGAGCAGGAGCGTAATCAAAACCTGATGTTGATTGGAGCTTCGATTTTGTTGGTGATTATTCTCATTTTGGTGTCCGTTTTTTTCCTTCAGGTGCGAAAACAAAAAAGGGAGGTAGAGTCTAGAAATGCCATTATTTCGGAGATTAATCAGGATTTGGAGAAATCCCGCAATGAACTGATCATTTCCAATCAGACCAAAGATAAGTTCTTTGCACTGGTGGCTCATGATTTAAGAGGACCGGTAACATCACTGCAGGGTATGGGGCAGATGCTCGATTATTATACCAAAAAAGGTGATAGTGATCGGTTGTTTATGCTCACTTCTCAACTGGATCAGGCTACCAGTTCGGTAAGCCATCTCCTGGATAACCTCCTTAAATGGGCACTTACACAAACTCAGGGGTTGTCCTTTCAGCCTGAGAGGTTTCAACTCAATGCACTTATTAATGATACCGTGCAGGTATTTGACCAGGCCGTTCGTGCCAAGGAGGTAGTGATTGAGCTAATCATGGAGCAAGAAGTAAAGGTTCGGGCTGATTATAACATGATGAGCACGGTCTTCAGAAACTTATTGAGTAATGCTATTAAGTTCTCTCCGCTCAAGAAGAAAGTAACTGTAATGGTGGCCATGCAAGCCGGTTTAGCTACTATTTCAGTATCTGATCAAGGTGAAGGCATTCCTCAGTCAGTGATTGATCAGATTACCAGTGATGGTTTAGTCTCAAGCTCTGCTGGTACACTGGGAGAAAAAGGAACGGGTCTCGGTCTGTCCCTATGCAAGCAGTTCATGGATTTGCATGATCAGCGATTGGTTATAGCAAATACCGGACACGGGACTATTATTACATTCTATATCAGCGTGGCTTAATTTTTTGTGTAGCTAGTTGGTAGGTTTATGTCGTTTGTTTGGGTGTTCATGAAACTTCACCCGTTTACAATTTAATCATAGTGCATTTTTAAAGTGATTTACGTGCCGTAGAGGGCACCCTAACTTTAAAAAAGCTATGAAAACCAATCACTCCCTAGAAACCCGATTGACCTATCTGTATCAGATACCGATATTGGTATTTTTATTTTTCTCACTCACCACGTTCGCCCAACCGCCCGTAGCAAGTGGTGATTGTGGTCGACACATTTTGGAGTTTGATGGAGTAGACGATGAAGTGTCTGTTTCTATTGCTGATTTCTCTTACGCCTCCGGTACCATGGAGGCTTGGGTCCGTAAGGACAACTGGCAGGATGCTGTAGATGATGCATTATTTTCAAATGGAATTGGACATGGATCATCGAATTCCTTTTATGTTTCATTTCACCCTGCAGTAGGCCTTCATTTCCGATATGGAGGTGGATCTGATATGAATAACTCGGCTTCTTACTCCAGTATTTCATCTACCAACACACTTGCTGCCAACTCATGGCACCATGTAGCAGCCACCTGGCACAATGATGGAAGTACCACAACATTGGCTATATATCTTGACGGTACACAAATTCATACCACTACTGCTGGGAATTTGGTGCTGGATGGACCGACTACTTTTGGTATTAGCCGTGGAGCGTTTAACTCGCATTATGTTTTACAAGGCGGATCCATCGCAGAAATGCGTGTCTGGGATGTGGCCAGAACCGAAACAGAAATAGCGAATAACAAAAATGTTACATTAACAGGATCAGAAACCGGATTGATCGGTTATTGGCCATTGAATGATGGTGCCGGTACTTCAGCATCAAACATGGTGTCCGAAGGAGCCTTAGGGACTTTGGTTAATATGGATGCACCCACCGATTGGGTAAGTAATTTCCCCATTAGCATTTCCGCAGGAGCCACTGTTTACAAAGATGGAGATTTTGATTATGGAACTCAGCTGACTGGTTCAAGTTCTGAAGCTCAGGTATTCACCATCACCAATCATGGTAACTCGACGATAGATTTAAGCACCAATCCGATAAGTGCCTTGTCTGGTGCGGATGCCGAGCAGTTTAGCTTGGACTTATCTTCAACAGCAAGTTCATTGACTGCCGGAGGTTCTACCACTTTTACCATTGCGTTTACACCTGATACGGAAGGAGTAAAAAATGCTGCGTTCAGCTTTGCAAGCGTTTCTGGATGTGGAGACCCTTACACCTTTAACCTAACCGGAATCAGTAGCACATTGGCGGCCTCCGTTACTGTGGATTCTCATGTTACTATCAATGGAGATTCAGATGGTCAGCTTACTGTTGTCGCTTCGGGAGGATCCGAGCCCTACTCATATTTATGGAGCAACTCGGCTACCACAGCTACAGTCAGTGGATTATCTGCTGGAACATACTCAGTGCAGATTACAGATAGCCAAGGCGCGACAGTTCAGGTTTCCGAAGAGGTCACTGAGCCTGAAGTATTGATTGCGTCAATAGAAGTTATCTCAAATGTTTCTACAATCGGTGGAAGTGATGGAGAGCTGACAGCCACCGCAACCGGAGGTGTGGAGCCCTATTCATATTCTTGGAACAGTGGATCCACCACTGCTAACATTTCTGGTTTGCCAGCAGGTAATTATGAAGTCACAATTACGGATGACAATGGAGCCGTAGTTCAGGAAAGTATCACCGTGACTGAACCACTCTTATTGCAGGCCGGAATAAAGGTAGTGACCAACGAATCGGCCGCAAGAAATATTGGAGAGTTAAGTGCTTATGGTATACATGGATTTCCTCCGTACAGTTATTCTTGGAGCAATGGGGCGTCCACTCAAACTATATCCGGACTAGGTGAAGGCACGTATACTGTCACGGTTACTGATAGCCAGGGTTATGAGGAGGAGGTTACTAAAAACTTAACCAGCGATGCAAAAATCACTTACAGTGGAAGTGGTTTCTATGAATCATATTTGAATAACGGTTCTGTTACTGGGCAACTATCCATCGAATTGAAGGGGGATATATTTAACTCTGATGATGATGTGTTGGATGCCTCGGAAGTGAATGTCAACCTGCCTTCAGGACTGAATGCAAGTATAGAAATTACAGAACGCACGGAGATTTTTGACACCCTGCTATACTTCTCATTAGACAATTCATATACTAGCTCCAATTGGCAAGCCATGACTTTTGGAAGTGGAACTTTTGTTGCTTTAGCCAATTCCTCTGGAGCTTCTTCCATTTCATCAATTGATGGAGTGAATTGGATTGCTGGAGATATCGCACAACAAAGCTGGTATTCAGTTATTTATGAAAATGACAAGTTCGTGGCGGTATCAGGCGATGGGTATTCAAGCGTATCGACAGATGGAATGTCCTGGTCTTCACCATCATTTATCAGCAGTGCTACTTATTATGATCTTGCATTTGGTAATGGCCTATTTATTGCTGTAGCCAGTAGTGGTGATTCATCTATAATGGTCTCTAAAGATGGCACCAATTGGGTAACTCCGACAAGCTCCACTAATACAAACCTTCGTTCTGTGACTTATGGTGCCGGAGAGTTTGTAGCGCTAGGTTATTATGGGGATATATTGAAATCTACGGATGGAGAGCACTGGATCTTTTACGAGTCTGTTTTGCCATCAGTCAATTTTCAAAGTATAGCCTATGGAGATGGGACATACGTTGCTTGTTCGTCTAGTTCAAACGAAGAAGAAAACTACGGTGGGGAAATCTGGTCTTCAACTGATGGAGAAAACTGGACACAACGAACTGTTTCATCGTCAGTACAATGGATAGATGTGAAGTATGAAACGGGCCTTTTTTTGGCGATTGGTGAAGACGACTATGCGGATAATAGTGGAGCGCTTTTCACCTCACCCGATGGAGTCACCTGGACGGATCGTCAGTTGGAATCAGACCAAGTGTCGGCTATGGCATATGGA
Source organism: Marinoscillum sp. (assembly GCA_024305105.1). Lineage (GTDB taxonomy): Bacteria > Bacteroidota > Bacteroidia > Cytophagales > Cyclobacteriaceae > Marinoscillum. The sequence continues at coordinate 35,927 of JAMWZA010000037.1, forward strand.
CATGATAGATTGGTTGTCTTTGGAACAAAATACCAGACAGAATCGAGCGAGAATTCAGATTTTTTTATCAGCAGAACATTTTCAAAGGCTAGTCTGACGATTTCTGGTGAAAGTGTAGCGCATCAGAATATTAATGATGTTTTAGACATCACTTTTGAATTTAACGATGTAGCGTTTGAGAACTCAGTGGCGGATTATGTAATCAACGGAACTGGCCCTTCCAGTAGCTTTATCGGTATTAACTTCATCGATAATCCATTGATTTCTTATTCAGGTGGGTTTAATGAAACAGCAGCTGATGATGGAACCGTGGAAGGATCCATCGTCCTATCTCTGCCCGGAGAGTATTTCCAGGATGAAGATGAAGATAATTTACTGGATATTGGTAGTGAAGTGACTCTTGGAGGAATACCGGCGGGACTAAGTGCTAGTTTGACCATTACAGAACAGAATCGATTTGGGCTTGACTGGAACGTTTCAACAACTACAGAAGAATCCTTAGATTATGGAATGAGACTAGGTGCTTATGGAAACGGTACTTATGTAGCATTATCTTATTACCAAAATAAATTTGCATATTCATCAGATGGAGAAAGCTGGACATTTGGTGCTGTGGATTATGGTTATTGGGGTGATCTTATCTTCGCTAATGAGCTGTTTGTAGCTGTAGGAGAAGATTACATAATGACATCTGTGAATGGTATCGACTGGAGTGTCGAAAGCACCTACGGAGAATGGAACGGTGTGACCTATGGAAATGGAAAGTTTGTAGCTGTAGAGAGCTATGGAGTCATGTATTCTGCGGATGGGCTCGAATGGACTGAGGAGTCTGTTAGCGGTTCCTGGGAAGCAGTGGCATTTGGTAATGACATATTTGTAGCCGTAGGAACAAGTTCGGATCATTCCATGTATTCTGCTGATGGTCAAAACTGGATAATTGGATCTGGTGATACACCAACAGATGCTAGAATGATGGAGACGACCAATGCTTCGGTGATTAACAACAGCGTTTACCACATTGCTTTTGGTGGTGGCTCATTCGTGGCAATTGGGTATCAGCATGCGTATGTTTCATCAGATGGTGTCGACTGGGCTGAGTTTTCTATCCCCTATGGTTATTGGAATGACATTACCTATGCCAATGGATATTTCTATATAGGGGGCAGCGAGTATTATAGCGATGAATCAGTAATCCTTCGTTCCTCTGATGGTAGCAGTTGGGAGTCAGTTGACGTCTATCAGCATGACATTAATGGCTTCATCAATGGAGACAAACTATTGGCACTTACAGACAATACCTATGAATGGATGCTCGCGAGTAGTCCTTCTTTTGCTTCAGCAGAGCTAACGCTATCCGGAAATGCAACTGATCACCTTGGTGTTAACTTTGTATCAGACATCACCTTTGATTTTGAAGGTTCTGCTTTTGGTAACCTGGCCGCAGAAGATATCATTGATGCTACAGGTCCCGCATCCAGTGGCTTAGGAATTACCTTTAAGGGTGTCGCGAATGATGTTTGTGCAGATGCAGAAACGCTTACGGTTAATGCGCCTGGTATAGGTGATTATATCGATGCTTCCACTGAGTTTGCTCTTTCTCCAGAATCAAGCATTTCATGTGCAGCTGGTGGGTCAAATAAAGATATATGGTATCAGTTTACCATGCCTGCCTCAGGCTCGGTTGAGATCAATACGTCACTGGGTACAGCGAAAAGTTTGTCTGGAGCAGTTTACACGAGTTGTGGTTCCAGTTCTTTGTTTTGTGAGAACAACTTAACGGACAAAATCTATTTACCAATCGGTCCGGGGGTATCTGTGTTAATTCAGTTTTTTAGTTCTGAAGAAGATGCCGGAAGCTTTTCTATCCGGATCAATGAGGCACCAAACACCTGGTCTAATACCAGCTTTGGCCCATCCTGGTCGTCGGGTGAAGCACCTGCCAGCAATGATGATGCGCTCATTCTTTCTGAATATGTTATAGACGAAAATGAAGCTTTAGTTGTTAATGACCTGGAGTTGTTCAATGATGGTGGTTTGTATGGTGGTACGTTAATTATTAATAACGGAAGCCATGTTAAAATAAATGGCGATCTGACCAATACAGGTGGCATAGTCGTTCAATCAGGTGGTTCACTTGTTACGATGGGTGAGGTGACCACAGTTGATCTTAATATTGTTGGAATAACTTTTCAAGGTCTGGTAATCGTTCGAAATACGACTTTCGATCAAAACACTGGTAGATACAGCGTGGTAGGATCACCAGTCCAGAATGGAAAGTTTGATTCTTTAGGAACTGGCGCTGTTGTATATGCCTATGATGAATCTAGCCCTTATAACCCATCAGGAAACCAGGGCCTTAATCGCTATAAAACACCAGACCAGCTAGAGTTGCCAGGAATGGAACCTGGAGTAGGTTACTTCAGTGCCTTCACCGGTGATGAAAGTGGTAAGGTCATCTTTGTAGGAACTCCAAACCATGGAACAGTTGAAGTCGGTCTGAGTTATACCGATCAGGGAGTCACAGAAGAAGAACCTTATGAAGGTTACAACCTCGTATCCAATCCATATCCGGCGGCCATTTCAGTCGAGTCGTTCTTCGATGCGAATAGTGGTCTTGACATGGATGCAGCGGTGTACATCTGGGATGATTATAGTTCTGATACGGAGCGAGGTACCAATGCTGATTATATAGTGGTCAACAACCTGGGCAATACGAGCACCAACAGCAGAGCTGATGGAGAAGAGCGTTTTGATGGAAACATCCGGAGTGCTCAGGGATTTTTTGTAAAGGCCAATTCTTCCGGACAAACACTTCAGTTTACGGATGCGATGAAGGTGACCGGTAACAATTCGGATGCTGGCTACTTTAGAAAAGTCTCAACCATCAAGTACAAGTTTAGCCTAAGTAATGATCAGGAATCCAAAGCAACAATAATAGGCTATGTGTCGGATGCTACATTGGGGAAGGACAAATCCTATGATGCACTACACATGGCAGGTGGCGACCTGCAGTTTTATACATTGATGAATAGTGGTGAGAAGCTAGCCATACAAGGAGTGCCAGAAGGACACGCCGGAGAGGTGTTGCTCGGATTTGCAACAAATCGAAACACCACACATACCATTGGTCAGATCAACGTAAACGAAATCAATCAACCGATCTGGTTACTGGATCAATATACAGGTAAGTCTATTGACCTAACAAGGGAGTCTTACACCTTTACTACAGAGCCGGGTGTGTTTGAAAACAGATTTACTTTGAGGTCTGCTACCGTACTTCATTTAGCTAAATCTCTCGCTCAGGTTTATGCTTTTGAGAAAACACTTTACATCCACTCTGACTCTTCTGAACCGCTTGAATTTACCTTATTCGACCTATCGGGAATGGAAGTGGCAAGGATAGTAGCCAAGGGTAAATTGGAAGTGAATTTAAACCACTTGAGAAGTGGAGTCTATCTCATTTCCAATGGAAAAGAATCTAAAAAAGTCGTATTGAAGTAGGAATCAATTAGACTAGTTGTCCATCATAAAAATTACTATTATGAAAAGCTTATATATCAATTCAACGTTACTTACTGTCTCTT
>JAMWZA010000038.1 GCA_024305105.1 Marinoscillum sp.
CTTTAGCGTAGTGAACCTGTTCAATTATGGCAGTTTTGATTTTAGATATTAGAGATGATTTGCCTGGTTCGAGCAATTCAAAGCCGATGGCATGAAGCCGTTGTGATAATGAATCACTTTGCTTTATCGATAATTCTTCTGCTAAATCTACTTGTCCTAAAGTTATGTTACTGAAAGGGATAGAGAGTTCTTCCAAAATGGATTTTACTGACATTATGCATCGAGGACAGACCATGTTTTTGATATATATTATCGTTGTGTTGCTCATAAAAACCAAAGGTTGTCTTTTCCAAATTCAGGTATTTCATTGCCATCAAAATGAGGGAGCATTTCTGCGACCATTTCAGGGTATTTGATGGTAACTGGTAAGTTCTGTTGTCTTACTGATTTCCAGTACATACGGCTGAACTGATATACCTGGTCAATCAATTCCTTTACCGTCTTGTATTCTTCTACCAATTCTTTTTCTGTACAAAAGATTTTCAGCTTTATCGGGAACGGAAAGCCGTCATGGAAGCTGTAAAATTTTGGACTGTATCTTGTGTTGTTGAATAGCAGGAACTTGTTGTACCCAACTTTTATGAAAGTGCCACTCATTGGCATAAGGTCTTTCCAACTGTTATCAAATGCGACAATGTCCGAGGATTCTGTCTTGTTGATGGAAACTATAAATACTGGAATGTCTAATCCAAGGTGTTTGAGGCCGTCTTCTATCGGTTGTAGTTCATCTTGCCTCATACTCTTGTAGAAGTGGATCACAAGCCGTTTGATGCCTGTATTGACGTTTGCATACTCTTTTACTGCTCTGATAATTGAACCTGCTAACTCCTTTGTTTGGTCTTTTTGGAAGCACTCAAAACGGTTGAATTTCCCATTATTAGCGAAGCTAAAAGCACTGCCGATATATTGTATATCCACTTCTGAGTTTCTGAATGCTCCAATGCCTACTATCAATTCATTTTTAAGCTTTGTATCCAGCTTCCACGGAATGCCGTTCAATTTGGCTAAAATGGCAATTGCAATATTCGGTAAGCTGTAATAGTACTTTTCATTACTCATTACCTTTTCTCCATCAATTACCTGTGAGGATACACCCTCCTTTAAAAGCAATTCTTTCAGCTTGTAGTATATCTTCCTTCTTGATTTGTCTGGTGAGTTCTTGGAGAATGGACTGATATAAATGGCGATGTACTGAATATCTGATTCAAAATGTTTGTTGGTAACCGCTTCATAGATTTCTGGCCATGGATTGTCTCTGTCTTCAAATCTTATACTGAACCCTTTTTCGGTATGGTATGGCGTATGAATAAACTTGGTCAATCCTTTGAAGCCAAATTCTGATCCTTTGAAATAACCGTCCATCTTCTGGGCAATGTGTTGATCGTCTTTATGGAAGATGAAAAAGAAGTGGATTTTAGAAGTGGAACTAAAATCAAAGGGACCATGCTCTTTCATTCCATCCATTGGCACAATGCCAGACTTTTGTTCACCGAATAAAAGGCGGTTACTGGAATTATTGACTGACCCGATATTGATTTTATTAACTGGTATGAATCCATTGGAGGTAATTGGAATGATTCCTTTGAACTCCTCTGTATTCAGGTATTGATTGTAGAACTTGTCGATTCCCTCTCTAAACTTTTTGTACTTATTGGTTTTGTCCGGGGCTTCCGTTCCTTGCATCAATGCATCTCTGATTTCGAAATTCCATACTGGATACACCTTGTCATATTCTCTTTTGCCGCTATCAGGTAACTCATCAAAACGGTAGAGACCCTTTTCGTACACTACCCAATTAATATCTGTCGGTGATACATCCTCTAATAGGGTGGAGACAGGAACTTTGAAGATTTTGGATTTACCTTCAAATGTCACCAACAATTCCAAACTATCAGAAACGGTCTTAAACTGTACTTTGAGTGAGAAGCGGTCGAATATCTTGTACTGGCCTGTGGTGTCTTGTTTGGCACTTGGAAGCCAAACTTCTGTATCACTTATGAAATTGGGCTTTACCAAAAATCCTTTCCCTTTGAAATGGCTATGAATGAGCGAATTGTAATATCGCTTTAATACTGAAGTGGAAAAGGTAGAATTACGGATGGTGTATGAACGTTCTTCACCCTGCTCATTCGTTTTGGTTTCAAACTGTGGACTTGTTGGTTTTGATATCTCTAAGAAATCTTCCTGCTCAACTGTAAATGAGGTGTAATAATGGTCTTGCTCTTCATACTTTTCAATGACCTCATCAGGCACTAAGGATTTGTAAATCCGAGTGAGGTTGGCTTGTTCCTGGTCAGTGAAGTAAAAAGTTTGTTCTTCCTGAGGGTGATTGAATGTGAGTATATTGAAACAATGGCTAGGCATAAAGATGTACTGTTTGGTTAGTTCATTTTTTTAATTGTAATTTTTTTAATGCCAATTCGACAATTTCCTCAGCTAGCGGTTCTTTGATTAAATCGTATGCAATTTTTTCACTATATGCTTGAACGAGTAATTCCTCTTCTGTAACCTTTAAAATCAAAGCGAGCTTTTCAATTTGTTTTCTTGTTGGAAGTCGATCACCATTCTCAAACTTGCTTATCATAGAGGTGTCCACATCTGTAGCAGCAGCGACTTGTCGCATTAATAGCCCTTGTTTTGTTCTTAATGCTTTCAGTCTAGAACCGAAGTTATCCATGTTGGCAATATATTACTTGACAAATAATGCCAAATATAGGAAAGAAAAAGAAGAAACGAAGTAGGTAGATTTGTGGATTTAATGTTTCAGGATTTTAAGGAAATGGAGGATACCAAGGATTAATTTTCCTTAGCATCCTCAGAATCCTGAGTATCCTCAATCGAGGTGTTTATGTAGTTGTCCTGAGACTCACGGTGAAGCAGACCTGATTTGCAGAAGTCAGTGATATAGCCCTCTGCCGTTTTGTGAGGAATGCTCAAAGCTGCTGCCACTTCAAGGTACTTTTGACGGTTGAAGTGTTTGGGTAGCTTATTCAAGAATTTCTCTTTCCTATTTAATCGAGTAGGTTTCTGTACGTCTTCCGGGAGTTCTGCAAATACTTTACTCGAATGCTTTACCAACACTTTGACCATTGCAAGCGAAGCTTGAAAGTCTCTTTCTTCACAAATCATCTTTGATGATGTTTCACCAGTCTCCATGATCCGCAAAGCGGAGAATATCATGCAGAAACGATAGGCAATCAATCCCAACCTTCGGATGGTTGCCATGTAGTCGATTCCTTGAATGCTCATATACTTTTCTTGTATCTGACCAAAGAACTGATTGAACTGGTCTTGCTGGTCAGCGGTGAGAAAGAATTGAACATCCTGTCCAGCTTTCAACGAACTGTAAAGGTTAAAGAACTCATTTCCTAACGCATCAAAGTAGTCATCTAATCCATTGGTAGTTTGCGAAGCAAATACATTCTTCCACACTGGCCGAACATTCATGTAATAGAATATGAAACGGCTGAATAAGCCGTTTTCTGCATTCGGGATTAGTGCTGCTACTTGCTTGGGCGTACCTGACAAGACAGTAGAAAGACAAGGGCTTTCTATGTCCACATATTCACGGTCTGTCCTGCGATAATAGGAAATAGTCTCATGGTGAAAGGCTTTTCTAAAGCCGTCACTATAATTGCCGTAATCGCTCTTAAAAGCATGTGCAAGTGTGTCACCCTCAGTTTCAAATATCAGTCCTTTACCGTCACTATCACCCAATAATTGATAAGCTCCTGTGGAGCTGTTATTGGCGGGGATAAAGAGCATCTTTTCGGGTGGCTTCTCGGGTTTCTCTATTCCTTCAACTTTCCCTTTGTTGGCGTTGTATTCAGCCAATTCCAGTTCGTAATGTTGCTTGTGGAGTTTGGCTTGCTCCCTGAACTCTTTGTGTACTGGATTCACTAGTTGGCGACAATGCACCAAACGACCTTTACCTGCCGAGGCTTGGGCGGTAATGAATAGAAACAGATTGGAATAGACACGCTTGCCATCATAAATACCTGACACTTTGGGTAAACAAGCACTAATAGCCACTAAGGAGCCAAGGAGTAGAATATCCCTTTCCTCATTGGAAGTGGCTATCTGTATTACCTTTTGCAAAAACTCAGGAAGTTCAGGAAATAAGGAATCTGGAAAGGTTGGCATTTTTTCCGGTTCTTTCTTGATTTCTGCCTGAGTATTGAGATTCTTGCTTTGATTCTCAGACCTGCTTGCAGGGCTGTAAGTCTGTCTTTCCTGCTTTGGTGTAGTCAATGGTATTCCTGCTTCCTTGGCATGATAGAAGAAGGTTTTCAGGGAAACTCCCTGACCTCTTGCTTTCATGCAATTATCAAATTGCTTGTCACATTCCCGTGTGGAATACTCAGGATGATATTGACTAACACGGTGAAACAGGTTTCTACCTGTCTCACCAAACTCGTCTGCAAAGGCAAAGCCTATGTTTACCCAATCGCTGTAAGCGGAGGTGACATCTATGTGGCTGGCCTCAATGCCTTGAATGATTCGTTCAACTTCTTCGAGTTGTGTAGTTGTATTGTAATTGCTTTGCTCTGTAACTTTTACTTGTTGGTCTGGCTTATCAAGCCATTCCAGCGGATTGAATGTTTTTCGCTCCATAACCTATATGTATTTAGGGTTGATGAATATGTCTGTATCATGCGGAAGGAAACATGCTCTTGAAATGTCCTTTCCTGATTGGTCTACTTCAATCTGGTAGGTGTGGGAAACGTAGTTTGCCACTGCCTTGAAATAGTCCTGGTGTTTTGCCTGTGTCAAATCAATCGGTATTACCCATTTCAACCCATCACCTGAAGGAGATACAAACAGTAGCTCCGTTTCAAAATAATGGTCATTGAGTAATGATTGCTTGAGCGTTGGGATGTCCTCAATGTGGTCAAAATCGATTGTAAGCAAACCTGAATGTCTTTGGAGGTTTGCATCATTCCGCTTAGAGAATGAGCCTGAGAAGGTCACATAATCGAATTTTTGAGCCTTGTACTTACGGGCATCCTTTGGCTCTGAGATATTGCGAAGTGTACTTGTACACGTAGCAAAATCATTGCCTTTGATGAGGTGGTACACCTCAATCAGGGAGACTTGGCGACTTGGTTTCACATTAGAAACAGGTTTTTTGAAATAGCTAAATACTGGCGGTGTAGGCTTTTGAATTTCAGGAATAGCAACAGCAGGTTGCGTTTCCTCTTGATGATAAAAACCTCTTTCCTTGCCAATTCTCAGGTATAGTTCTTCATTGATCTTATCGAGAAGGGCTTGCCCTTCGAGGCTGAAATGCAATGAAGCAAAATCAAAGACATTGCCCTGTGCAATGGCTTCTTCTGTATCTGTGTGTGTAGCAATGCCGTCAACTACTTTAACCATCAATGTGGGCTTGTCCGCATTGAATGGATTCTTAGCAGGTTTGCAGTCCCGGCCCGAAAGGGATAGGACTGTTTCACCCTGATAGTAGTGGCGTAACACATGGGCATAGATATTCAGGCCGTAGTGTGTCTTGCTTAATATGGCTTCTCTACTTATCTCCATAATGCTTTGATTTTGAAGGTGAGTAGTTGGATTCCAGTAAAGCTTCCATGTCAGAAACTTTGTAATAGAACTTGCCATTGATTCGGCTGTAGGGAAGAACCCCACTATCCCGAAGGGATTGAAGGGTTCTTTTGCTAATATGCAGCGTTTGCATCACTACCTGTCCGTCAATCCATTCATCACTGAATTGCTCCAATCGTGACTTATGGAAATTGAGGAGGTAGGCTTTGATTGTTTTGATGTCCTGTGCAAGTGTCAGGAGCATATCGAATACCTCTGTCATAGCTTTACCCTCCCTTTCTTGATTAGGTAATCCGCAGCTCTACGGTCTATTTCTTCCTGAGTAGAATTGCGGTTGCGAAGCAACCAGCTTTCTAACTCCGTTCTCTTGAAATAGAGCTTCTTTCCGTTTGGCTTGTAGTGTGGAATATTACCTCCACTTGTCAACTTGTATAAGTGTGACTGTGAAAGCTCCAAGTACTGGCAAGCCTCATTGAAGTTTAAAACTTCTTTCGTGTAAATCCCCTGGCTCTCAATTAGGCGTTGGAGATTTTCAAGACGTTCAATTATTTCGTCCATCTTAAATCGTATTAAGAATTAATGAATGGACTCTTGGCCAAAAGTCATATCCGATTGTCGAATACGATGCTAAAGTATGAGGCTAAAAGGGGCGTTATGAGGCTCTAAAGTATGGTGCAGTGTAGAGTGCAGAGTGCAGAGTGGGCTGTAAAAATTGATAGCCCACTTTTAAGGTAAAAGAGGACTAAACAAAAACAGAAAAAAGATAAAAGGAGTATAGTGCAGAGTGGACTATATCAGGTGCGAAACTGCCTTTTCTATTTTATCTCCTGTCAGGTTCGGTCTTTTTAAAGACCTGAACTTTGACCTGTCAAAGGAATTCCCATCAGTATCAACGAAGCATAGGCAAGTCACTTCCCATTGCTTTTGCTTTAGATCATCCACCAACTTATGTTCTGAGTATATCAGCTTAATGAAATAGAATAGCTCGCTGATATTTCCTGTCCATTCTATAGGTGTTTTGATTTCACCTCCTGAGAATACCTTTTTGAAGTTGAGTAGGGTTGTGGATTTGCTAATGAAATGATTCAGCTTTAGGCTATCCCATAAATCGGTCAATTTATCTGGGTTGGTGTTTAGCTGCTTGTAGGTAAATGAATGAAATGAATTTGCCGTTGCTGCGGTTTCCGTTTTGGCTGCTGGTAATGGTTTGGATTCAACTTCAATTACTTGAACTGGTTTCAAGAAATGGTTGTCCGGGATAGGTTCTAAAAGTAGTTGGCTGTAAAAGTCCTCCAGTATGAATTGATCATCTATCCAAGTGCTGAAAGCATTTTGGATTTCTAAGTAAAGCTGCATGTATGCAAGCTTTAGAAGCTGTACGATGAATGTGTTTGCCTTGTGGGTTTGGTCTAATTCAAAGGATGTTTTTTTAGGATCTATGTACGTCAGTGCATAGTCCTTTTCTTTAATGAGTTTTCCAAGGTCTTTTAAGCGGGTTTTAATCCGCTTGTTGAGTGTGTCTTCAAGCCAATACTTGATTAAGTTTTCGTTGTTGTCCTCCTTGATCAGTTCCACAAGCCTGACACATTCTGATTTGACAGTATTTAATATCAGTTTGGAATAGTACTTTGTTTTGTGATCGAATGGCCTGTGAAAGCTGATTTCATATTTGAATTGAAAATCTGTGGAGGCTTCCTTTACGCTACTGAGTTTGGAAGCATACTTTTGATCAAGGCTGTTTTTTCCTAACCAAGGGCGAAGCTCTTGGTACAGGATGTCGTCAAGTAATTTGGTTTGATTGCTCATAGGTCAAGTTTGATTTTGTTGGCTGCTTCCTGTTTCTTTTCATCTATGATTTTCGCATAGACTTGGGTGGTCTTCAATTCCTTATGGCCTAAGAGCTTTGAGACTGTGTAAATATCAGTTCCTGCCGTAAGCTGCAAAGTGGCATAGGTATGACGGGCACAATGGAAAGTGATGGTTTTGGAGATACCAGCTTTCATCATCCATTGTTGCAATTTCAGGTTATGCCATGCAGAGTATTTCAATCCTTTGAATACTCGCTCTTCTGGAGCTTGCCTTTCACCGAGCAAGCCAAAGGCTTGTTCTGAAATAGGGAGGGTTTCTGCTCCCTTGGTTTTCTTTTGTCTGAATCGGATGTAATACCCGTTATCATTTGAGTGCTGCACCTCTGACCAGAGTAGCTTATTAATGTCTGACCACCTCAGACCTGTAAGGCATGAAAATATGAATGCCGTTTTCATCTGAGGTATTTCACATTCCGTATTGGCTGCTGCTTGAAGTTCCTCCAAAGTCAGAAATTCTCTTTCAGGTTCACCTTGTTTAAAGGCGTTAACTCCTTCACTTGGGTTGGTAGGTAGAATGCCGTCTTTCACTGCTTGCTTTAAAGCTGCTCGCAGCTTGTTAAAGTAGGAGTACTTAGAATTTTGAGATAGTTTCTGGTCACCATGTGCAATAGCCTTCTTATCAAGGTAGTATTTGAAATCCTGAATAAACTGTCGGTCAATATCTGAGAAGGAAACCTCATAGGAACAGAAAGCCTTTAGATGTTTCAGCATACTTGTCCAATTGCCGTAATTGCCAGGGCTATCCTGCCTCTGGTTAGCCAGTAGCTCAATGTATGCAAGGAAGCTGCCTTTCAATTTCTCATTATCTCTGAATCCATATACACCGTTTTGGATTTCGATTTGTCGCTGTGCTCTAATAGTCTCAGCCAATTGAAGGGTCTTTTTGTTAACTTCCTTTTCCTCTTTGGTCTTTGCATTGGGAGAAAGGTATAATTTGAGGTATTCCGTCTTCCTTTTCCCTTTGTGGTAGTAGTCGAGGTATAGACTGGTCTTGCCACCTTGATTGCGTTTTCTTAGTGTTACTTTCATGCCTGAAACAGTTTTTCGATTTCTTCTCTCTTGATAATGGTTCGGCTCCCAATTTTTGCAGCTTGTATTTTTCCGTTCTTGATTTGACGGTACAGGGTCATTCTACTTGCTCCAAGTAGTTTGCAGGTTTCGGCAATACTTAGAAAGTCTTTGTCTTTGACTTGTTCCTGATTGTATTCCTGTTTCTGTACCGCAGTAGGGGCAATCTCCTGTACCTTCTGATCTCTCTTGCGTTTCTTGTAGGCACGCTTGGCACAGTTATCACCACAAAATTTGGTCACAGTAGTCTTGGCGATAAACTCAGTACCGCAATGCTGACAGATTTTGGGAACTCGAATGTTGCTGCTCATGGTGTTTCCTTTTTCGGCTTGTTTCTGTATCAGAGTGTATCCTTTTGTATCAGGATGTATCTCTATGTAACATTATCTCGCCTCTATCTTAAAAATCTGTTGCTAACAACAAATATTGAGTGGTCAGCAACAAATTAGTAACGAAAGATACGAAAATATGGGCAAATTAGCAACAAGTAAAGGAAGGAAAAACAGCTTAAATGATAGTAAAAGAAGTGTTTAGCGTACTATATGAAAAGTAATTACTTTCCGATACAAAACTTACTAAAAATGTTATCTAACAAATCCTCTGTGGTGATCTCTCCAGTTAGTTCTCCCAGGTGATGTAGGGAGTTTCGGATGTCCATAGCCACAAAGTCATTGGTTACTTCATTATCGATACCCGTAATGACCCGGTCCAGTGCTTCGTTGGTTTGTATCAGACTTTCATAATGGCGCAGGTTGGTGACGATGGTGTTGCCCGTTTTGAAATCATCCAGAGAAACCAGCTCCTTTAGAGCATCTTTCAGGTTTTCGAGATTCTCTTTCTGACTGGCAGAGATGAGCAACGCATTTTCCTGGCTTACTAACTCTTGAATATCTGGTTTGGCTTGATCCATTTTATTGCCTACGAGCAAGTAGGGGACTTTCAGGTCTTTGAGATACCCCAGCTGCTGTTGCACTTCGTCAGCAGTATCGTGAATCAGATCGATCAGGTAAATGATGACGGAAGCATCCTTCATTTTGGCATACGTGCGTTCCACACCGATGGCTTCTACCTTGTCTTCTGTTGTACGAATTCCAGCCGTATCGGTAAACCGGAAGGCTATGCCGTCTACATTGATCACATCTTCGATCACGTCACGTGTCGTTCCCGGGATATCAGAGACGATTGCCTTCTCCTCATTGAGAAGTGCGTTAAGTAAAGTAGACTTTCCGGCATTGGGTTTACCCGCAATAACCGTTGGAATCCCATTCTTGATGGCGTTACCCAGCGTAAAGCTCTCAGTAAGTCGAGCGATTAAGGACTTGAGATGGTTAATGAGTTTTTTTAGATCTGCTCTACTGGCAAACTCCACGTCTTCTTCCCCAAAGTCCAGCTCCAGCTCAATCATGGAAGCAAAATGCACCAACTCTTCACGCAGTTTTTTGATTTCCTGGGAAAATCCGCCACGCATCTGGTTCATAGCAGCACTGTGCATGGATTCGTTTTCAGAGGCGATGAGGTCAGCTACTGCTTCGGCTTGTGCCAAATCGAAACGGCCATTGATGAACGCTCGTTGAGTGAATTCACCGGGTTTGGCCAATCGGGCTCCTTTCCTTAGGAGTAGCTTGATCAATTGCTGGATGATAAATTGGCTACCATGACAGGAAATTTCGATGACGTCCTCTTTGGTGTAAGAGTTGGGTCCTTTAAACATAGAAATCAGGACTTCATCTACAATCGTGTCTTCATCTCTAATAGTCCCCAGGTGGATTGTATGGCTTTTTACAGTCGTTAAATCCTTCCCTTTGAAAACCGTATTGACGATTTCTATGGTTTTGGCTCCTGAAACCCTAATTACTCCTATGGCACCAACACCCGGAGGAGTGGCCAGTGCTACTATAGTGTCCAATATCATGTGGCAAAGTTAAGTCGAAGAGTCAAGAAGTGAGCTTCAACCACCTCCAAACCCTAAAGTTCAAGAGGGTTTCTTTTAAAGGAAGATTTCTCCTGTGTCAAAATGACAGTGAGGGGATGTAATAAGTGCAAGTAACCCCATGAAGAACTGATTCCAAAATAAACAATCAGATGCGCTAAAACTGGTATTCTTTCGAAGAGAAGACAACGACAATCCTATCACATTCAGGGTTTCTTTTAAAGGAGGATTTCTCCTTTGTCGAAATGACAGTGAGTGGATGGAATAAGTGCAAGCAACCCTATGAAGAACTGATTCCAAAACAAATGATCAGATCCGCTAAATCAGGTATTCTCACGAAGAGGAGTCTACGACCAAACGATCACATTCGGTGATCTATTAAAGGAAGATTTCTCCAGTGTCCAAAAGACCGGTCGGCAGAGGCAATGTTTAAAGCGTTAACTAAACGACATTGGAAAACAAATGGGAAAAGACGAGTCATTTTCTGTGGAATTGATCATCCGACTTCCCAAATTCGCACCTGATAACAGGAGCTGCGATTCTCAAATCGTCGCCTCTGGATTGAACTTGCTATATGAAGTTATTGGAGAAAATCGATAAGCAGATTGGTAAACTTCCCTCAGTGATAAAGACCCGGGGACAGGGAATTTATAATGCCAGCTGGGTAGAAGCTACTTACTATGATATTGGTGAGGGAGCATTTAAATTTGAGGTGAAAGGCAAGGTGGAGTCATTCTATTTGGTAAATATAGACTTCACATCTACCCAGGTAGACACCAGCTGCGAATGTGTATACTACCACAATGAAGGAGAGTGTAAACACATTGCCGCCTGTCTCTATTTTCTCAAAATACACCTTGGTGCCGAGGAATATGATCAGTCCGTGAGCCAAAAGAGGATTCAGCAACCCATTCGAGTAATGCCAACGGATGACATCCTTGATCCGGACACTCTATTAAAACCACTGATTACCCCGCATCGAAAAGAAGACTATGACTATAAGGTATCGCTTCTCTCTGATGAGCTTAAAGCGGTGCTTAGCACGAGGTGGAACTTTATGAACCAAGATGAGGTGGTTGTAGGAGTCAAGTGGCGTGATGGAGCTTACTGGCTGGCCTGCAGTGACAAGACCTGCAATGACAATTGCCACCATATTCAATGGCTGATAGCTTATATCCTCCGTTTTCGAACCCTCAATCTACTGAAGGATTTGAGGAAAGAGGCTTTTGATCAAAGAAACGAGAACTATATTTTTCAGACAGGAGTGGTTCTCCATCAGGGAGAGCACATAGAAGATTTGCTGGACACGTATGTGGTGGGTGAGGAAATAAGGCATTATCCGAAAGGACGTCTCCAGGGATTACTTCACGTAGACAGGGTGGCACGATTTCTTCAGGAGGATGTGATCAGCCACATAAGTGAACTACAGCAAAAAGAAGAACTTTTGGTGGGTGGATTGTCAGAGGAGAGTGATGATCAACGGATTCCTGCATTTGTTTGGGCACTCAACACAGAAGACTATGCACTTGCTCGCATAGTTGGTGTTAAGGGTAAACCCAATAAAGCCATGAATAAGATCTCCAGTCATTTACAGGTGTTGAAAAACCCAGGTGACAAGTCGCTCGTCGAAGGGGCTAATGTTGAAGAGGCATACTACGGAAAAGAAAAACTCAATTCGATCGCAGCATTAGATAAGCAGCGCCATCAAATAGGCGAGATGTTTCGTTTACTCAATGCCTTCTTTGTAGCGTCGTCCAATACACTGCACTACCAGTATCGAATTGATGGAGAACACTTCGGTGTTTCTGTAGAAGATTTTAGACTATCGGAACTCAACCCGATCGCTTATCTGGAACGAGAGGTCAAGTTGACGTTTAGGCTCTTTCGGGAAGACGAGTTGTTTACACTCAAAGCTTATCTGGAGACGACAAAACACGGGTTGCTGGAGGTAGGCGATCATTTGGAGCTTTATGATCAAATGCTGATTCTGTACAAAGGGGATGAGCTTTATTTGATCAACTCGATGAAAGAGGCTACAGCCCTAAACGGCCTTTTTAAAACCAGTGTTTTCAGGACATCCGCCAAAGAATTACCTTCTTTTATGGAGGAGATTGTCTATCCTTTGGCGTCACAGTTTCCATGTGCGATAGATGATGATATTCCAGGTATTTTGTATGACGAAATGAAGGCTATAGAGAAGCGCGTATATTTTTCAGAGTTGAATCACTTTGTGATGATAAGGCCAGTGGTGCTTTATGAAGGTGATCGGGAGGTTAATGTGATGGAGGATCATGAAGTCATGGAGCAGCAAGGTGATGATTATGTCGTCTACGAACGTGACAGTGATGGTGAACGGGAGTTTTTGGATTCTGTAGCCGCTTTGCATCCTTCCTTTCAGGCCAACACGCAGCAATCGTTCTTTCATTTGTCTTACAAAGAGCTAGTAAAAGGACATTGGTTTTTGCACGCCGTGGATCAGCTCAAGGCGACTGATGTGAAGATTTATGGACTGAACGAATTGAAAAATCTGAAATTCTCTCCGCACAAACCTACCGTGAATCTGAGCTACAAGTCCAATCAGGATTGGTTCGAGACAGACATACAACTAGCCTTTGGTACGACCAAGGTAAAAATCAGGGACATTCAAAAAACGATACAAAGAGGAAGTGCTTATGTGGAGCTGACTGATGGCACACTAGGAGTTTTGCCTGAAGAGTGGTTGAAAAAGTTTGGTAAAATATTTAGGACAGCCAATGTGGAAAAAGGGTCGGTTCGCATTGCCAAGTCCAACTTCAATGCAGTGGATGATCTGGTAACCGAAGTGGATCACCCGGTAATTTTTCAAGAGATCAGGGAGAAGAAGGCCAAGCTGGAAGCTTTTTCTAGCATACAAGAGGTCAGCAAGCCTAAGGTTCTCAGAGCAGAGCTCAGGGACTATCAGCAAGCCGGCCTCAACTGGCTTAATTTTTTACGGGAATATGGCTGGGGCGGTATACTTGCAGATGATATGGGGTTGGGTAAAACCCTTCAGGCACTGGCGTTGATTTGTCTGGAACTTGAGCAGAATCCCAATAGGCCAAATCTGGTAATCGCTCCTACGACATTGTTGTTTAACTGGAAAGCCGAGATTGAAAAGTTCGCTCCGGAACTTGACTATTTCATTCATCATGGCCAGCGCTATGACAGTCCGGAAGATTTCAAAAATCATCAGGTGGTGCTTACCAGTTACGGTATTGCTGTCAATGACATTGCTCTACTAGATAAAATTGATTTTAATCTGATTATTGCTGATGAGTCGCAGGCCATTAAAAACCTGAATTCCAAACGTCATAAGGCGCTTATAAAGCTAAAGGGAAGGGTGAAGTTGGCCATGTCCGGTACGCCGATCGAAAACAATATCTATGAACTTTATGCCCAGATGCAGTTTGTGAATCCTGGCTTCTTTCAAGGAGTGTCTGCGTTTAAGGAACACTATGCTTCAGCAATAGAACGGGACATTAATCCGGATTTGATTGTAGAATTACGAAAAAAAATCAAACCGTTTATCCTCCGTAGAACTAAAGAGGAGGTGTTGAAGGAACTACCAGAAAAGACCGAAGAATACCTCTACTGCGAGATGTCCCCTGGTCAGCGCAAAGTCTATAACGCCTTTCGCAATGAGTACAGGGATTACCTCATGCAGAAATTTGACGATGAGGGGATGGAGAAATCACAGATGTATGTACTGGAGGGGCTCACGCGCTTGCGCCAGATATGTGACAGCCCGCAGCTTATTTCGCGTGAAGGAATCACGGAAACCAGTTCAGCCAAATTAGATGAGTTGGTTCAGCATGTCAGGGAAAAAACCGGTCAGCACAAGATTCTGGTGTTTTCACAATTTGTGAAAATGCTGAAGCTGGTAGAAGAGGCTTTCATCAAGGAAGGGATAGCTTATGAATACCTGGATGGGAAAACTTCCCTAAAACATCGGGAGGAACGAGTGAACCGGTTCCAGCAGGATGCCGACTGCCGCGTTTTTCTCATTAGTCTTAAAGCCGGAGGTACCGGACTTAACCTCACTTCTGCTGATTATGTGTACATTCTCGATCCATGGTGGAACCCTGCCGTAGAAAATCAGGCCATCGACCGATGTTACCGTATGGGTCAGAAAAAAAGTGTGTTTGCATACAGAATGATCTGCAAGGACAGTGTTGAGGAGAAAATTATCGCCCTTCAGAATCGCAAAAGAACACTTTCAAGTGAAATCGTAGGCCAGGGTGAAGGGGTGATGAAGCAGCTAAGTAGATCCGATATAGAAGAACTGTTTAGTTAGGGCCTGCTGAAAAACGCTTGTGTAATGTTTTTCTGCAGTCCCCAGTTAAGCTCATGATCTTGCCATTTCGACGTAGGAGAAATCTCACTCTTTATGAAACTGAACCCTTTTGGCCAGTAAGATCTCTCATTCTTCGAGGTATCATTCTTAACTTTATTGATCCGAAATTAACCCCAAATTATATCCGGGTTAGAATGGATAACCAATGGCGAAGTTGAAAGTCAGGCCGCTCAGGTCTGGATCAAAACCAGCCGCAGGCTTATGAATAGGAAAGGCCAGGTCACCCCTGATAACAAAGCTCTGGATGTCTATACGAAGACCAGCTCCAGTACCTATACCTAGCTGCTTGTAAAAGTCAGCAGTGAATTTGCCACCAGGTAAGGCGTCGTTGGTATCTCGGAGCCAGATATTTCCGGCATCTACAAACAGTCCACCTTTTACGACGCTATATATTGGGAAACGGTACTCCACGTTTCCTTCCAGGCGGATGTCACCGGTTCGGTCAAAGAACGAGCTGGTGTTGTCATCATCTTCCTGTGGGGTGTAAGTTCCCGGTCCCAATCCACGGATCTGAAAAGCACGAACACTGTAAGGTCCACCTGAGTAAAACTGCTTGGCAAAAGGCAACGCATCGGAGTTGCCATAAGCGATTCCATACCCCATAAAAAGTCGGGAGACCAGTTTGTGTCCTTTACCTAGGTCAAACTGCCACCGCATATCGGCATCTACCTTAACATATTGAGCAAATTCCTGATTGAGAATGGTTTGGTTACCGGCGTCATTGGTTTTGTTGCTGAGGGCATTTATGGCATTTCCTGCCATATCCAGGTTCGTGTTGAGGTAAAGCGGATTTTTGATGGCGGCATTGTTCATCTCCGAGTAAGTAAAGCTGTAATTCATTCCGGCGATAAATTCCTGCTCAAAACTTCCAGCCAGGAAAGGGTTGTCAGTCAGAATTTGATCAAACTCATCAGTCGTGTTGGACAATTTCACCAGGTTGATACTAATAGGGTCTATCTCATGAAAAATGTATTTTGAGGCATTCCATGTGTAGCCTTGAGTTAGACTAAAGGTTCTAAGTGTGTAAAGTTTAGAACGGTTGAGGTATTCTACACCGAGTGAAACCTTGGTTTTAGGAACGTCATATCGAAACCGATCGACCAGCTTAACCGGAATTAGCCGTGGAAAAATAAGGTCGGAATTGATTCCAAACTGGGTACTGCTTAGACCAGAATTTTTACCACCCGTAATCTGGGTTTCATATCCGACTTTGCCACTTACCTGAAGAATTTCGCCGCCTTGAAACAGGTTTCGGTTTTGATAAGTGCCCAGTAGGGAAGGGCCGGCGAAGTTGTTGGACTTGGTTGTTGCCTGTACTTCGGCACGTAGCGATCGCTTGGTGGTAGGAGATAAATAGATATGCGTATTGATAAGGCCAACGGAGTCCTTGGCTTTTACCGTTTTAACTTCTTCATGACGGATGTTGACATATTTATAGGCTCCAATAGAAGAGAACCGCTGACTGGTCACTCTGGATGCACGGGGGTTGTAACGGGTATCTTCTTCTAGCAGTACGTAATAGGGTAAGAGGTGTGGTTTGAAATAAACGCCGCGCTGTATCACATCTATTTCTCCCACAGTCACGGTGTCCTGCTTCAGGGTGTCTTGTTTTAGCGAATACCTCGGAAATATCTGAATGGAGTTGATTCGGTATGGAAGTAGAGCTTTCTGTGGAGTCTCTCGTTTTAGTCGTACATACAGATCAAAATGTTTGGTGTTGTGCTGATTGGTATCTGCTTCAAATAGTAGGAAGTCTCCGTTGAAGTTGTAATACCCGATTGATTTTAAATACTCATCAATTCGGGCCCTTTCTGCCTTCAACTGACCTAAGTCAAACCGGTTTTCAGGTTTCAATAAGGTGTTCTCCATAGAGGCTTCAATGTCCTGATGAATCTTCGTACTATCTGTGTCCAACTGATAGGTTTTGAGCTTGTAAGGGGTCTCCATGTCGGCTTTATACCGCACACTGGTGTATTTCCCTTTCGCTTTCAATTCTGAAGTAACGGTATTCTTAAAAAAGCCATTGTTCTCTAGTCGATTGCCGATGAGCTCTTCCGTTTTGGAGATATCTACATCCGATAAATAGACCGGTTCTTCTCCGAACTTCTTATCTAGCCAGTTCGTCAACGGTGCGAATTTCTTATCTTCCGCACGGTAATGGTAGTACAAGCCTAGTTTCATGCCGAGTAGCTCAGAATTGGGTTTCGGATAGAGAATGTTCGCTACTTCTTCTTTAATGCTACTTTTGTTCTGGACCTTTTCTGGGAAATTCAGACGAAGACTCGCTCCTGTGTAAAGCACTTCATTCTCCGGAATATACTTCGATACACTGCAGGAAGTCAGCACAAGTAAAAATACGAGCGTTATTGCGTGCCATATGTCGTTCACGTTCCTCATTCGCTGGTATCTGATTCGTTGATAAATTCTCCTTCTTTGCTATTTGCAAAAATGTCTTTGAATCGATTAAACTCTCTATTGAAAATGAAGGCAAAACCTGTAATAATGAGCTGTCCGTCGATGATGTTCTCATACTGATTTTTGCGAAAGCCTTTGAATCGGTAGCGTCCATTTTCGGTGATCAAGTATTCCAGACTTACATTTCCCACCAGAGGCGTGTTGGCCGTACCTTGATCGGTCGTATTTCCACTTCCTTGAATATTTACTTCGCTCCCCACTTGTACAATTACCCGATCATCAAATAGTCGCTGACTTGCGTTGATGTTGAGGTCGGTATTGTCTTGAGCAGCTTCATTGGAATAGCTATTGAGGCCAAAGTCTACTTCAAAACCAGAGTCACCCGTAAGTTTATTCGACCATTTATTTAATTGGCCCGATAGCACACTGTTCACATTGTTTCGTGCGATGGATGCCGCGCCTCCACTTGCACCGTCACTGCCAGAAGCCGGATAGAACCTATTGAGCACCAGTAGCGCAAACACCTGTTTGTTAAGCTGTTCTTCACTGTTATTGAGCTGCTGAACCTTTGAATAAACCTGGCCTCCTAATGATCCGCGTTCATCTTCTGGCACGTCCAATCCAAAGCTTATCTCTGGTTCCAGGATGGTTCCGTCCACATTCAGGAAAACCTCAAAAGGCATTTTTTGCTGATACTTATTCGTTGACCCATCGGGGTTTTCAGTTTCTTGTGTGGCCATTATTGGGGCCGGAGAAGTTTTGAGTTTGTAGATGGCGCTTACGTCCAGAGTTGCCTGTAGTGGGTCACCACTCCATTTAATTGAGCCACCAGGTGCCAGATCAAACCGACGTTTTACTAGATTATATAAGCTGGCTTCAAAATGTCCATCGGATACATTGTATACTCCAGCAAGGGTAGTGCGTCCGTTTGGCTCCAAACCAAAATTGAAATCACCTTCCCCCGAGACCTGAAAATTGTCACCGGTTCTTTCGTTGATGATGATTCGGAAGATCGCCTTTTTACCAATATCCAAATCCACGTTCATGTCTATGTCCTGAAAGGCCGATACACTTTCGCCAGAGTAGCCTTCAGTACGTGTGAGAATCGCATCAGGGTTTTGTCTATTGACGAATAAGACAATCCCTTCGCGCTCAACCAGATCTGCCTGTGTTTCTGGAACCACCACTGTAAAGTCTGAGTTTTCACGGATACCAGCACTTCCTCTGATAACTGGTGCTGCTAATGATCCTGTTATGGTCAGGTTTGCATTGATCCCGACTTTCCCATAAAACAAAGCATTATCCCCTTTTTTCGAGTCCAGGGCCATGAAATTGTTGGCCTTTAATGTAAGGTCCAAATCTGGATCGATCATGTCTTCGGTCAGTATTTTACCACCGATTCGAAAGGTGTTTCCTGACTGATCTTGTATGGCGAATTGGTTGAAGTAAACACCTTGATTATCAACATTGAGCTTTTCTTTGACCACTTTAAAGCTGGTGTTTAGCGTGTTTACCTTCAGTCCTGTGTCGTTAAACGTTACTTCACCGCTATATTCTGGAGCATCAGTAGTCCCACTGATGTCCAGGTGTCCAGTCAGATACCCTTCGGTATTGCTGATTTCATCTTCCAGAAACCCTTCGAGTAGTTTCGTTTCCAGCCTGATCAAATCCAGATCCATGTTGAGCCGAGTTACCGTTGGATCTGGTAGGTATTTTCCGGTAAGGTCAATGTCTGCAAGACCTTGTTTTAAGGAAAGTGCAAACTCGTATTCGTTGCTGATGCTTTTCTCAGCGTTCATTTTTAAGTTTCCCCAATCAGATCCCATAACCATGAGTTCATTGATGTCTAAATCGGCCAGTAGTGCATTATTGGTAAACACCTCCTCGAAGGAGACTTTACCATTAACCAGACCAGAGGCCAAGGTGTCTTCTGGATTTAGGAAACTCCCCAGGTTAGATAGTCTAAATCGATCAAAATTGATTTGGATGTTTTGGTTGGGATGCTCTCCAAAGTTCTCTATGGATAGGAGCTGATTTTTACTTTGCATATTGAAGTCCTGAAAGTCAAGGTGTTCGGTAGCAATGAGCAGCCTGTTCGTCTCAGGCACCGTCCAGGTTCTACGGTTGATAACAAATGTGTCGGGTTGTATATAAAAGTCTAAGGTGTCGCCTGCCAGTTTGAGCTCGGTTCGAATGTCAAACAGTGATCCCTTGTTTTCAGGAGCGACCAATCGGGTGATGAGGGTTCTGTTTTGTAATCGCCCTGTAAGCTCCAGACTCTTTAAAAGAACTGGATCTGCGTCAATGGATGCCCAGCCTCCCGAAAATTGCAAGTTGTCAGGAGCACCGAGCAACTCAAATCGCAAACTATCAATAACGCTACTGCCATACTTGATGTAGGGAGCATTGAATGAAGCGACTAATGAATCTTGATTCTGATGATAATCTATCGAGAAGGTAATGGAGTCGTATGTTTCCAGCTGAGGCAATAAAATATCACTGATCAAGGGACTTTTACGGATGCTGAAATTGGAAGTGACCACTATGTTGCTATCTAGTGGGATGGATTCTTCAGTCGGATCAACATTTAAGTATTCATGAAACTGTCTGTTCACAGCTTGTAAGAATCCTTGTGGATTGGTGTTGGACAAAAGTTTTCCTCGAAGTACATCACTAGTGATTTGCAAATTGGTGGAATCTGGAGTCACGCAACTGGTTAGGTTGATCTGACCAGGAGTATAGCTGTCCTGATTTTTTACAATGGTGAGGTTTTCCAGAGCTAACCCTGCGGTGAAGTTTTCTGCATTTCCTTCAAAGCGCGCATCTAGTCGTAGTTGGGCGCGTACATCTTCATTGGTGATGCCTAATGCAAGGAAATCAACGCCATTAAGATCTAGCGTGAGTTTCGCAAGGGTATTGACAGAGTCTAATTCTATATCAGAAGACAAGTCCATGTTGAGGTTGTCGTCTTTGTAATTCATGTCAAGACCACCTTTTCCATTATTAATATTCCCACTAATCTGTAGTGCTGTGAAGTCGTATCCAGAATAACTCAATGAGTCAAACCGACTGGTCAACGAAGCATCTAGTGTGGAGAGCGATTCACCTATTCCTTTTGTTTCTACTGTTGCTGTGATTGAACCGATCTTGGGATTGTTAATGATTTCACCAACCCTTAACTGCTCAATGTGAGTGATGAGTTCATACTCCAGGAGCTCTTTTTTTTGAGTGAGAGCACCTTCTAGTTTGATATTTCCTGCAGTGGTCGTGAGTTGATTTTTGGTTGTAAACTGATCGATGGAGCCTGTGGACCGACCGGAGAATGTAAACTGCTCAGGTAAATTAACCCCAGAGCTATCCAGCGACATCCATAGAGATACATCTGCTCTGGTGCTTTGCGCGGTATATTGGAGGTTCTTAAGTCGTGTTGAGTTTGGATCGGAGGGTTCGTACACCTTTCCTGTAACATCCAATCGGGTGTGTTTTCCCCAAGACATTTGAAATTGATCAATGAGTAGCTCACTCAATCCACCATTCAGATCGGCCTGTGCTTTGAGTCGTTTACTGGAGAGTGTCTTTAGGTATGAGTTGCGCTTGAGTTCCGGAGCAAAGTAGTAGGCATCTTTTGGTGAGAGCTCGGATGCTGAAATTTTCACATTGGCTGTCAGCGTAGTTGGATCATTGATCAATTGGTCGATGGTGCTGTAGGAGGTTCCAATAGAGGCAGTGAGTGAATTGTTATTGGTTTTAATCATGAGGTCGTTTAGAACCAACTCTTGATTGTTCATCATGCCATCAAATGAGAGACTATTTAACGAAAAGCCACTTCTTTCCTGAAAAGAGAGTTGGTTTAGGTCGATTTGTGCTTTTTGATTTTGTAGAGATATTTCTTCAAAATCAAAGTGAAGATCAGCGATTTCAATGTTTGATGGATTAAAGACACCAGGTATGACACTCGTCGAATCCATTATTAAGGAGACTTTATTGTTGTCCATTTGCAGATCGGAAGCCACTATATCCCAGTCTGGCCATTCAAATGATGTTGCCTGCCTTCGGGTAGTGTCATCATTTTCTTTGCTCGAAAAGATTTTGGCATCAACTTGTGTGTTGGCCAATAAGAAATGGTCTAGTTTGATTTTGTTCTCACTAAGGTTGATTTCAGAAACTTCCAGCTCGATCATACCTATTTGAGCATCATAGTACATGGCAGTGGGAGGAGAGTGGTAGCTTAGATTCACTGACTCGATGAGAAGATCACTGACTCGAATAAACGGAAGAGTAGATGCGTTTTCTTCTTCGTCAGGTGTCTCTGAATCAGATAGTTCCTTTGTTTGAATGTAAGAGCCTGCTGTGTTTTTTAAACTGAGTTCATCAATGTCGAAAATCATGGGATTAAGACTGACCTCATTCATTTCGATAATAAGCTCTCCCAGGTCCAGTTCACTATCAATGCCCAGTACTTCATCTACGTATTTCAAATCAAATGCTGTAAGCGTAACGCTACCAACATCAATTGTTAGAGGAGTGGACTCTGAAGGTTCGTCTTGACTTGTGTTACTGCTCTCTGAAACAAAAGCTTCAATAATGTAATCGAAATTGAAATTGTTGGTTTCTTCAGAACGTTTTACGCGAGCAGTTAGTCCATTCCAGTCGACAAGGTTAATGCTGATGGTTTCTCCATTTATGAGCGGTAGTAATGCAACAGATGCCTCAAGACTTTTTGAATAAAGTAAAGTATCGGATTGTTGATCCTCGAGGTACAGACCTTCCAGTTGTAGGTTGCCAGTAAAAGTCAGAAAAATCCGATCAATTGAAAATGGGGTGTCAATCTTCTTAGATACGAAACTAGTAGCTTCTCCGATAATGAAGTTTTGTCCGCTTTCACTTCGAATGACCAATACCAATGAAATAAACACAACAATGATTATTCCAATGGTCCAGGCGATCAGCTTTAGTGCTTTTAAAGAAAGTTTTTTGAGTCTACTGGTACTACTTGTCATTGATTGCGTTTACCACATCAAAAAAAATTGAAGTCAAAGTGGTAATAGGATAAGCCATAAGCGTGCATTTTGTTTTGGGGAAATTCTGTTTTGTTGTGGATAGAATCCTTTACAGTGATGGCATAAGATCAATTCTTAACAAACTATTCTTGTCTTTCAGCGTTAGACAAATGCAAACTGAACTAAGTTTGTTCATATTTTTTAAATAATACAACCACAATAAGAAATGAAAAAAGTAATACTTCTAGCTATTGTTCTGATTGGATTCAATTACTCATCAAACGCTCAGGAATTAGGTGTGCGATTCGGTGAGATTATTGGTGGAAATGTTGCCGTTGATGCCCTGTTCACAACCAGTGATTTTAGCATGGTTCATGCTGATGTCTCTTTTGGTGGTGGCGGTATTGGTGTAGAAGCCCTTTGGGATTTCGTATACAGACCACTAGGAGACATTCCAATGAACTGGTATGTGGGAGCGGGACCGTCAGTATATCTGGGCAACGACTTCTTATTAGGAGCGTCGGGTGAATTAGGCCTTTCGTATAAAATACCAGATGTGCCAATATCGATAAGTGCTGACTGGAGACCAACGTTTATTTTAGTGGATACATCCACATTCGCAGGTGATCGCTTCGGTCTTAACCTAAGATATGTATTTCCATAAAAACATTAAGCACAAATAATTCCTCAAAGCCAATTTCTTGTTAGAAGTTGGTTTTTTTATTTGGAGGCAAGGCTTAATTCCTCCATCTCAGCAATACGCCGACTTTTTTCCAGATACTTAGCAATGATAAAGACGACACCAAAAACCAATCCTGCAATGGTCGCCATGGCACCAGCTATGGAGCCATCAATCGCGTATGCCAGATAATAACCTAGAATTGCAGACAGAATTCCAAACCCACAACTCAGAAGGATCATATAGTGCAATCGGTTCGTCAGTAAATAAGCAGTGGCTGGGGGCACAATTAAAAACGCTACCACTAAAATGGCCCCAACGGATTCAAAGGAAGCGACCGTGGTAATTGAAACCAGGCTCATCAAGACATAATGCCAAAGAGAAGCAGAAACGCCCGTAGCTATAGCAAAGGATGGGTCAAAAGTGGTCAGGAAAAATTCTTTATAAAAAGGAATAATGCATACTAGTATGATCACTAATACGCCCCCAAGGACAATCAATGCTTTTGGTCCAAGTACCTGCCCATTACTCAAGATGATTGGGTCAATGGGAACGTAGGCGATCTCACCGTAGAGTACACAATCCTGATCAATGTGTGCGTCACCTGCGTAATAGGTGACCAGAATTACACCAATTGCGAATAGCCAGGTAAATGTCACTCCAATAGATGCGTCCGTTTGCAGTTTTCCATGTTGGTGGAAAAACTCTATCAGGAACGTGGTAAGCACCCCAACAAGTCCGGCCCCTACAAGCATCCAGGCAGAGTCAAGGTCACTCCCAAGCATGAAGGCGATCACAATTCCTGGCAGTACTGCATGAGAGATCGCATCACTGACCATGGCCATCTTTCGCAGAATAAGAAAACATCCTAATATGCTTCCACAGACAGCTACCAATGAACCTGTAGCTATGATGATTAATGAATCCATGAGTTATTTGCTTTTGCTTTCATTGATATGGGATGTTTGAACTGTGTGGATCTGCTTCCGGATACTCCAGTAGTTTTTCTAAACGCTCTTCAATTTCCGGGGTGATCACGTGCTCGATGGTGTCTGCATCTTCATGTACATGATCTGGTGCGATCCGTAGGTATTTAGTGAGATATAGCTCCCACAGTCTGTGCAGTTTTACCACTCTCATTCCCTTTTGAAACCCTTCCTGTGTCAGCGACCAGGTGCTGTTTTCCTTTTTTATAAAGCCCTGGCTAGAAAGTCTGCTCAGTCCTGCTTTAAACTGTGCACTACTAAACCTCCTGATTTCTATGAGTTCCTCATTGCTTCTGGATGCAGTGAAGTCCTCATTCATTTCACCAATTTTATAAAAACTCTTCAGTAAGTTTTCTTCTAGCAATTGATTTCGAATCTTTCGCTGCTTAAACAGTTTAATAAGAATGCCTTTTTCTGGAGCAAAAAAGAAGGACAGAATGGCTATAAATGACAGAATCATTACGATCCATGGTCCTGTGGGCATAGAGGGTGCTGCATAGGAAATGTAGGCTCCTGCTATTCCTGAAAAGGCCCCGAAGACTGATGCCAATAAGAGCATGATCGAAAGACGGTTGGTCCAAAACTTACCGGCAGCCGCTGGCGTAATGAGCATTGCAGCCATGAGAACCACACCCACGGCTTGTATACCTGTCACCACAGCCAGTACAGTAATGGAGGTTAACAGCAATTCTATTTTTTTAACCGGTAAACCAATGGATTTGGCATACTCCTGATCAAAGCATACCAGTTTAAACTCTTTGTAAAAAAAGAAGACAACAATCAATATCACCGTAGCGATGATGCTGAAAGCCAAAAGATCTTTACCAACCAATGCCGCGGCTTTTCCAAATAGGAAAGAGTCAAGTCCGGTTTGTGCGGCATTGCCCGAGTGCTGAATGACTGTAAGAAGTAAAATGCCAATTCCAAAAAATACCGATAGGGATAGTCCTGTAGCTGTATCTTCCTTGATCTTGGAGTTAGCAACTATATAGTCAAGTACGATAATCGACAACCAGCCTGATAGAAAAGCACCAATAATGAGAATGAATGGGTCTTTCGTGCCACTTACCATAAATGAAATGCAAATTCCCGGGAGAACGGCATGCGAAACCACATCGCCCAGAAGGGCTTTCTTTTTGAGGAAGGTAAAACACCCAACTATCGCCGAACTGATGGACAGTAATACGGACCCAAGTACCACATAGCGGACATTGGGGTTTTGAAGAGAGAAGAATTCTATGAACGTTTCCAGATTCATTGTTTGTCTCGGCTTGGGTATTGTCCTTTTTTCATCAGTTCACCTACCTCGGATAGGAGTGTCAGTTTGCCACCATAGGTCTCCTCCAATAACTCCGAGGTGAATATCTGATCTGTAGGGCCAGAGGCTACCAGTCGCAGATTGAGCATGATCACCCAGTCAAAATAAGTAGACACCGATTGTAAGTCATGGTGCACCACAATGACCGTTTTACCATCTTCAGAGAGCTTTTTTAATATTTGAATGATCGCTTTTTCCGTAGCGGCATCCACTCCTGCAAACGGCTCGTCCATAAAATAAATGTCAGCTTGCTGTGTTAGGGCTCTCGCTAAAAAGACGCGTTGTTGTTGACCTCCTGATAGTTGGGAAATCTGACGATCTTTAAATTTGTCCATTCCTACCTGCTTGAGCGCAAACAATGCTGCCTCGGTATCTGCCTTCCTTGGTCGCTTGAATAAGCCGATCTTTGAATATCTACCCATTAATACCACATCAAAAACAGAAGCGGGAAAGTCCCAATCCACAGACTCACGTTGAGGTACATAACTTACTCTTTGGCGAACTTCGTTCAGCTCCTGATCAAAAATTTTGACATACCCCGAGCTCAATGCTGTCAACCCCATGATCGACTTGATTAATGTAGACTTACCAGCCCCATTGGGCCCGACTATGCCTGCTATTGCACCTTTTGGCACACTTAGGTCTATTCCCCATAGTACGGGTTTCTTGTCATAGCTTACCGTTAGATCGTGTACTTCCAGGACCGGGTTTTCTACTTGTTGTATCATTTCAATGATTCAGTTATTGTCTGTACGTTACGCTCTACCATGCCCACATAAGTTCCTTCGGGCGTACCAAATTCTCCCATTGCATCACTGTATAAATAGCCACCGATTGTGACATTATGTCCTCGTTCATTACAGCCTTGCATAACTGCTTTGATCGCTCGGTCAGATACGCTGGTCTCCACAAAAATTGCTTTTACTTTGTTCTCGATAATTAAGTCAGTAATCTGAGCAATGTCTCTAAGACCAAAGTCTGAGACAGTAGAGATGCCCTGAAGGCCTTCTACACGTATATTGTATGCCCGGCCAAAATACCGAAAGGCGTCATGTGCTGTCACCAGGATTCGTTGCTGTTTTGGGATGGTGGCAATGGTTGAATCCACATACGCATGTAGAGAATCTAGCCGCTTGAGATATTTGGTAGTATTCGAAGCATAGAATTCGGCATTGGTGGAGTCCACTTTTTGTAGTACTTCAGAGATTCTACCGACTGCACCTTTCCACATGTTTACATCAAACCAGATGTGAGGATCGTAAGCATTTTCGTATTGCACGGATGAAAGTAGTTGGTTCTGTGGTATATTTTCGGCAGCCGCGTATACGGATTTCACACGACCTAGCTTTTGCAAAATATCTCCCATTTTTCCTTCAAGGAGGAGGCCATTGTAGATAATCAAATCCGCCTGGTTGAGCTTGCTCAAATCACCTTGGGTAGCCTTGTAAAGGTGTGGGTCTACACCCGGACCCATGAGGGCCTGTGCAGCTACTTTGTCTTTAGCGATGTTGATCACCGCGTCATACAACATCCCCGTGGTGGTAACCACCTGAAGTTTGCCTGAATTGTTTTTTTCTGTAGGGCTGCAGCCAGCAATAAGTACAATAAATAAGAAGCCTAATAATGATGTTTTCATTTTACAGCAAGCATTATGTTTTTAGCAATTTCGCCGGATAGGTACAGTTCCTTTCCCTGATCAATGGCAATCAATGCTGAATTATCAAATTCCACTTTTTCGATCACTCGGATTTTTGACCCTAGTCGCATCCCTATTTTATCCAAATGACGAAGGAGGGAAGGGTCACTGTCAGGTACTTTTACTACGATTCCTAGACTAGCTTCTTCAAAGTCTGATAACGGCATTTGTGGGCTTACTTTGATTTCCCCATTTTCATCTGGAATTGGGTCGCCATGAGGATCCATTGAGGGACGACCGAGAAACTCATCTAACCTCGAAATCAACACCGGTGATTTGATGTGTTCGAGTTGCTCTGCAACATCATGCACTTCGTCCCAGTTAAAGTCCAACTTCTCTACTAGAAATACTTCCCACAGGCGATGTTTCCTAATTACCTGGAGCGCAATCTTACGGCCAGAGTCGGTAATTTGAACGCCCCTGTACTTCTGGTAGTCTATCACTTTCTTCTTTGAAAGCTTCCGAATCATATCACTAACAGAGGCCGCTTTAGTGTTCAGTTCTTCTGCAATAGCATTCGTCGAGACACCATCTTCGCTTCCTTCAGATAAGTGATAGATGGCTTTGAGATAATTCTCTTCAGTAAAGCTCAATTTCATGTTTCAAAGTTAAAAATTAATTTAGATATATCTAAAAATATATTTAACTACTATTTCCATTTGATATTTAATTGGTTAGTATTCAGATGTTTGTGTTGGAAAAGTAGTATGAATAATTTAATAGACTATTAAAGCTATAAATCATTTGTTTACTATATCCAGTGCGTTTGAGACGGATTATACTCTGAAGGAAAAAACGGAATTAAACCTAAAATATTCAACAGATTCTTTTGGCATCTCCCGATGCTGATTAATATTGCTCTCGATAATAAACAGATATAGATTTTTATAGATATGGAATTAAAGGAAATCATAGAGTCAGCCTGGGAAGATAGAGAGCTTATAAAAGAGAAAGAGGTTTCTGTTGCGATTAAAACATTGATTGATGATTTGGACCTTGGTAAAAGGAGAATTGCTGAACCTACCGCTGATGGATCTGGCTGGATTGTTAATGAGTGGATGAAAAAGGCAGTGATTCTATATTTTCCATTGATGAAAATGCAGCTCATTGAGGTTGGTCCTTTTCAGTTCCACGACAAGATCAAATTGAAATCTGGTTACGATCAATTAGGCGTTCGTGTGGTGCCTCATGCCATCGCGCGCTATGGTGCTTATATTAGTGCCGGTACAGTGCTCATGCCATCCTATGTAAACATAGGCGCTTATGTAGATGCTGGTACCATGGTAGATACCTGGGCTACGGTTGGTAGCTGTGCGCAGATTGGTAAAAATGTTCACCTCAGTGGAGGTGTAGGTATTGGTGGTGTTTTGGAACCAGTACAGGCAGCTCCGGTTATTATTGAAGACAATGCCTTTATAGGTTCTCGATGTATCGTAGTAGAAGGTGTGAGAATTGGAAAAGAAGCGGTGTTAGGAGCTAATGTAGTGCTCACGGCCAGCTCTAAAATTATTGATGTTACAGGATCAGAGCCAGTGGAGTACAAAGGCTATGTGCCAGATCGATCGGTAGTTATTCCAGGAACAATACCTAAGAAGTTCCCGGCTGGTGAATACCAGGTGCCTTGTGCATTGATCATAGGGGAGAGAAAAGAAAGTACAGATAAAAAAACATCCCTGAATGAAGCACTTAGGGAGAATAATGTATCGGTTTAGAACGTTGTTGGCACGTAAGTTGTTCACCCAGAAATGATGGCCCAACGTTATAGATATATGTTAAGCATTGCATTTGTTATTGCTCTGATTACTGGGTTTACCCAGCCAGCGAATAGTGATTCCAACGAACCCACCGATCGGTTTAATTTCCGAAAAGGGGAGCATTTGGAGTTCAAGTTAAGCTATGGGTGGTTTACTGTTGGTAAAGCCTCATTAGATATTGATGGAACTTACCATCAATACCAGAGTGAGGATTGCTATAAGGTGGATGTGAAAGGAGAAACCGCTGGATTTCTTGGAGTCTTTACTCATGTAGATGATCGTTGGGGAGCTTATATCCGGAAGGACAATTTGTTGCCTCTCCATGCTTACCGCAATATTGAGGAAGGTAAGTATATGCGTGTTGAGCAGACAGACTTTAATCATCAGAAAGGTAAAGTTGAAGTCACCAGGTTTGACCCACGAAAAGAAAAGCGGAAGCCCGCTAGAATTTATGATATTCAAGGTGAGGTATATGACTTGATGAGTTCCTATCTTCACCTTCGTAATCTTGACTTTAGTCAATATTCAAAAGGAGATACCATTACTGTCAATACCTTCTATGAAGATGAACTATATAACTTCAAATTGGTAATGGACGGTATTCACGGATTCGAAAGTAAAGTAGGTGATGTAAAGGCTTACAAGCTTTACTTTTTGATTCCACCGAGTGATATTTTCCCAAATGAGCAGGGCGTGATCGCCTGGATTTCAGCTGATTCCAATCAATTGCCCCTGAGAATCGAGGCTGAAATGTTTTTCGGTAAAGCTTATTGCGATCTTACTTCATACAGAAATGTGAAGTATGGACCAGATTATCAATAAGCCAAGCTTATATTTGCGGCCAAAAGGACTAATTATGAGATTTTACGGACTGTTTACATTGGTAGCAGTATTATGGGGATGTGGAATTGAGAACACGACTGATGGTGATCGTTTTTATAAAAATGGTGAATATACGAAAGCAGTAGAAGCGTTCACAGCCAAACTTGAGACCAAGCCCTCTGATATTACACTCCTTTACAATCGAGGGAGAGCATTCGAAGAGCTGGGAAAACTAAAAGAAGCTGAAGCTGATTTTACAAAAATCACCGAAATAGATGAGAAGAATGTAAGTGCCTATTTAAGCCTCTCACAGATAAATTACAAGCAGGAGTCGTTCAGTAAAGCTGTCATTTTTGCAGACAAAGCGCTGGAGATTAATGAAAACTCTGCTCAAGGACATTTTTTAGTGGCAAGAGCAAAGCATCAGTTGGGTTATATTGATAGTGCTTTAGAGTCTTACAGCCTGGCGATTAATATTGACCGTAGTTACGGTGAAGCATACCTGTATAGAGGCGCTTTGAAAATAGGCAAAAAGCAATCCCGATCTGCCTGTGAAGACATTGCTAAGGCTGTGAATTTAAATGTGCCCGACGCGCGAAATATTCAAAACAAATACTGTAAATAGTCCCATCTACCTTGAAAGAACTGCTACAGAAATTCTCTGAAATTGAGACTCCATTCTATTGGTATGACCTAAATGTGTTGGACAAAACACTCCAAGCGCTGAAAGAAGCTAATAGGAAAAACTATCATGTACATTATGCTTTAAAAGCCAATAATAACGCACCCGTTCTGGCTCGTATTAAAGACGCCGGGTTGGGTATTGATTGCGTGAGTGGTAATGAAGTCAAACATGCTTTAGAAAATGGTTTCGAGCCTTCACAGGTTGTGCTTGCAGGAGTCGGTAAAACCGATAAAGAGATTGAGTACGCCATTGATCAAGGTATTTTCTCCTTCAATGTGGAGTCTATAGAAGAGCTGGAGGTGATTAATAAGATTGCTTCTAGTAAAGGAAAAAAACCCAATATCTCTTTTCGAATAAATCCGGCCATTGACGCTGGAACACACCGAAAGATTACAACTGGATCCAAAGAAAACAAGTTTGGAATTTCGGATGAAGAATTGTTTAGATCGGTTGATCAGATCAAATCAATGGAAAGCATTCGGTTCATCGGAGTTCATTATCATATTGGATCTCAAATTACGGATATTGGCCGGTTCAAAAACCTCTGCGTTCGAATTAATGAAATTCAGTCTGGCCTGGTGGAGCGAGGTATCGAACTTCCACATTTAAATGTAGGAGGTGGACTAGGCATTGATTATTTGGACCCTGACACAAAGTCGATACCAGATTTTGAAGCTTACTTTAACACATTCACTGAGAACTTACAACTGTTACCTGATCAGGAGTTGCATTTTGAATTAGGTAGATCCATCGTAGGTCAATGTGGTAGCCTAATTACCAAAGTCCTTTATCAAAAGGAAAGCGGAGCTACGAAGTTCTTAATAGTAGATGCGGGAATGACAGACCTCATGCGTCCTGCATTGTATGACGCTGAACACATGGCGCAAAACCTTTCCAGTGAATCCTCTAATATGGTGACCTATGATTTGGTGGGTCCGGTGTGCGAGTCATCAGATATTTTCAATAAAGGAATCGTATTGCCAGAGTCGAAACGTGGCGATTTAATTGCTATTCGATCTGCTGGTGCTTATGGGGAAACCATGAAAAATGCTTACAATCTTCGTGAGCTAGCCAAAGCCTATTATTCAGAGTAACATTCCCACCACCAGATAAAATATCGTAGCAAGCCCACCTGTTAGGAGTGCGTAGGGTAGTTGAGTCCGCACGTGATCAATGTGATCAGACCCAGAAGCCATAGAGGAGATCAGTGTGGTATCTGAGATAGGGGAGCAGTGATCGCCAAAAACACCTCCACCAAGCACAGCCGCTACGGCAAGATACAAATTCAAGTCTATCGCTTGCGCTAGCGGTACAGCTATAGAAATCATGATAGCAAAAGTTCCCCAGGAAGTACCTGTACTAAATGCGATGAAGCAACTAGTGATGAAAATGATCGCTGGAGCCAGCGCAGGAGACAACCAGCTCTGAGTGACAGAGGCTACATAGATGCCTGTACCCATTTCTTTACATAAGTTTCCAATAGCGAATGCCAGCATCATTA
Source organism: Marinoscillum sp. (assembly GCA_024305105.1). Classification (GTDB taxonomy): domain Bacteria; phylum Bacteroidota; class Bacteroidia; order Cytophagales; family Cyclobacteriaceae; genus Marinoscillum. The sequence continues at coordinate 31,654 of JAMWZA010000038.1, forward strand.
GAATCGCCATAGTGAGCATGTCCTTCATCCCAACGATACTTTCATCCACAAAAGACTTCAATGATACTTTTTTCTGAAAACCAAAATAGACTCCTGAGAAAACTAATGCGAGACTTACGGCATAAAATACAGCTGAAGACCCAGAAGCATTGCCGACGGATTGCCAGACTTTATCTCCAAAACCAGTTGTTAGAGAGCTGTCCCAGCCGGTGTAGATTAGAAACAAGGGCATTGAAATAACCATGATCCCTAGAGGTAAGAGCATATTGCGAGCTTTACCAGAAAGCGTTGAGTCGGCCTCAATATGTTCCGCTTTGATTACCTGGTCGTCATAGCTTTTCATTGTTCCGAAACTCTTGTTGCTAGATGCCAGGTAAAATACAAGCATTAATGTCAGTATCGGATAGAAGTTAAATGGAATGGAATAAAGGAGCGTTTGAAAGGGTGCTACATTGTCGTAAGCTGCTAATAAGCCAATGATGTATGCTCCCCAGGCATTTAACGGAAAAAGGATACAAGATGGGGCTGAACTGCTGTCGGCCAGGTAAGCCAGTTTTTGTCTTGATATCCCAAATCGATCAAAAAGTGATTGGAACACTGTTCCTACTGTGAGGATGCTGATGTTCGATTCTATGAAAACAAAAAAACCGGTAAGTCCTGCGGCCACTTGTAGTTTAGACTTTGGGTTTTTGCTTTTTAAAATAAATTGTTGAAGTCTGTTTACGAATCCATTGATTCCTCCTGAAATCTTAATGAGTTGTATCAAAGCGCCAATAAGTAGCGTAAAGAGGATCGTGCGAGTATTCCCGGCGCTGGCAAATACATCTATGGTTCTTTCCAGCGTTAGTAATACCCCATCGAATGGGTTTCCCCCTGCTATGATCAGATAACCAATAAATAAGCCAACGAAGAGTGAAACGATGACCTGTTTCGTACGGATAGCTAAGATGATGGCAATAAGTGGAGGCAGGATAGATAAAAAACCAAGGTCTGTCATTCAACTACTAAAGATTGATCTGTTATTTTGCTTTCAGCTCGATAAAGATAGGTATTGAAGAGTTTGGTCACGGCATCTTTTAGTATTTCTTCCCGTGTAGTCTTTCCACTCTGTTTTTTAAGGTCAAGGCTAGCCTGCCAGATGAGTTTTTTATTGCCAGCATCAAACAGCTCCATGAGTAGAGCAGATTCTAGAACTGTTCGAAAACTGTATCGGTAGGTAGGAAAAGTAGGGTTGAATGTATTGTAGGAAGGGTTAACCTCATTTCGTTGATTAGCAATAAGTTCATATCGGACGACTATGTCAGGATCTTCGTTGTTCATTACATAGTCTCTTCTAGTCAGTTCTTCGTTGATTTGATTCTCTATAAACGAATAAACCTCTTTTCCTTCAGGAGAGAGGTTATTGGTGCTTTTTAAGTTCGTTATACCGAATGATTTGTATGTCGTAAACGAAGACTCTGAATTTACAAACTGAATTACCTTAGGAGAGCAGCTTGCCGAAATTAATAATACGATTAAGTAGACTAATTGAGAAGTTCTGTTGATCATAGATCATCCTGCCATTCCAAACTCTCTTACTGTATTAAGTGAATTCAAAATTTTATTGATCAGTTTGTCAGATTCCTCAGGAAACTCATAAAGTATATCAAATCGGTCACCGTTAGAGCTTGATTCAATAAGCTTATCGTACTCATTCATAGTACCTTTTTGATAAGCGTTCAAGTCCGGATTATACCAAATAAATTGCATATTAGTCTAGTCAAAAATGGTTTTATTGGTTGAATTGTATCACGAATTCTACCATTAATACAATATTACTAAGAAAAGTAACCCTTTCGAAATAATAAATTAAAAGAATTTATCTATTATTCCTTATGGGTAGTCCAAATCTCATCTATTAACGACAATGTTTTAAGTTTGTTGCCTGTTGATTCATCAACTTCCACAAAAGGGATTTTACCTAAATGTTTCCATTTATTGTCATTGATTTCTGCCTTAAATTCGATGGTTTCGCCAAGCTGTCCGGTATTTTCAGGGTAAATCATTTCAATCGTTTCTTTATACTGCCCATCATTAAAAGCATAGCTACCAGAACCAGCGGCATATATTTCATCATCATTCTTATTAAAGTAAACCCAGGTGAAATGGGTAGGAGTGATCAATTTGATGTAGCCAACATACTCTGGGTATTCGATATAGTTACCGTCTATTTTTTCACGATAAGAGACCAAATCCCATGTGCCTATTAGCTGGTTTTTTTGATTTGACCTCATATCTGTTCGTACCCATTTCTCCTCTATTTTACTGGAATCTACAACAATAATGCTTCCACTTATAGGATCAACCTCCATTACCTTAGCAAATCCCTTATGATGCCATTCGTCATCTGGGATACTTATATCAAAGGGAATGGCCTGACCCAGTTCGCTACTTCCTGGCGGGTAGAAGAACTTAATGTCTTCTACGTATTTTCCGTTCTCAATTTTATAGCTACCACCACCCATCCCAAGTAACTGGTTGTTTTTCTGATCGTACTTAAACCATGTGAAATGATTGCTGGTTAGATGCTTCTGATAAACAATACTGTCTCCGTATGCTTTCCATTCACTACTCCCTTGATCATGAGGTATGTATTTGGTGAGTTTCCAGGTGCCTTCTATTGAAGGTATCGTTTTTTTGGGTTGACTCTGTGGGGTTGTTGCGAAAATAATCGCAATAACAACAAGAGATAATCTTAGGGGTTTTGGGGTTTTCATCTCTTAAATATTTTGAGTTACATATAAAAGATAGAATATAATTAGGTTAATTCAAAGGGCTTGTCGTTTTATCTGGAGTGAAAAGGACTTGATTATTCTTCAGGGCATTTCACAGGAGATTTGAAAATTAGTTAACTTCAATTCTTAAATCAATTCCGCCTTTAAATAAGTGTTAAATAATATTTTGATATCACTGCTGCTGACATCTGCCGCCTACATTAGTGTGCAGTCAGGAGAGACACGTCTAACAGGGGTGTATCGTGGGAAGACATTGTTTATTCAAAATCCTTACAATAGTGAGATAAAGGGCTTTTGTATAACAGAAATTAGAGTCAATAATCGCAACTTGAATCTCAACTATAATTTGAGTGCTATCAAGTTAGATTTTGAGGGAATAGAGCAGAATACGCCTATCGCAGTTCATATATTTCATTCAGACAGTTGCAAGCCGGTTATTATCAATCCAGACGCTATTGCCTATCATTACTCCTTCGCCTTTAAGGAAATATCCATGAATGATTCGGTGCTTGTTTGGAATAGTGAAGGGGATCAACAGCAAGGACTATACACACTGGAATATTACGATTATGGTATCTGGCAAACTCGAGATACCATAGCGTCTAAGGGTAGTTTTGGTGGAGCTACCTACGTTCATTTTCCAAAACTACAAGAAGGACCGAACAAACTTCGCCTTAAATACACCTTCGCAAGTGGAGATTATCTGTATTCTCGAGAAATCGACTTTCACTATTACGAAGAATCGGTTACTTTTAGTCCTAAGAGTGCCAAGAATACATTGACCATTTCCAGGTATGCCAGTTATGAAATCTACAATGCAGGCAATGAACTGGTATTGTCAGGTTCTGGCAATACCATAGATATTCGGAGTCTACCAAAAGGTGATTACATTATCTACTTTGATAACAAAGATCCCGGTGTGTTCAAAAAGATTGACTAGAACAGGTTTACCCCAAAGAAGGTCTGAAGAAATGTGAGTAAAAACATGGTTCCGAGAACCAATGGACACAATATGGTGATGGCAAAATTCAGATACTTCTGCACAAAGGACCCCATATAGCCGGGATAACCTTTAGCTATCTCCTCGTTGAGGTTTTTAGTCTTCCAGGCATAAGCAGCAAAAATGGAGATCATACATCCCCCCAATGGAAGAAACGTGTCATTGGCCACATTTTGTGCAAAGTCCATGAACGAAGTGGCATTTTCTGAACCCACATAAGTAATGAAACTACTAAAGAAAGCTGAGTAGCCATTGGAAAGTAAAGAGGGTAGTCCAAGTGCGAAAATGATTCCAGCCATGATCCAAACAGCTCTTGATCTTCTTACTCCTTTTTCATCCACAATATAAGCAACAGGTACTTCTAGTAGTGATACTGTAGAAGTCAGTGCCGCAAATGACAGCAGTAAGAAGAACAATGACCCGATAACAACTCCGAGTGTTGGTCCAAGGCTCTGAAAAGCACCAGGCAGTACGGTGAAAATCAATCCAGCTCCCTGACCTGCACCTTCCATGGTGCCATCAGTTAAGTATGCCACCATTGGAAACATCATCAAACCGGCGATAAAAGCAATGCCTACATCCGCTAATGTGATGAAGGCAGCACTACTCACGATGTTGTCATCCTTTCCAACATAACTACCGTAGGTAATTAAGGCTCCCATTCCTAAAGAAAGAGAAAAGAAAGCTTGTCCCATTGCATTGCCCATTACTCCGAGAGAGAGTTTTGAGAAATCAGGGACCAGGTAAAAGCTTAGACCCTTGAACGCATTGTCAAGGGTAAGTGAGTAGATAACCAAGCCTAAGATCATGATGATCAAGGTAGGCATCAGTATCTTAGAAGCTTTCTCAATCCCACCAGCAACACCTTTAGAGACGATAAATGCGGTTGCCAACATAAATAAGATCGCATATCCGCCTACTTTGAATACATCTTTGATGAAAGAGCCAAATTGGTTACCAATATCAAAATTACCGGAGAGTAATTCAACGAAATAACCAAAAGCCCATCCAGCCACTACATTATAGAAGGAGAGGATTACTACGCCGCTCAATATTCCAAGAATCCCTAGGATCTTCCATTTTTTAAAACCCAATGCTGCGTACGCACCAGCTGGGTTGAGTTGAGTCTTACGACCAATAGCGATTTCTGTCACCATTACCGGGAAACAAAGGATAAAGCAAAAGATGAGGTACATAACCAGAAAAGCGGCTCCACCTCCAGCACCTACTTCAAACGGAAAACTCCAGATATTCCCTAAACCAACTGCTGAGCCTGCAGCAGCTAAAATGAAACCTAATTTATTGGAGAATGAACCTCTTCCAGCCATGTTGTTTTATTTGTTAAGAGCCAAATATAGCAAAACCAGTTAAAGCAGCTAATGGGTATTTGTATAGATTGAATTTAAGTATGCCTTACAGGTCTTCATCGTCCAGCGGAACCTCATATGGATAGCTGAATAAGTGGTTTTTCTTGATCGAGTCTGCAACTTTGTTAGGTACAAATTCTTCCCAGCCTACTTCTCCACGTTGGATCATTTCCAAAACATCATCAGATATGATGTGAAGATTATCTGTTTTAGCTCCTTCCAGGTCTTCGACTTTTTTATTGTCCACCAGGTAATTAAACAGATTTTTTAAATGTGGCTCAGGCTCAAATGTTTTTGAAGTCTGTATTTGTTCAGAATTGGTTTTGAAAGTAGGGTAGACGTAAAGCTTCACATTGCTACCGAACAGACGACTGAAGGACTCCAGGATTCCTCCATTAAGGTTTTCATAATAGGACTCATCAAAAATCCTAACCAGGTTATAATAACCTAAAACGATTCCTAATTTACGGTGTCTGGTAAACTGTGATAAGTAGGAAGCCAGTTTGTAGTGCTCCTGATAATTAGAAATGAGCACATTTTGTCCCAAAGAGCATAGAAGGTCAACACGATCCAGGAAATCTGTTTCATCTACTTCTCCTTCAAGTGTCAGATCATTTAGTGTTAGCTCTACTATTGGAGTGATGTTTTGAATCTCTACATCAGATTCCTTTCGAAATGCCCGCATCCCTGTAATCATCATGTCCACATTTACATGAGTAACCGGGCGAAAGCGTCCTCTGAGTACGAAAATGTTCTTTTTATAAAGGGCTGCGGAAGGTTGCAGTACATTTCCTTTAGGGCCAAACATCGCGGCATGAGTCAATCCATTTTTAACCAACTTCAAACTCATCAGGCGGTTGTCCACATGATGGAAGTCAGGCCCCTGTATTCGGAACATGTCGATTTCTAATCTGGAATGGTGAATGTTGTCAGTTAGTGAATTAAGAATTTCCTCAGGTTCGGTGTAGTTGTAGCATGCGTGAAGCAAGTTTACGCCTACCATTCCAAGAACCTGTTGCTGCCAGAGGGGGTCACTATCTTTAAGAATGACATGAATCACACAGTCATTCGGATCCGAATTGGGATGCTTCTGAAATCGTAGACCTATCCAGCCATGTCCCTGGTTGGTACGCTTATAGTTTAGCGTTTCTACAGTATTGGCGAAAGCAAAGAAGTGCGAACGTTTAGCTCGGTTTGTCAAACGTTGGGCCAATAAAGAATACTCTCTATCCAGCATCTTCATCAGCTTATCTTCGCATACGTATCGCAGACTTTTGCCATAGATGGCATCACTAAACGTCATGTCGTATGCGGACATGGTCTTAGCGATGGTCCCTGAGGCTGCACCCGCTTTGAAAAAATAATCTGCTACTTCCTGACCGCCACCTATCTCAGCGATCGTTCCGTAGATTTTATCGTCCAGATTGAGTGAAAGTGCCTTTTCTTTTGTGGTGAGTGTTTTGAATGATTCCATTAAGGATGCCTGCCTTCGTTTGAATGTTAAATTTATGCCATAACAACGTCAAATTAAACGTAAATGGTCCATAAATAAAAAAGCCGGCTAGGCCGGCTTTTGTTTCAAAAATTCGCAAAAGGTGATTAATTGTAAAGACTGTAAGGAAACTTATTTTCTTCTACCATTTTCGCAGCAATTGATCTTCTAAGCTCCTTCGTATTGACAGGATTAAATTTGGTGAAACGTTTCATTCCCATCATCATTACTTTAAGCTCGTCGCCTTCAGTAAAGCATGCAACTGCCTCATCACCGTGATTTTTTATTTTTTGGATGGCTTCATGCATATAGAGTTTGGTCATGCTCACATACAGTTCACTTGCTTCCTCACCATGCAGGCTGATTAGTTTCTCAGTTCTAAGCAGAGAAGATTCCAATACATAAATTTCGATCATCATGTCAGCAATGTGCATAAGGATCTCTTGTTCGTCTGTCAGCTTAGGGCCAAATGTTTCTGCCGCTTTCCCAGCTACCATCAATGCTGCCTTCTTTAATTTTTTCAAGACGTCTTTCTCCTCAGCTAAAGGTGCACTTAAATCAGGCATGTCAAAAGAAGGTACAGAAGTCAATTCTTTAGCGACATCCATGGCTGGTCCTAAAAGATCAATCTCACCTTTCATCGCTCGCTTAAACATCATGCCAACCAGCAACATTCTGTTGATCTCATTGGTGCCTTCATAAATACGGGTGATTCGTGCATCTCTGTAGGCTCGTGCCATAGGAGCTTCCTCAGAGAAGCCCATCCCGCCATAAACTTGCACGCCTTCATCCACACAGTAATCAAGTGCTTCCGAACCATGAACTTTAATGATAGCACATTCAATAGAGAATTGCTCAAGCGCTTTAAGCTTTGCTTTGCTTGGATCCATTCCTTCACCGATTAACGACTCAATTCGATCATCGATGTTTTGGCCGGCTCTGTATGAAGC